>CALXMX010000067.1 GCA_944389575.1 uncultured Opitutales bacterium
GGGCTTTTCCAGTTCGGCCGTCAAATCGACAACCGAAACGTCGGAAGTGGGAACGCGCATGGACATGCCCGTCAACTTGCCGTTCAGCTCCGGAAGAACCTTGCCGACCGCCTTGGCCGCGCCCGTCGAGGACGGTATGATGTTCTCAAGTATTCCGCGTCCGCCGCGCCAGTCCTTCTTCGAGGGGCCGTCGACGGTCTTCTGGGTCGCCGTGGTGGCGTGCACGGTCGTCATGAGGCCGCGCTTGATGCCGAACTTGTCGTTGAGAACCTTCGATATCGGAGCCAGGCAGTTCGTGGTGCAGGAAGCGTTGGAAATGATTTTCTGACCGGCGTAGGTCTTGTCGTTTACGCCGTACACGAACATCGGAGTGGCGTCCTTCGAGGGAGCCGACATGATGACCTTCTTCGCGCCCGCCGCGATGTGCTTGCCGGCAAGCTCTTCAGTGAGGAAGAATCCGGTCGATTCCACCACGATGTCCGCGCCGACTTCGCTCCACTTGAGGTTCGCCGGATCCATCTCGGAAGTGAGGCGAATCTTGTTGCCGTTGACTATCATCGTGCTCGCGTCAACCTTGACGTCTCCGTCAAAGCGCCCGTGCACCGAGTCGTACTTCAGCATGTATGCGAGATAATCGGGGTCGAGCAGGTCGTTGATGCCGACTATCTGAATGTCGTTTGCGAAGTTCTCAACAGCCGCGCGAAACACCATGCGCCCGATTCTGCCGAAACCGTTAATGCCAACTTTGATTGCCATTTCTATTTCCTTTTCCTTGTTCTGTTAAAATAATTCCTACATTTTCCCCGTTTCCGCGACTTATGCAACTCTTTTTTTCTTGCCGCTAAAAATCTCCGAATTTCCGACGCGTGCGTCCGTTTTTCATTTTGGGCTTGAAAAAGGCGGATTTCAGGCCAATGATTTCAACAGAAACCGCCCGCGCGGTGCGGCGGGGGCGAATGCGCGATGTTGCGGGCTTGAATGCGCGATGTTGCGTGTTCGAATGTCCGATGTTGCGGGGTGGACGAATGGGATTGGCGGATCGGCTATCGGTCTAAAGGAGGAAAAATGGGATTCTTAAAAAGTGCAATATGGGCCGCGGGGGCGTCTTCGCTTTTTTTGTGCGGGTTTCAGTGCGGGCTGTTCCAGTCCGCCTGCGCGTCGGAGCCGAAGCCCGACGCTCCGGCCGGGCTTTTACAAGGCGACTACGCCCTGAACCGCGCCTTTAGCGACGAGTTCGACAAGGGTTTTGACGCCTCAAAGTGGCTGGATTTCTATCCGACTTGGAACGGTCGCGCCGGCGCGTTTCACTTCGCCCGCAAAAACGTGTCCGTGCGCGACTCAAAGCTCGTTCTTACCGCGCGCGCGGAAGACCCCGAAAAGGTGTGCCCCGAACTCCGCGCGGAGGGCAAGGAGAGGTTTTCGACGGCGATGTTCCGGAGCCGAACGCGCGTTTTGTACGGGTATTTCGAGGTGAAGTTTAAGTCTATGAACGCGAGCGTGTGCAACGCGTTCTGGCTGAACGATCCGCTCGATCCGCCCGCGAAATACAGGCCGGGCAATCGCATTGAGGAAATCGACATATTCGAGGTTTTCGGAAAGAGCACTATTCGCCCGAAGGATCCCTCGGCCGTTCCGGTTGACAGAATTTACTACACGACCACCCATGTAGCGGACACGCCGTACGTGGAGTCAAAGGTGTGGCTGGGCAGGCAGATTGAGGGGAAAAAGACGCCGGTGGAAGAGTCGTTTTCCGAGCGCTACCATACGGGAGGCCTGCTTTGGACGCCGGAAAAGCTCGTCTGGGTTCTCGACGGGAAAGTTGTGGACGAGCGCCCCAATAAGTCGTTTCACAGGCCGATGTATCTGAACATAGACTGCGAAGTAATGAAGACGTGGGCCGGCGAACCCGCCGCCGCCGATTTGCCCGCCGAGTATTTTGTCGAGTACGTCAGGGTCTGGCAGAAAAAGCGGGATTGAAATCGCGTTCGGGCGGGCCGGCGGGGCGCCGCGCCTATGGAGAATTTTTGCGCCGTCTATGCGCGGAAGATTCCGGCGCCGGGAGAGGCTGCGCCGCGTTAGCGCGTTCGGCGCAGGCGGCGGTCGAAGTCGGATTTCGATATGCCCGTTATTTCCTCGAAAATTTCGTGGTCGAAATTCGGCAGAGAGAGCGCGGCCAGCAGTTCGGACTCCGGCGCCTTTTCAAATTCCGATTTCGGGTCGGGTTTGTTCAGCCATGCGGGAATGGAGATTTTGGACGGCGGGAGCCCGGCGGGTTTGTTGAACATGTAAACCGGGGCGGGTTTTGTGTTGAAAAAGCCGCAGTGGCGGTCGCCGACGTTCCAGTTGCCGGAGTTTGAATTGCCGACGTTGAAGCTGCCGGAATTTTTGTGCCCGCGGTTGTGGGAGCCCGAGTTGTAGGAGCCCTCGTTTGAATCGCCGCTGTTTCGATGCCCGACGTTTTCGCTTCCGGAGTTGGAGCTGCCGGAATTGCGGTCGCCCACGTTGTCCATGCCGGCGTTTGCGTCGCCAGTATTGAAGCTGCCGCGGTTGCGCTTGCCGGAATTGGAATTGCCCAAGTTGAAATTGCCGCTGTTCATCGCCCCGACATTCCCCATTCCTGAGTTGTCCGGGCCGATGTTCCACTTTTCTTTTTGGGGAATTTCCACGGCGGCCGACTCCTCCTTGCGGCGGTATTCGCTTAGAATCTCGTCCGTGACGTCCTTGAGCAGCCGCATGCGCGACGAACAGATTTGGTGTTCGGCTCCCGCGTCGGTCGGGGCGAACTTGTCGGCCAGCTCCACCTCAAAAATCCGCCGGCCTTTTGCGTACCACATGTTCCAGTATTTTGACGCGTAGTAGCCGCGTTCCCTGATTTTTGCGCCGTCTATGCGCGGAAGCCACTTCCCGGGAGTTCCGCCTTTTGGAAGATAGGGGGAGTAATCGAAATTTGTCGTCGGCGAAGTGCCGTCGGCGTTCAATATTTTGTAATATGTTTCCGGCATGAGAATTTCTGGCCGGTATTAATAGAATCGGCAGCGGGCAAATTCAAGAAATATGAAATCTACCGGTGCGGATTAACTCGCCGCTGTGGATTAACGCGCCAGTATGGTATTAGCCCGCCGGTATGGATTAATCCGCCAGTGCGGATTCCCGAATGCTCAGCCGCTTCCAAATTGCCGGCGCCCCGTCAGTCGGCCGCCGTTCTTCAATAGCGGGGCTTTTTTTTAAGGGGCGTTTTTTTAGCCTGCGGACTTTTTCGGCCTTGCGGAGATTTTTTATCTTCCGCGCGCGGGCGGAAAAATTTTTTTTGCTACGGCGCGCCGGGGAGAGGAGGGGGGCGGGGGTGATTCGGAAAGTTAAGTCCCGGAATGGGGCGGAGGAAGGGAATTAAAAAACTTGACGATTCGGGCGATTTAGATAGGACGGTTAAGAGCAACGTATCGCGCGGAGAGCGCGGGGAGGTTATTTATGAATATGAATAAAATGAACAGGAGAAGTTTCATAAAGAAGTCGTCGATGGCCGCAGCGGTGTCGGCACCCTTCTTTATAGCGAAGGATCTCTGGGCGAACGGGTCGCCCAACGAGAAAATCAACATGGCCGTGATAGGCCTCGGCAAGCAGGCGGGGGCGCATCTGGGTCCGATTTGCGGGAATCCGCAGACGAATTTGTCGGCCATCTGCGACGTTGACGACGAGCGTCTCGACTACGTATACAACTCGAGAAACTGCAAGAAATTCGGCACAAAGAAATACAAGGACTTCCGCGACGTGAACGCCGACAAGTCCATAGACGCCGTCGTGATAGTGACTCCCGACCACTGGCATACTATACAGACGGTTTTGGCCGCGCGCGCCGGAAAGCACATTTATTGCGAAAAGCCGCTGACTTTCTCGATTCAGGAGGGCCAGCAGATACTCAAGGCTGTCAACGACGCCGGCGTGGTGTTCCAGACGGGCTCCATGCAGCGCAGCGACATGGGGTTCGGCAAGCAGCACCAGCTGGTGGCCTCCGGCGCGCTGGGCGAAATCAAGGAGGTCTGGTGCAATTTCGGCCGCAAGTTTCCCACGTACTACAACTGGCCGGCGGAGCCCCTGCCGAAGGGCATGGACTGGGAAATGTGGGTGGGGCCCGCGCCGATGCGCGAGTACTCCAGCCACTTGCTGCCGCACCTGTACGGCAACAACGGCAAAAAGGAGGCGCCGTATTCGCACCCGTGGGGCGAGTGGCGCTGGCATGTCGATTACGGCAACGGAATGCAGGCCGACTGGGGCGCGCACCATTTCGACATCGCGCAATGGGGGCTCGGCATGGACGGCAAGGGCCCGAAGTACGTCCACGTCTTCGAGTCTAAGGGGCCGACTCCCGGCGACACGAAAAACATTTACTACGAATACGACAACGGCACGAAGGTTTATTACGGCGTTCCCGGCGTGGTAAGAGCCAAGAAGTGCACCGTCAATAATCCGATGGTGACGTTTATCGGAACGGAGGGCATTTGCGCGGCCAGCCGCGGACATTGGTTCTGGACGGACGTCGAGAAGTGGCAGTCCGGCAAAATACCGCCCGGTTCGACGGCCACCGAGGTGACGAACGGGCACATGCAGAACTTTATCGACGGCATATTGACCGGCCGCCAGGTGATATGTCCGGCGGAGGTCGGGGTGTCGAGCTGCAACATGTGCATCATCGGCAACATCGCCCACAGGCTGGGCAGGCCGCTGGAGTGGGACTGGAAAACCTGCACTTTCAAGAACGACGCCGAGGCCAACAAATACTTGTGGCGCGAAAATCGCGGCGAATGGGCCAATGTAATATAATAGTGATTGGGAAGGCAAAACTATGAAGAAATTTTCGTTAATCGCAACGATACTCGCCGCGTCCGCCGGCCTCTTGTTCTCGCAGAACAAGCTGGTTGACGACCCAATGCCGCAGGACATGAAGGACAAGATCGCCAAGGCTTGTCCGGTGAAGCCCGCCGCCTCTCCGAAAAAGCCCAGAAAGATATTGAGCTTTTCGCGCACGGTCGGCTGGCGCCACAATACCGGCATATTGGGGGCCAACGAGATGCTCTCCAACCTCTCCAAAAATTTGGGGATATTTGAAGTCGTCTTCAGCGATGATCCGGCCGAATTTGAGGCCGAGAACCTGAAAAAGTACGACGCGGTAATTCTCAACAACACGACGCAGGCCTTCCTTGCGCCGTCGTCGGATCCCAAGAATCCCAAGTCGGTAAACCTCAAGGATCCGGAGGTTAAGGCCATATCCGACAGGCGTTGCCAGAACCTCATAGATTTCGTCAACAACGGCGGCGGCGTGTTCGCCATACACGCCGGGGTGGACTGCTACAACTACCCGCACAACCGCAACAAGGCCTTTACGGACATGCTCGGCGGGGAGTTCATCAGCCACCCGTGGGGCGCTGGCAACATCGCCGAGACGTTTGTCATTGACGACACCCAGTCTCCCGTCACGAAGGGGATATGGAAGAACGACGGTTTCAAGCTCAAGGACGAAATCTATATGGTCGGCGAATCCTACGACCGCTCCAAGTGCAGAGTTCTGATTCGCCTCGACGAGTTCCGCAGCCCGATACCGAGCGCCTTCGGCGACGGCACCTACCCCAAGAAGCCGCGCAAAGTCCGTACCGACGGCGACATCGCCATGGTGTGGATTAAGAGCTTCGGCAAGGGCAGGGTGGCCTACGGCGCGTGGGGGCACGGCTGGGACAACTATCCGAGGCCCGAAATACAGGAGTTGTATATGCGCCTGATTCAGTTTGTGTGCGGCGACCTCGATGCGGACACCACGCCGTTGCCGTTCACAAACAAGTCCGTCTACGTCCCGATGTACGACCAGCCGACCCTCGAGCAAATCAAGGAATTTTCGTCGCTGTCGTACGGAGAGAAGGACGAGCAGATAAACAATCTCCTCTACGCGCTCTACGCCAACAATACCGACAAGGAGTACTGCAAGAAGATAGAGTCGTTCGTGTACGACGAACTCAAGAGCGACAGCGGTTCTGCGGTCTATCGGGCGATACTGGCGGAGGCTTTGCGCGCGGTGGGAATATCGTCGGACGCAAACTGCGTTAAGTTCCAGAAGGTTCTCGAACGTTTGTCGAAGGCCAAGGATTACGACACCCGTGGAATCTGCGGCCGCCTCTCCAACGCAATCGACCACTACACCACCAAGACCGTAAACCTCAAGACCAAGGACAAGCCCTATCAGATTCCGTCCGCGCTGCCCGAAAACGCGTTAGACCAGACCAGGCTGATGCGCTTTCTTGCGGTCAACAAGGAGGCAAAAATTCCTTCGTACCTCACGTTTGAGGCTCTCGACGAAAAGGGCAAGGCAAAGCTTTTGTACACCCTCTGGCTGCGCGGCGAGGACGCTTCGGCGGCGTTGAAAATCAAGCCCCAGTCGGCGGATTTGCTGATAGCGCAGGCGTTCCTCGTCTCAAAGATCGGCAAGTTCTCCGACATGGATACGATTATCGAGTCTGCCGAGCTCTTGAACGGCAACGAGAAGAAGGTCGTCAGCGCGTTCTTGGCGTCGCTCAAGGACAAGGGCATAGTCAAGCACCTTCTCGACAAGTCCATGAAGAAAAATTCGCCCGCGCAGGCCGACCTCATCGCCCAGACATTGGGCCGTTTGGACATATCCGACGAGATGAACGAGATCTACGCGGCCTATCCGAATATGGACGAGTCCCAAAAGAAGGCCATGTTGGAGATGATGGCATCGATAGCCACGAAGGACGTGTTTATAAATCTGCTCAAGATTTACGAGAAGTCCGAGGCGCACCCGCTGTTCGGGCAGGAGAGCCGCGTGCTCTTCCGCTGCCTTTCAAATAATCCCATGGACGCGGAGATGTTTGAGGCGGCCCTGTCGGCCGCAAAGAAGGCGAAAGATCCGAAGGAGATCGCCGTGTTCATGCGCTTCATGCCGATGCTTTCTACTTCCGACGGCATTGATTTCTGCATCGAGCAGTACAAGGCTGGCAACAAGGAGGCCGTGGTAAAGACGCTTGGCGACTGGAAAAACGCCTCCGCCCTCAAGCCGCTCCTGCAGATATGCAAGAGCCTCAGGAACCAGCGCGCGCTGACTCTGGCGCAAATTTCGCTCGTGAATGTAGGCAAGCGCGCCGGGTTTGACGCGGAGAGCGCCGAGTACATTCTCAATAAGGCTGTGCGCGCCGAGGAGAAGGAGATCGCCATTGAGGCCATGCAGGCAAAGCCCTCTCCGCAAATTGTGGATTTGCTGAAGAAGAAGGGTCTGAACAAGGAGGCGGCCAAGGCGGCGGAGGTTCTGAAGAATCTGAAGCCGACGTTCGACTGCTCGTGGAGCGCCTCTCCCAGGGAGAAGAAGTTCGCGGTTGACGGAAATCCCAAGACCTACTGCTGCACAAACGCGTTCTTTTCCAAGGGAACTTGGATTCAGGTGGACTTCGGCTATCCGAGGAAGATCTCCAAAATAGTATATCGCCTCGGCAAGGTGTTTGACTTCCCGCGCGACTACCAGCTCTTTGCCGGCGCGAGCGCCGAGAGCCTTGCGCCCGTGCCCTCTAAACTCGAAATATCGCGCGACGGTTGGACGGCGACTCTGACTCTCGAAAAACCGGTTGTCGCAAACATTCTCAAGGTCGAGTGCACAAAGGACACCAAGCGCCATTGGACGATAGGCGAAGTGGAAGTAAGCCAATAAAATAGCCTTTTTACCTTCAAAGCCGCGCGAGGGATTTTCGCGCGGCTTTTTTTGCGCTTCCGGGGCGCCTTGAAAAGCGGTTGGGGGGCGGGAGAGTTTAATATTTTGTGCCGGCATGAAATCATTTTAAAATTGCGGCTTTCAGCCCTAGGCGGGATTTGTGGTTTTTAGCGCGGACAGAAGCCGTAGACAGAAGTACGGACAGAAGTACAGACAGAAGCGAGAACAGAGGCGTAGACAGAAGCGCAGACAGAAGTGCGGCCGCGTATTTTCTTTTGCAGAATTTTTTACTTTTATGGAGTTGGAGAATTTAAGCGGGTACAGGCGCGCGGCGGTGGCGCGCGGAAATGGGCGCGCGAGCGCGACCTGCAGCCGCAATTTGTGAACCGTGATTGCGCTGCACTAAAGGCGTCCTGCGGAACCTCCGGCGGCGGTAGTGCGTCAAATTGCGACATCGGCTTCAAAGATTTTTTTTGCAGGCGCCATATTTTTGCATGGCCGAATATTGCGGGATTAGAGCGCGGCATTTCATTGAATTTTTTTCGCTTTAATCCGCCTGAAATCGCAGTGCGCCAAAAAGCCTTTCCAAGAATTTCAAGCGTTCGCCAATTTTAACCCCCTTTGCCCGGCGCGCCCTTTTGCATGGCGAAGGCGCGCGGCGGTGGTGCGCGGAAATGGGCGCGCGAGCGCGACCTACAGCCGCAAATTTGTGAAACGTGATATTTGCGCTGCGCTAAAAGCGTCCTGCGGAACCTCCGGCGGCGGCAATGCGTCAAATTGCGACCATCGGCTTCAAAGATTTTTTTGCAGGCGCCATATTTTTGCATGGCCGAATATTGCGGGTTTGAAGCGCGGCATTTCATTGAATTTTTCGCTTTAATCCGCCTGAAATCGCAGTGCGCTAAAAAGCCTTTCCAAGAATTTCAAGCGTTCGCCAATTTTAAACCCCTTTGCCCGGCGCGCCCTTTTGCATAGCGCAGGCGTGCGGCGGTGGCGCGCTTCAAAACCGGGCAATGCGGGAAGGGTTTTTTTGAAATTTGGAGAAAGGCGGAACGTTCGCGTTTCGCGCATTTTTGAATCTTATAAATCCGAACTTGAAAGGGGAACGCGGATATGGAAAATACCGCGAAATATGAATGAAAGACACATCGCAAAAATCGGCGCGGAACTGGGAATTTCGGCGCGCCAAATAGAGGCTGCGGCGAAGCTTTTGTCGGAGGGCGCGACAGTTCCCTTCATAGCCAGATATAGAAAGGAAGCCACCGGATCGCTCGACGAGGTCGCCGTGGCCGCCGTCCGCGATTGGCTCGAAAGGCTTAAGGCGGTTGACGAGAGGCGCAAATCCATAAAAAATTCGCTCGGCGAGCGCGGGCAGCTGACTTCAGAACTCGAATCGAAAATAGACGCGGCCGAAACGCTTACCGAACTTGAAGACATATACCTCCCCTTCAGGCCCAAGCGGCGCACCCGCGCTTCTATTGCGAAGGAGCGCGGCCTCGAGCCGCTTGCCGATTTCATATTCGACGACGCCGGTGACTGCGAGGCCGAAGCCTCAAAGTTTGCGAACGCCGAAAGCGAAGTGCCGGACGCCTCCGCCGCCCTCGCGGGCGCGCGCGACATCATCGCCGAGAGAATTTCCGACGACGCCTCCGCGCGCTCCGCCATGCGCGAGTATTTCGAGAGCGAGTCTGTAATGTCCTCCAAAGTGATGTTCGGCAAGGAGGCCGAGGCCGCGAAGTACCGCGACTACTTCGATTGGAGCGAACCGGCAAAATCCGCTCCGTCGCACAGGATTCTGGCCGTTCGCCGCGGAGAGGCCGAAGGGCTGCTGATAATGCGCGTGATTCCGGAGGAGGCCGGCGCGGTGTCGCTGTTGCGGCGCATGTTTGTAAAAAATCCGGATTCGCCCTGCGGTCGGCAGATGGCGCTCGCGGCGGAGGACTGCTACAAGCGGCTTCTGTGCTCCGCGACGGAGACGCA
>CALXMX010000068.1 GCA_944389575.1 uncultured Opitutales bacterium
CGGGGGCGCGGTCGTCCTTCCGGAGGACGAAATTTACGACAAGTCCGCGCAGAAAAAGCGCGCCGTCAAGCGGAGCAGGAAACCCAGAAAGGGCTGATTTTTCAAATGGAAGAGAGCCAAAAGACGAAGTTTGCCGGGCGCCGCGAAAACCGCGCGGCCGCCGTGCAGATACTATACATGCTGGAAGCCAATCCGACCGACGACGTCGCGTCTGCGCTGTCCGCGTTTTTTGCCGAGCGCGAGCGCCCGCGCGAATACTACGCGTTTGCGGAGGAGCTTGTCGCGGGCGTGCTTGCCCACAAGGAAGAAATAGACGCGGCGATATCCGGCAGCGCCAAAAATTGGACTATGGACAGAATCGCGCGAGTAGATTTGGCTATACTGCGCCTTGCGGTGTTCGAGCTTCTCTTTCGCGGCGACATACCTCCGGTCGTGTCGATAAACGAGGCCATCGACCTCTCCAAAATCTTTGCCGGAACGGATTCTCGCAGGTTCGTCAACGGGGTTTTGGACAACATAAAGGGCACTTTGAACAGGCCGCTGCGCTCGGCGGATAGGCGCGGCTGAGCCGCGGGGGATATGTTTTCCGTTTTCAAAAAGTTTAAGGAGGGCCTGCGCAAGACGGCGGCCGCGGCGCTTGGGGGGCTCGCGTCTGCGTTCGGCAGGAAGATCGACGAGGGCGACATCGAGCGCATAGAGGAGACTCTCATAGGCGCGGACTTCGGCCTTGAGACGTCTTTGGAAATTACGGACGCCGTCCGGCGCGAGTACCGCAGGAACAGGGAGCTCAGGGGCAAGGAGGCCGCCGAAATAGGCGCGAGCGTTCTCAAGAAAATTCTGGCCGGCAGCGACGGTTCGTTTGTCCGCGCGCCGGACGGTTTTCCGACGGTGGTGTGCCTTGTGGGTGTAAACGGCGCGGGAAAGACGACGACCGCCGCAAAGCTTGCGCGCCTCTTCGCGGAAGGCGGGGAAAAGGTGCTGCTGGGCGCGTGCGACACATTTCGGGCGGCCGCCAACGAACAGATTGGCGAATGGGCCGAGAGGCTCGGAATTGACATCGTCGAGAGCCGCCAGGGCGCCGACAGCGCGGCGGCGGCCTTCGACGCGTGGCAGGCCGCCAAGGCGCGCGGGGCGAAATGGCTGATAATAGACACGGCCGGACGCCTTCACACCAAGGAAAATCTCATGGGCGAGCTTGCCAAAATCCGCCGCGTGCTCGCGAAGAACGACCCGAGTGCGCCGCATAATTGCGCCATAGTTTTGGACGCGAGCCACGGTTCCAACGCCATAGAGCAGGCGCGGGCGTTCCACGGGAGCTTCGCGCTCACTTGCGCGATAGTGACAAAGCTCGACGGCACGGGCAAAGGGGGGGCGCTGGTGGGCGTTTACAGGTCGCTCAACATTCCCATAGCCTACGTGGGCTTCGGGGAGCGTGCGGAGGACCTTCAGAAGTTCGACAGCGCCGCGTATGCCGACGGCGTATTCGGGCTTGATTAGTAAAAAGTGGATTTTTAAAAAAATCTTGCGAAAATGGGAGTCGGAATGATTGAGGAGAAAGTTTTTCTCGGGGAGCGCTCGTATCCGATATACATAGGTGGCGGCGCGATAAATTTGGCGCGCGAGCATTTTGCCGGGCTTGCGGCGTCGGGGCGGAGGTGCGCGGCGGTTGCGGATTCGCGCGTGGCGGGGCTTTATCCCGGGGCGGTTTCGTCGCTTGCCGAAATTGCGCGCGTGTTTGAAAAGGACGGGACGGAGGCCACCAAGACCTTTGCGCATCTTGAGGATTTGTGTTCTTCGTTCGCGCGCGCCGGGCTCGACAGAAAGAGCGCGGTGCTCGCGCTGGGCGGCGGCGTCGTGGGCGATTTGGCGGGGTTTGCGGCCGCGGTTTACATGCGCGGCATAGACTTTTGCCAGGCTCCGACCACGCTGCTTGCCATGGTGGACAGCTCCGTCGGCGGCAAGACCGGCATAAATATTGCGGAGGGCAAGAACCTCGTCGGGGCCTTTCATCAGCCGCGCGCGGTTTTTGCGGACACGGACTTTCTCAAAACCCTGCCTGCGCGCGAATTTGCGGCGGGCATGGCGGAGGTGATAAAGTGCGGGCTTCTCGGCGATGCGGATTTCTTCCGGGAGCTCGAGAGCCTGCCCGAGCCGCTTGCGCCCTCGCACCCGCATATGGCCGAGGCGATACGCCGCAGCTGCGCGCTGAAGGCGGCGGTCGTATCGGGCGACGAATGCGAGAAGTCGCCGAACGGCGGCAGGGCGCTTCTGAATTTGGGGCATACCTTCGCCCACGCGATAGAGCGCGAAGCGGGGTACGGCACGTATCTGCACGGCGAGGCAGTCGCCGTGGGTACCGTCATGGCGGCGGAGTTGTCCGTGCGCTTGGGAACTTTGTGCCGCGCCGACGTCGAGCGGATAAAGAGGCTGTTTGCGGCGTATTCGCTTCCGGTCGGGCTCCGCTCTCCGATTCCGGCGCAAAATCTGCTGTCCGCCATGCGCTCGGACAAGAAAACGGATTCCGGGCATTTGAGGTTTGTGGTTTTCGACGCAATCGGTTCGACCCGCGTGCAGGTCGTTCCCGAGTCGGAGGTTCTCGAAGTTTTGAGGCTCTTTTGAGGTTTCGATGGCCCTGCGCTATACGGATTCCCACTGCCATGCGGATTTCGCCGCCCTCGCGGCGCGGGCGGCGGAAATATCGGAGATGTCCGTGTGCGTGGACGCGTGCTTTGAGCGCGAGTGGGCGGGGCTTTCCAAATTCGACATGTATCCGGTGAAGAAGGCGTATGGGCTTCACCCGGATTTGCGCCTGTCGAACCCCGGGGACGCGGGGGGAGCGGAAGGCGAGTTGAAATCCAAGCTTGCCGCGCTTGAAGCTTTTTTGCCGGGCGCGGACGCCGTGGGCGAGACGGGGCTCGACGCGGGCGTCGGGCGCCGGATTCCAATGCAGCTGCAGCGGAGTGCGTTTTTGGCGCAGCTCGGGCTGGCGGACAAATACCGCCTTCCAGTAGTG
>CALXMX010000069.1 GCA_944389575.1 uncultured Opitutales bacterium
GCCGAAAACGTCCTCAAGCGGGGCAAGGTACGCCCCGCCTTTTGCTGGATAGAGGCGATTTGAGCACGCTCCGCACCTGAGCGACACGGCGGCGTCGACTATGTCGGCTATGACCGCGCTGGCGGTGGCGTCCTGGCCGGCGCCGCGGCCTATGTGGACGGTCCGCCCCACTACGTCCCCCGCGAGCGAAACCGCATTGTAAACGCCGTCGACATTTGCCACGATATTCGACAGCGGAACCAGCGCCGGATACACAGAGACGGAAATCGCCCCGCCGCCGCCAACGGCGCGCACCGAAGCTATAAGCTTTATGCGGCAGTCGTTCTCGCGCGCCCAAAGCATATCCTCAAGGCGGACGTTCCGAATGCCCGAAAGAATCATCTGGCCGGGCTTGACCCATATGCCGTGCGCAAGATACGTCAGCACGGAAATTTTGTGCGCGGCGTCGAACCCGTCGATGTCGAGGGATTCGTCGGCCTCGACATAACCCAATCTGCGCGCGTCGGCAATTATGTCCTCAAACGGGGCGTTTTCGCGCTCCATGCGGGTCAGAATGTAATTGCACGTGCCGTTTAGAATTCCGTATATGTGCGAAAAGCCGTTTGCTACAAGCCCCTCCCGAAGAATCTTTATGACGGGAATCCCGCCCGCCACCGACGCCTCAAAGAAAAACCGCCCGCCGAACTTCTCCGCCGCCCGGAAAATCTGCTCCCCGCATTCGCAAATCAGCGCCTTGTTTGCGCTGACCACGGTCTTTCCGCACTCGAGGGCGGCGAGCGTCAGGCGGAGGGCGTCGTCGGTGCCGCCTATGAGTTCGCAAACGATATCTGCCGAAGGGTCCGTCGCCACGGAAAGCAAATCGCCGGTCAACAGCTCCCGCGGAATCTGTACGGCGCGCGGCTTGTCGGGATTGCGCACTCCCACGGGCCCCAGCTCGTATTCGACCCCCATTCTGGCGCACATGCGCTCCCGCGAGGCCTGCAAGTGCTTCCACACGCCCTGCCCAACGGTGCCCATTCCCAGAAAGGCTATCCTGACTTTTTCCTTATCCGCCATTTGCTTCAACGCTCCGCTTTGTCCGCCTTTAAAACTTGTTCTCCCTGCCCTGAATCAGGCGGGCGATATTCGACCTATGCCTCACAAAAATCAACGCCGCCAAAGCCAGCGCCACATAAAAGTGCGCCCCCGAAAACGAGAAAAGCAACCCGGCCGAAACCGGCAGCGAAAGCGCCATTCCTAACGACGCCACGGACACGTAGCGGGTCGCGTAAAAAAGCAGCGCCCAAACCGCCAGGCCTATCAGAATCACCTGCCACATTATGACCAGCAGGCCCCCGATTGCCGTGGCAACGCCCTTGCCGCCCCTGAAACCTATGAAAAGCGAAAAGCTGTGCCCGACAATGGCCGCCGCAAGCCCCGCATAGCAGAGGTAGTCCGTCCGCCCGTCGAAGGTGACGCCGAAAAGCGGGGCGTACAGCGGAAGGCCCGTCGCGGCGGCGCCCTTGAGCGCGTCCAGGACAAAGCAGAGATTGCCCGCGAACTTGCCGCAGGTGCGCTTGACGTTTGTCGCCCCGGGATTGCCGCTGCCGGCCTTCAGGACGTCAACCCCGCAGGCGCGCCCTATAATCACCGCGAAGGGAACGGCTCCCAAAAGGTAGCCCATTCCCGCGACGACCGCCATGCCGAACCAGTTCATTGTTACTGCTGAAAATCGACGATGCAGACCTTCTCAACCATGTCCACAGAGCCCACTTCCGCAAGCGCCTCGGGCGACAAAATTGCGTCCAATTCAAAGACACTCAAAGCCGTCGATTCTCCGTCGGCCCTCGAGAGCGTCATATTGGCGATATTGCAGCCGTGCTTGCCTATTATGGTGGCTATCTTTCCGAGCATTCCGGGAACGTCGCGGTTGCGCAGCAGCATTACCGCATTGTTGTTCGCGCTCACTTCCACTTCGTTCGCCCCGACGCGCACGATGCGCGGGCGCCCCTTTGCGCCCATGAGAGTCCCCGCCACGGAGTGGCTCTCGCCGTTTTCGCACCTGACGCAAACCTCTATCAGCTCCGAATAGTCCTCGTCCGCCGTGCTGTTGACGCTCTCGACCTCTATGCCCAAATGCTTGATTTTCGCAGGCGCATTGACGTCGTTGGCATTCTCGCTTATCTTCGACAGATACCCCTTTTCGACCGCGAGGGTCAGAAGTTTGTTGTCGATGTTCCCGAGCTTTCCAAAATACTTTACGCTCAGCTTTTCCACGCGGTTTTGGCACAGCTGCTGAATGAACGTGCCGAGCCTCTCGCAAAGGCTGACATACGGGGAAATCTGCTTCATAGACTCCGCGTCGACAGACGGCTTGTTTATCGAATTGCGTATGGCCCCACCCTTGAGCGCGTCGGCTATGACCTCCGCAACCTCTATGCCGCAGCTCTCCTGAGCCTCCTTCGTGGAGGCCCCCAAATGCGGAGTCAAAACTAAATTCGGGAAGGCGCGCAGGGGGCTGTCGGCCGCGAGGGGCTCGCTCTCGTAGACGTCCAAACCGGCTGCCGCAACTTTTCCGCTCTTGAGCGCCTCGACCAGCGCGCTCTCCTTCACTATCCCGCCGCGCGCGCAATTGAATATGCGCACGCCGTTCTTCATCATTCCAAAAGCCCTCTCGTCAACCATGTGCCGCGTGGCGTCCGTCAAGGGCATGTGAACGGTGATGTAGTCGGCGTTCTTGAAGGCGAAATCAAGCTCGACGATATCCACGCCGAGAGTTTTGGCGCGCGCCTCCGTAAGGAAAGGATCGTACGCGATTACCTTCATTCCGAACGCCATCGCCCGCTTTGCGACCTCCGTGCCTATTCTGCCCATTCCGAGAATCGCGAGCGTCTTGTTCTTAAGCTCGGTGCCCTTGAAAGATTTTCTGTCCCAGACGCCGCTGTGTATGGAGGCGTTTGCCTGCGCTATCGGGCGCGCGCCGCAGAGCATGTGCGTAAACGTCAGTTCCGCGGTGGCGACAGTGTTTCCCGTGGGCGTGTTCATCACGACCACCCCCCTTTCGGAGGCGGCCGGCACGTCGATGTTGTCCACGCCGACGCCCGCGCGCCCTATGGCCTTCAGCCTCTTCGCGCAGTCGAGCACGTCGGCGGTGATTTTCGTTTCGGAACGCACTATCACCGCGTCTGCGTCCGCTATGAGTTTTTTGACTTCTTCCGGCGAGGATCCGTAGGCCTCAACCGTGTCAAAACCCTGCTGTTTCAACAATTCAACGCCCTTGGGCGAGATGGGATCTGCTACCAATACTTTCATATTTTTCAACGATAATCGCGGGACTGTTTTCCAACTCGATTATCGCCGAAAGAGGTTATGGCGGCGCGTTTTCCTGTCAAATAATTTCTAAGCGCCGGGCGCAATCCGCAGATTGCAATGCGCTTTCGGCAAACGGACTGCGGCGGTTTGCCTGTGCCGCGAAAAAAATCGCAGTTTGCGGCTGCGCTTTGCCGAGACGTTCGTAACGCCGCCCTGCCGCGGAGTTTTGCGGAAGTATTCGCGCCGGCGCCTTGCCGCGGATTCTTGCCGCAGTCTTTGAGGCGGTTTATGCAAAGGCATTTACAGCTGTATTTGCAACAAAACTTCGCGGCCGGAAACTCCGGGGAAAGGCAAAGGCTTGGCGATATTGGAATACGGGCAAAAAAACGCAATGCCGAAAGGAATAGTTGAAAAATCTCCATACCGGCTTCCTATTGCACTCCAGCAGTATTGCGGGGGGAATATCCGCAAAAAATATCCACCCGGCGCAAACGAAGGAAGGCGCCCCGAAAGCGGCGGACGGCAAGCGGGGAAAGGCGATAACATATATCTGATACCGTTAAACCGCCTGCGGCGGATTCTTAGAAGGCGCGTATAAAGTATAAAAAAAGACGCAGGCGCGCGGACGCGCATCGCAGGATTGCGCGCTTCTAATACGGTTCGCAAAATTCACGCATATTGGAAAGCGGATTACAAAAAGTTCACGACCGCCCCCCCTGCGCGCCAAAATTCACGGGCTGAACCCCGGCCTCAAAAATTGCGCGCCCGCCCAGAAACGGCGCGCTACCCCGTGTTCAATACGCAAAAAACACGTTTCCCGGCCCCCCGCGCAATCGGCCCGGACGCCGCCCGCCGTCAAAACAAATTCGCGTGCTCGCCCAAAGACGACCTGAGAGCCTCGTCTGCGATGTGCGAAAAGCTGCTTTCGGCAAAGCCCTCCACAATCAGGCGCTTGGCCTCAGGCAAATCCAGACCGCGGCTTCTCATATAGAAAAGCTGCTCCTCGTCGGGCTTGGCCACGGTGCAGCCGTGCGAGCATGAAACGTCGTTTGCGCATATCTCCAGAATGGGGGAGACCTGCGCCTTGGCCGCGTCGGACATCAGCAGGCTGCGAGAACTCAAATACGCGTCCGTTCGCTGCGCGGCCTCCTCAACCCTTATCAATCCGGAAAAGGCGAGTTTTGAATCGTCGTAAAGCGCCGTGCGGACGGCCACGTTGCTGCGGCAGTCCGGACAGAGGTGCTCCTGCGACGTGCGAATGTCGCGCGCGACCGCGCCCCTTGCGGCCGAAAACACGCGGCTGTCGACCGACGCATTCGGCGCGCAAAGCGCGAAATTTCGCTCTATACGCGTCTCCTCCTCCCCGAGTTCGGCGTACGCGTCCAACACTTGCGCGCCCGCGCCCAGCCTGAAGTCCTCCCTGGCGTACTTGCGCGCGGGAAGCCCTCCGAACGAAAACGACGCGCATTCGAGCTTTGCGCCCTCCGCCAGAAGAAACGACGCGCGCGTCGCCCTGAAGCTTCCGCCGTAAACCGCTGTCTTGCGCAGGAGCGCAAGGCTGGCCCCCTCGCCGACGTCGAAAACCGCCGCGGAAATCGAAAGCGGGAGCTTTGAGCACTCGAACATATTGAGCCTCGCCCGCACCCCGGCTTTTACCTTTATGTAGAGACCGCACCCGGCGCGGGTCGCCGGAAGAATGTCGAACTTCCCGCGGCTTCCCGAATAGAGCGACTCAAAATTCTCCGGATACTTTTCCGCGGCCTCCGACAGCGCGCAAACCTCTATTTTAGAGCTGTCGAAATCCGCAAAAATCTCCACGCCGTCGCAGACTGCAAGGCTGTCGGACATGGAGCAAAACCGCCTTTCAAACGCGTCGAAATCCGCGCTGCCGACATGGCCTATCTGCGCCATAAAAAACGGAAACACCGCGTTCGCCCCCCAGGCCTCCCTGTCGGAAAAACGCCAATATTCGTCCTTCCCGCCGGGAAACGGAATCTCCGGAAAAGCCTCGCGCGCGGCGCGCGCAACGTCCTCTGCCAAGCCGCGCTTCATCACCCGACCGACCCCTCCATCTCCAAATCTATCAGCCGCTTCAGCTCGACCGAATATTCGAGCGGAAACTCCTTGACCAAATCGTTGACGAACCCGTTGACCGCAAGGCTCATCGCCTCCTTTTCCGACAGCCCGCGCTGGCGCATGTAAAATATCTGCTCCTGGCTGAGCTTGGAGACGCTGGCCTCGTGCTGAACGCTGTTGCCGCTGCCGGAGCAGATTATCGCCGGATACGTGTCTGTGCGCGAGTTCGCGTTTATCAGGAGGGCGTCACACTCCGTGTTGTTGCGACAGTTTTTCGCGCTTTTGGGCATGTGCACCAGCCCCCTGTACGACGCCCTTCCCCGCCCTATGCTCACCGACTTTGAAAGAATGTTCGACGCGGTCGAGTCCGCCAGATGAATCATCTTCGCCCCCGTGTCCTGATGCTGCCCACTGTTGGCCAACGCAATGGAGACGACCTCGCCCCTCGCGCGCGCCCCCTTCAAAACCACGGCCGGATACTTCATCGTAAGGCCGCTTCCGATGTTGCAATCTATCCACCTTATCTGCGCGTCCTCCTCCGCCACGCCGCGCTTAGTGACGAGATTGAACACGTTGTTCGACCAATTCTGCACGGTGACATACTGTATCTTCGCCCCCTTGAGAGCCACGAGCTCCACGACCGCCGAATGCAGCGTCCCCGTTTCAAAGCGCGGGGCCGTGCAGCCCTCCATGTACATAAGTTCCGCGCCCTCGTCGGCGATGATGAGCGTCCTTTCAAACTGCCCGAACCTCGCCGCATTTATCCTAAAGTACGCCTGCAAAGGCTGCTTGACCTTCACGCCCTTCGGGACGTATATGAAGCTTCCGCCGCTGAACACCGCGCTGTTTAGCGCGCTGTACTTGTTGTCGCCAATGGGAACGACCCGGCCGAAATACCTGCGGAAAATCTCCGGATACTCCTTTAAGCCCTCGGAAGAATCGACAAATATCACGCCGTCTTTAGCGAGGTAGTCCTTCATGTTCGAGTATGCGGACTCCGAATCGAACTGCGCCTCTACGCCCGCCAAAAACGCACGCTCCTGCTCCGGCACCCCGAGCCTCTCAAAGGTCTTTTTCACGTCGTCGGGAACCTCGTCCCAAGAGCGCTTCTTGCCCGCCCCCTTCGCCAGGTAGTAGCGAATTTTGGAAAAGTCCAGCTCGTCGAGCTTCTTAGACGCCCAATGGGTCGGGTTTTCCTTTCTGAAAAACTCCTTCAGCGCCTTCAGGCGAAATTCCAGCACCCACGGATCCTCCTTCTTGCGGGCGGATATGTACCTTACGACCTCCTCGCTCAGACCCTCGCCCGCGTCGTACGCGTAATCTTCGGCGTAGCTAAAGTCTCCGACATTGCGGCCGAGGCTTATGCCCTCCAAATCCCTCTTTTCGCCCTCTAAATCCATAGGCGCAAAGCCCGCTAAAGTTCGCCTTCCTTCAGCCAGTCGTAGCCGCGCCGCTCAAGCTCCAGCGCAAGCTCCTCCCCGCCGCTTTTGACTATCTTTCCGCCGCTCAAAACGTGCACCATGTCAGGCCTGATATACTCTAACAGGCGGTGGTAGTGGGTGATTAAAAGCATTCCAAAGTCCGGCGAGCGCATCGAATTGACGGCGTCGGCGACAATCTTGAGCGCGTCTATGTCCAAGCCGCTGTCTATTTCGTCCAAGAGCGCGAACTTCGGCTTGAGCATGAGCATCTGCAAAATGTCGCAGCGCTTTTTCTCTCCGCCGGAAAAGTCCTCATTCACGCTTCTGGAGGTGAACGAGCGCGGCATCTTGAGCCTGTCCATGTTCGCGTAAAGCTCCCCGTAATACTCCCGCGGATTGACGCTCTCGCCGGCCGGCAGCCTGGAATTTAGGCAGGCGCGTATGAAGTTTGCAATGCTGACCCCGGGAATCTCCACCGGAGTCTGAAACGACAGGAAAAAGCCCGCCTTTGAAATCTCGTCGGCCGACAGCCCCACAAGCTCCACGTCCCCGAGCTTTATCGAACCCGACTCAACAACGTACTCCGGATGGCCAGCTATCGCCTTGGAGAGGCTGCTCTTGCCCGTGCCGTTCGGCCCCATTATCGCGTGGGTCTGGCCGGCCGGAACCTCCAGATTCAAGCCGTCTATCACGCGCCTTTCGCCGACCCGCACGACCAAATTCTCTATCTTCAACCCGCGCATCTGCGCCTCCTTCCCCGGGGCTTGAACGGCAGGACAAACGCCTCGTAAAAATCGTATCCGCCGCTGAAATCCTCTATTTTATCGTCGTCGTTTTTCCTTAGCGCGCCGGCGTCGACCAAATTGAAAACTATCTCTCCGATATCCTCGCACCCGCGCACGCCCCACTCGTCGAAAAGCGGCTTGGCCATCGGCCCGAACGTCTCAAGCGCAAAGACGCGAATCGCCTCCAAAAGCTCCTTCGCGCTCACATGCCTGTCGCGGCGAGAGCGGTCCTCCGCGCAGGCGCGCTTCACGGCAAAGTCCAGACCCATTCGCACAAAGACGTACGCGCCGACCGCGTAGCGCGGGTCGTCGCGCAATATCGACTCTATCGTCTTTTTAAATTCCCTGCGTTCCATGTCAAAACCGGCCCTCCGAAAACCGCCGCCGAGCGACCCGCGCGCCGCCAGCGCGCCGCGGCAAAACAAGCCGCCACCCGCTACGCCTTTGCGCGCAAAAGCTCCATATGCCTCATGTAGTCCTGCAGCGGCTTGACGCCAATCGGCTTGGATTTGAGGGCCTTTATGCCGGCTATCGCCGCGTAGGCCCCCATTATGGTCGTAATCATGCAAACCCTGCCCAAGAGCGCGGCTTGGCGGATTTTGTTTTCGTCGAGGCGCGGCATCATGCCCGACGGCGTATTTATTATAATGTGCATCTGGTTGTTTTTAACCATGTCAACCACGTTCGGGCGCGCGCCCTCGCTGAGCTTGTAGGTCTTTGTCACCGGTATTCCGCGAGACTCGAAGAACGCTGCAGTACCCGCCGTCGAAAAGATTTTAAAGCCCATTTCGCTAAAATTCTTCGCAATTTCGGCGGCGGCCTCCTTGTCGTGGTCTTTGACGGAAATGAACACGTTTCCCGACGTCGGAAGGCCGGGCTGGGCCGCTATCTGGCTCTTTGCGAAAGCCATTCCCAAGTCGTCCGCAAGCCCCATGACTTCGCCCGTAGAGCGCATTTCCGGAGTCAGAACTATCTGCGAACCGAGGAAGCGCACAAACGGGAACACGCTCTCCTTCACCGCGATGTAGTCCGGCCGAACCTCCTTCGTGAACCCCAAATCCGCAAGCTTTTCCCCCGCCATGACGCGCGCTGCAAGCTTCGCCAGCGGAACGCCTATCACTTTGGAGACAAACGGTATCGTGCGAGAGCCGCGCGGATTGACCTCGAGCAGATACAGCTCCCCGCCCTTGATTGCGTACTGGACGTTCATCAGCCCCACGACGTCCAACTCCTTCGCAAGCGCGTACGTCGCGCTGCGAACCTCGTCGAGAATGTTGTCGGGAAGCGTGTGCGGAGGCAGCACCATCGCCGCGTCCCCGGAATGAACGCCCGCGTATTCGATATGCTCCAGCATTCCGCCGATGACGGTCGTATCGCCGTCGCTTATGGCGTCCACGTCAAGCTCTATCGCGTCCTCCAAAAACTTGTCTATCAGCACGGGCTTGCCGGGAGCCGCATCGAAGGCCTCGCGGACAACGCGCTTCATCTCGTCCATCTTGTAAACGATGAACATTCCGCGCCCGCCGAGAACGAAACTGGGCCTCAAAAGAATCGGGAAGCCTATCTTCCCCGCGAGCTCGTACGCCTGCTCCGGATTGGTGGCCGTCGCGTTCACTGGCTGCTTTAGGGAAAGCTTGTCCAAAATCTTTTTGAAAACTTCGCGGTCCTCGGCCGCGTCTATGGACTCAGGAGTAGTGCCTATGATGTTTACGCCGTTGGCCTTCAGCTCGCTCGCCAAATTCAGGGGAGTCTGCCCGCCGAACTGGACTATCGCGCCGTCGCACTGCGCCTGGTTGTAAACCTCCAAAACGTCCTCAAGCGTGAGCGGCTCGAAAAACAGCAGATCCGACGTGTCGTAGTCCGTCGAGACCGTCTCCGGATTGGAGTTTATCATCAGAGTTTCATACCCAGCCTCGCGCAGGGCGAAAGACGCATGCACGCAGCAGTAGTCGAACTCGATGCCCTGCCCGATTCTGTTCGGCCCCCCGCCGATAATCATTATGCGCTTTTTGTCACCCTTGGGGCGCATCTCGTTTTCGGCCCCGTAAGTGGAGTAGTAATAGGGCGTGTACGCCTCAAATTCCGCAGCGCACGTGTCAACCAGCCTGTAAACCGTGGCTATGCCGAACTTGGAGCGCAGCTGCTTTATGTTGCGAATCTTCGTGCCGCATATTTCGGCGATTTGCAAATCGGAGAACCCGGCCTGCTTCGCGCGCCGCAACAGGGCCTCGTCGAGCCTGACAAGTCCCCTGTCCGCCAGCTCGAGCTCTATGTCGACTATGCCGCGAATCTGGGCGAGAAACCACGGATCTATCGAGGTAAGCTCGTGAATTTCGGCGTCGGACATTCCCGCAAGCATCGCATTGCGGATATGGAACAGGCGCTCCGCCGTCGGGCGGACCAAGCCAGCACGTATTTCGTCCAAATCCAAATCCGCCGCGGCCAGCCTGCCCCCGAACTTCCCGCCGCCGCCGAGCCCGCGCACGCCGATTTCGAGCGAACGCACCGCCTTCTGCAGAGACTCCTTGAACGTCCTGCCTATCGCCATGGCCTCGCCGACGCTCTTCATGGAGGACGTAAGGGTGTTGTCGCTGCCGACAAACTTTTCAAACGTAAATCTGGGAATCTTTGTGACAATGTAGTCTATGGTCGGCTCAAAGCTTGCGGGAGTCTCGCGAGTGATGTCGTTGCGAAGCTCGTCGAGCGAATACCCCACCGCGAGCTTTGCGGCAATCTTGGCGATCGGAAAGCCCGTCGCCTTCGACGCCAGCGCGGAGCTTCTGGACACGCGCGGATTCATCTCTATGACAATCATTCGCCCGTTCTTGGGATTCACCGCAAACTGAATGTTTGAGCCGCCCGTCTCCACGCCTATTTCGCGTATCACCGCAAACGACGCGTCGCGCATGAGCTGGTATTCCCTGTCCGTCAGCGTGAGCGCGGGGGCAACCGTAATCGAATCCCCCGTGTGGACGCCCATTGGGTCGAAATTTTCTATCGAGCATATGACGACGCACTGGTCCTTGCGGTCGCGCATTACCTCCATTTCAAACTCCTTCCAGCCCAGCAGGCACTCCTCCACCAAAACCTCGTTCACCGGAGACGCGCTCAGGCCGAAGGAGACCATCTTCTCATACTCCTCCCTATTGTACGCTATGCCCCCGCCGGTGCCGCCGAGTGTGTAGCTCGGCCTGATTATCACCGGAAACGAATTCCACTTTTCAATCCACTCAAGCGCGGCCTGGAGGTCGTGGACGACCGCGCTCTCCGGAACGTCGAGGCCGATTTTCTTCATCGAGCTGCGGAAAAGCTCCCTGTCCTCGCCCTTTTCTATGGCCTCGCGCTTGGCTCCTATCAGTTCCACGCCGTACTTGTCGAGTATCCCGAGCCGCGCCAATTCGAGCGACAAATTCAGCCCCGTCTGTCCGCCCAGCGTCGGCAGAAGGGCGTCCGGGCGCTCCCTGGCTATGATTTTTTCCAGCACCTCCGGGGACAGCGGCTCGATGTACGTGACATCGGCGAAATCCGGGTCCGTCATTATGGTTGCGGGATTGGAGTTGACCAACACCACGCGATACCCCTCCTCCTTGAGAGCTTTGCAAGCCTGCGTTCCGGAGTAGTCGAACTCGCAGGCCTGTCCGATGACTATGGGACCCGAACCTATTATCAGTACCGTCTTTATGTCAGTGCGTTTGGGCATGGCGTCGTGAATGGGAAATTCTCTGAATAAAAATTTTGCGGAGGCTAAACGCAGCGCCCCGTTCCCGCAAGCAAATAATTAGAATTTTGGCCCGGACGCGCGGCGGACGCCCGCCCGCGAAAACTCGATTCAAAACTCAAATCCGGGCGGCTTAAAAACTTTTTTAAAATTCCGAAAAGGCCGGCCGATCGGTAAGCTCCCACACGTTCAATCTTCAAGGGTAAACCCAATCCGAAAAACAATCCTGACAAAATCGCCAATCCGCAAGAAAGTCCGCAAAATGTAAATACGCGCAAAATTTATAAACGCGCAAAAGCGCTCGCAAGCCGCAAAGATTTTCGGCAATTTTCCCCCGTTTTTTGCCCGAGCGCGGAATGTACCTGCGACTACCTGCGGCCGCCCGCCCCCGGCTACTTGCGGCTGCCTTCCCCGGCCCGCCTGCGGCCGTCGGCCTCGGCCGCGGACCTGCCGAACACAACGACATCGGCAATGGCCCACTTGCCGCCCTTGACGCGGATTACGGCGTATGCCGATCCCTTCCTCTCGTTCGCGGGCAGCGACGCCAAACGCTTCAAATCCTTCTCAAAGCTCCTCCTGACGGACTCCGACACGCGAAATTTTACGCCCGGGCAGCTCACCTTAACCGAGTTGTCCTTGAGATCATAACTCGAACGCAGCGCGGAAACTACCGGATACGAACGCCCGCGGTTCTCGTAGAAGGCCCTGCGGCCGCCCGTTCGCGCTTCGCCGACATAGGCTACTTTCAAAAAGCCGCCGTCCCCCTTATCTAATGCCGCCCAGACTCTCGGGCCGCTGCGGGTCCAGCGAAAATTCTTCGGAACGCCGGAGCCGCATGCTTCAAGCTTGGGCTTGGCCTCGGCTATGAATTTCTCAAATTCCGCAATCGGCAGCAGGTATTGCGCGCGGGGAAAGTTCAGGCTCACAAAAAACGCGTTCTTGTCGCGCCAACTGGCGGAAACCGAAGCTTCCACCTTGAAAGCTTCGCCGTTTTCAAGCCTGTCGAGCTGGCGCAATATCGAAAGTGCGGGCCAGGCAAACTGCGCGGCCAGCAGCGCGAGAAAGAAAAATATCCTCCAGCCCGGCGCCGTCATTCCGCCCTCCTTCGCGCGACAAACAAATTCATTCCCGCGACAAACGCGCCCAGTGCGACAAGCGCGGCCGAAAGAAAGAACGACCCCAGCTCGCGGCTGAAAAATTCGGAAAGCGCCGCCGTGAACAAACAGGCCAAACCCATATTCAGCGATTCGAGCCAGAGGCGCTTAATTCCAACCCAAATCGCATAGAAAGCCAGAGCGGAGGCCGCCGCCAAAGTGGCGTAGTCGGCCGCGTGCGGAAAGCTGCGCGCAAACAGCGCAAAACAGACGCCGTAAACCGCGGCAAGCGAGGCGGCAAGCCACGGCTGCGCCCCAGGCTCGCCGGAATTTCTGCGCCAAAAGAAAATCCATGCAAACGCGAACGCCGCCGCGCAAATAAAATAGCACGCCGCATTGATTGCCGACGGCGCAAAGGCCTTATCGGACATGCGAATGAGGGTCGCCGGAGTCGGCGCGGCGAGCGCGGCTATGAAGACGCACACCCAGCCGGCCGCGACGATTTTAAACGGCGTCCCCAACCGCCCCGGACGCGCCGCGGCCGCGCAAAACGCCCCCAGGCACAATCCCCCGAGCGGAATCTTCCAATAGAAGTTGCCCCACACACCCAAAACGTCCGCCAGGCTCGGGAAAAACCGAATCGCCAAAACTAACGCCGTCAGGAGGTACAGCGGCCGGCATTCGCGCGCGGAGGCGAGGGCGCGCAAGGCCGCATAAAAAATAACTGCGCAAAATACCAGTAAGAGAGGCGCCTCAAAACCCGCAAACATGAAATCTCTCCCTCCGCCGAAAGACAGCGCCATCACCGCGCAGAAAAGCAGGGCCGAAGCCGAGCCAAACGCTAACGCCGTCCCCATTCCGAGGCACAGCGACACAAACGCGAAATCGGCGAACGAACCTTTTATCTGGTAAATGTGCGCCGAAACCAAAATCGCGCAGCAAAACCCGAATATATTTGCCGCGGCCGCGCTCTCCCGCCAAACGCCGGACTGCCGCCTCAAAACGACAAACGCGCCGAAAACGCCCGACAGCGCGAGCGGGGCAAAGGCCGCCAAAGTTCGCCCCGCCACTCCCAGGCCGTCCCAAACCGCGGACAAAAACACATAGACCCCCAACCCCGCAATGCCCACGCCGGATAGCGCCAGAAAGAACGCAAACATCTTGCGCTTCAATTTAGCCGAACGCTCCAGCTCGGACTCAAGCTCCCGCCTAATTGCCGCCGCATTCTTTTCGTCGATTATCCCGCCCGATTGAAGCTCGCCGACTTTCTCCAACATCTTGGACAAAAAAAGACCCATAACACCTTTCGCGTTTCAAAATTTAATAGCCGAAAACGGCCGCCATAACAACAAAAAAAACGCCCCCCTATCCGAAGCGCCCCCCCAACGCCCCCCCGACCAACGCCCGCCCGGCCGCAAACGCCCCACCACCACCCACAACCCCCCCCCCACCCCCCCCCCCGGCACAGACC
>CALXMX010000070.1 GCA_944389575.1 uncultured Opitutales bacterium
AGCATCGGGAAGCCGCGCGGGCAGGCCCCGATCAGCCAGCCGAAATTTTCCCCGCCCAATGCCGCCTCCTGGGCGGCCATCGCGCTGACAGTGCTCTTGCCGTGGCTGCCGACGACCGCGACGAGCCTGCGCGAGGCGCATATCTTCGCCCACGCCTGCCCGCGAAGCTCGACCTTCGCGCCGGGATATTCCGCGGCCAGCTCCTCGGCGCGCGGGCGCAGGGCGGAGCTTATTACGATTCTGTCGAACCGCTCTCCGGCAGGCGCGCGGCGAATGGCGACGCCGAAATCCTCGAGCATCTTTCGCGTGTCCGGGTTGGGAGCGTCGTCAAAGCCCGAGACGTCCAGGCCGTCGAGCTTCATAAATGCGGCAAGCGGCGCCATGCCCATTCCGCACACCCCGCCCATGTAAATTTTTTCGGGCATTATTCTCTTCTCCGTCGGGCGGCTATTTCGGCGAGGTCGCGCACCATTTTCGACATGTCGTTGAGGTCGTCCACGCGGTTGAGGTTCTTGCGTATGGCCGCCTTCAGCTTTTCGTTCCGGAACAGTTCGAGAACCTCCTTCAACATCTTGCCGAGGTTTTCCTGCAGCACCACTACGCACGCCCCCTGCTTCTCGAAGCATTTGGCGTTTTCGAGCTGGTGGTTGTCCGCCGCATAGGGGTAGGGCACTATTATCGACGGCACGGCGCAGCGGGCGAACTCCGCTATCGAACCGGCTCCGGCCCGCGCCACCACGACGTCCGCCGCGCTCATGGCGGTCCCCATATCGTCGCAAAACTCCATGTATTTTAGGCGGTGTTTCGCGCCGTCGGCGTCTTCGGCCTCGAGGTCTTCGCCCTTGGACTTCCCCTGGCCGCAAACGCACAGGACGTCGATTTTGTTTTTTGCAAGCTCGCCGAAATTTTCGGTCGCCCAGTTGTTGAGGGCCGCCGCGCCCTGGCTCCCGCCCAGGACGAGCAGCAGTTTTGCGTCCCTGTCAAAGCCGAACTTTTCGCGCGCGAGTTCCGGAGGGTGCCTGCGTATTTCGTCGCGTATCGGATAGCCGGAGCACTTTATCTTCGATATGTCCCTGTTGCGTATCTTCACCCCGTACGGAACGTATATGCGCTCCGCCACAAGGCCTAACAGCCGCGTCGCCTTGCCCGCCTTCCTATTGGCCTCGTGGACGACTATCGGAACTTTAGACAGCCACGCGGCTATCGAAAAGCCCAGGGAATTGAAGCCCCCGAAGCTTATGAGAACGTCGTACTTCTCGGCGGACATGGTCTTCAATCCCAGCCTGACCGCCTTGAAAAGCTCCGCAAAAAATTTCAATATTCGCAGCGGATTTTTCGGAAAGGCTATGCCGGGCGATTTTATGACGTGCAAGTCGGAGTACTTCGACATCAGGCGGGAGTCCACCTGCTTGTTGCTTATCACAAAACTGGCGGAATGCCCCTCCTTTATCAGGGCCTGTCCGACCGCGATGCCCGGGGCGAGATGTCCGCCGGTTCCTCCGCACAATATTATAAACCTGCTCATAGTTCGCTGATCTTTATCAATGTCGGCCTGTTCCACGAACGCACGCAGTTTAGCAATAGGCCGCTGAATGCGAACATCGTCACAAGGTTTGAACCGCCGTAGCTTAGAAACGGAAGCGATATCCCCTTCGTCGGCGCGAGCCCCGTGACCACGCACATGTTGAATAGCGCCTGTATTATTATCATTAGCATCGCCCCCGCGGCCAAATTGAATTCATATAGGTTTGGAGCCTTATGCAGGCTTATTACCGCGGATATGAACAGTATGAAAAACATCAGGCAGACAATCGACGTGAATATGAGGCCGAGCTCTTCGCCCACTATCGCAAAGATGAAGTCCGTGTGCGCCTCCGGCAGAAAGAAGAGCTGTTGGCGGCCCTGTCCTATGCCGACTCCCGTCACGCCTCCCGTACCGAACGCGAGCAGCGCCTGGTAGAGCTGATACGCCCCTCCGCTCTTGTTGGCCTCAAAGTCGAGAAAACTTATTACCCGCTGAAAGCGCACGGGATTGAGATATATCAGCACGCAGAAGCCCGCCGCCGCGACGGCTCCCGCCGGAACGATGTAGCGAAGCTTCGCGCCGGACAAAAATATCAGCGCCGCCCCGACGATTCCGCAGAGGAATGTCGTTCCGAAATCGGGTTCCAGTATTATCAGCGCGCAGAATGTCCCGAGAATCCCGAAGGGAATCAAAAAACCGTACAACGGCGAGTCTATGCGGCGCTGTTTGGAGTGCAGATAGGAGGATAGAAACAAGACTATCGCGAACTTTGCCAAGTCGCTCGGCTGGATTACGACCGGCCCTATCTCAAGCCAGCGGCGCGCTCCGTTGACCGACTTTCCGATTTGCGGCACCAGCGTGAGAACCAGCAGCAGTATCGATATTACGGCGAGCGGGACGGATATTTTCTTCAGCAGCCCTATGTCGATAAACGTCGTCAATATTCCCGCGCAGTAAGCCAGCGCCAGCCATACCGCCTGCTTCCGGGCAAACGCGTAGGGATCCGGACGCCCGGCGCCCGCGCTTATCAATATTAAAATTCCGAGCGAACTGAGGAATACTATCGGCAGGACAATAAATATCCACGAGCCAAAAAAGTGTCTTTTTTGGGCTATCCCACCCGCCATAATGCGACGTTTCGGATTAGAAGGTTTGGATCGGGACGTTTTCGTTTTCCGGCGCGTTCACGGGCACGCCCTGCGGCGCGGAGGCTGACGGAGCCGAACCCTGCGAAGGCGTCGCCGCGCCCGGCGCGGGAGAGGTTGCGGAGGGAACGGCCGGAGAAGTTGCAGCGGACGGCGCGGCCTGGACGGAGGCGTCGCTTTGCACGTTTATTGCGGGCTGTTCGGGCGCTTTTTCGGCCGGCTTTTCGGCCGGGACGTTTGTCTGGGGCTTCGCGGTTGCGGCGGCTTTTGAGGACTTTATCAGCAGAACCTGTCCGGCCCTTATTTTGCGCGGGTCGGCGATTTTGTTGCGCTCGGCTATGGCCTTTACGCTGCTGCCGTATTTTATTGCGATCGCCCCAAGCGTTTCCCCAGGGAGCACCGTATGCGAAATTTCTCCTGCGGCAGCGTCGGTCTGGCTCTGCGGTTTGCCCGCGTTTGATGCGGCCTGCTGCGCCGCGGAGACCTTCGCCAAGCGGAGCTTCTGGCCCACCATAATCTTGTGGCTCTTGAGGCCGTTTATCGACATGATCTGCCTTACGGTCATTCCCCTGCGCTGCGCTATGCGCGAGAGCGTGTCGCCCCTAGCGACGACGTATATTTCAGTGTCGAGGGAGGAGTTGACGGAAACGGAATCCGCGCGGCTTGCGGTTTGCGGCTGCATTATTCCGTTTGCGGGAATCTTGAGTTCCTGCCCTATCTTGAGAATGGAATTTCTGTCGAGCCCGTTGACGCTGAGCAAATCCGAAGTCCTGACTTTGTGCTTTCTTGCTATGAGTTCGGCGGAGTCTCCCTTCACTACGACGTATGTGGCCAATTTTTCCTCGGGGCTTGCGGGGCTTTTCGGGGGAATCATGCCGGAATCGCTGGCCTTTGCCGCCGTCGCGGAGGATTCCGACAGCGGGTCGTTAAGCTGTGTCTTTTCCTCTTCCTGCCTGAGCTTTTCCTGGTCGGGGGCGGGGCGCGTCGGATCAGCGCGCAGAGCCCTGCTGCCTTCGGGGGGAAGTATGACTTCGTCCCTCTCCCTCATGGCTTCGTTGACTTCGGGGGAGGACGTCTTTATCTGCTCCGGTTCGGAGACGGTCATTTTCGCCTCCGGGACTTGCGGGGCGGACGATTCCGAGCTGCAGCCCGCCTGCGCGAGAAGAAGCCCGATCACCGCGACGTGAAGGGAGAGCACTGCCGTTATTGCTACCGATTTCTTCATGGTTAAACTCCTTTGCGAAATTTTTTATCCTCTTACTTTAATGGTCGCATTTTTGCCATTATTTAAAATTCTTCAAACACAAAAGCGCGTCGTCAAAAGATTTTCCGCGCTCGCCGTATCCGGAGAACATTCCGAAGCTGGAAAATCCCGGGCTGAAGAGCACGGCGGCGCCGCTTTTTGAGCGGCAAAGCCGGTACGCTTTTTGCACGGCATGCTCGAGCGTATCGCAGACGTGCGCGCCGAGCGGCAGCCCCTCCAGCCTCGCCTTTAGGGCGGGGGCCGTCTGGCCGATCAGCACCGCCGCCTTCGCGCATTTTTCGACCGCCCCGACGAGCTCCTCCAAGCTGCACGACTTGTCCTTGCCGCCGCCTATCCATACGAGCGTTTCGCGTCCCGAAAGTTCCGTAAGCGCCGCTATTGCCGAATGGGCGTTGGTCGCCTTTGAATCGTTGTAGAAGTCGACGCCGCCGACCGTGGTTTTTTCTCCGAAGCGGTAGGCCGGCAGGCGGAAGCCGTCCGCCGCGCCGCGCAGAATAGACTCGTCCAGCCCCATTTCCCTCCAGAGCGTTTCCGCCAGCGCGAAGTTTTGGGATTGCGCGAAAGTGTCGAAGGGCGGCGGGGCGGGAGGACGCGCGCGGCCGCGCGCGGATTCAAAGTCGAGAACGCGCGCGAACTCCGGCATGCGGACGCCGAACTTTCTTGCGGCTTTTGGCACGTCCGAGCCGCAGGCGAATATCATTTTGCCGAATTTGTCGGCGCGCAGCATCTTGACGAGATTGAATTTTGAAAGGAAGTATTCGCGCATGTCGCGGTGCCAGTCCAGATGGTCCTCGGCGAAGTTGGTCCATATCAGCGCGTCGGGGCGGAGGCGGCTGAGGGCGGCGGTCTGGAACGAGCTTAGCTCGCACACGGCGATTTTGTCTGCGTCGCATTCTCCGGAGCGGACAAATTCGGCGCAGAACTTCGAGAGCGGCACCCCTATGTTGCCCGCGCAAAACGCGTCGGCCCCGGCGGATTTGAGGGCGCGGCCGAGAAAGCTCGCCGTTGTGGTCTTTCCGTCAGTTCCGGTGACGGCTATTATTTTCCCGCCGAAGGCGAGCGCGCCGAGATCGGGTTCGCAAAGCGTCTCGAGCCCGTTTTCGCGCGCGGCGGCAATCCATTCGTGGTCGGGGCGGAAGGCGGGCGAATAAACCGCCAGAGCGTGCCTTTGCGCCTCGCCCTTTCCGAACGATTCGCGCGCCGCCGCGCCGGCTGCCGCGTGCGCGCTGCCGGGCTGCTGGTAAAACTCGCATTCGACTCCGCACGCCTCCAAAAGTTCCGCGGCCGCGCGCGCGCTCGCCCCGCAGCCGAACAGGGCCGCCGGCTTGCCCGCGGCAAGTTTCGATATCCTTTCGACTGCCTCCGATTTTGCCTTCATGCCTCAGCGCAACTTGAGCGTCGCCAGTCCGACCAGCGCGAATATGAGCGAAATTATCCAGAATCTTATCACGACCTTTGTCTCCGCCCAGCCCTTTATTTCAAAGTGGTGGTGTATTGGCGACATCAGGAAAACTTTTTTCCCCGTCGTCTTGAACGAGAAAACCTGAATCATGACCGACGCGGCCTCCATGACGAACACTCCGCCTATTATAACCAGAGTGAGCGGCTGCTGCGCCATGAACGCGACTATGCCTATCAGGCCGCCTATCGCGAGCGAACCGGTGTCGCCCATAAACACTTCGGCGGGCGGGGCGTTGTGCCACAGAAACGCCATAGACGCCCCTATCAGCGAACAACAGACGACAGTCAGTTCGCCGCAACCGGGAATGTGGCTTAGGAACAGATAGTTCGCCGCAATCGCGTTTCCGGCCGCGTACGAAAACACCGCGTACGCAAGCGCGGTGGAAATCGTACAGCCTATTGCCAGGCCGTCAACCCCGTCCGTGAGGTTCACCGCGTTGCTCGAGCCCGCTATTACGAGAAACAAAAACGCCGCAAGCGCCAGCAGAGGCATGCATTCGACTATCGGGTATTTCAAAAACGGAACGTACAGCGCGCGCATTTGGGGCCCGTAGTCGGAAAGCAAAAGTATGGCCAGCGCCGCGGCGGTTGTCGCGGCCTGCACGGCCAGCTTGGCCTTTCCGGAGATCCCCTTGCTGCTGCGTTTGGACACCTTTAGGTAGTCGTCCGCAAACCCCAGAATCGTAAACGACGTATAGACGAAAAGCGCCGTGAGCACCAGCGCGTTCATGTCGGCCAATAAGAGCGACGATACCATCACCGCCGCGTAAATTATCAGCCCTCCCATTGTGGGGGTTCCCCTCTTGCCCTCGTGCAGATCCGCGAGCCTTCCGACCTCTTCCTTCGTGCGGAAGCTCTGCCCGAATTTTATTTCCCTAAGCTTTGCTATCGCGCGAGGGGCGATCGCCAGCCCTATTAAAAACGACATCGCCATCGCCAGCGCGCACCGGAACGTCAAATAGCGGAAAAGCCGGAGCGGCCCGAAATAGGTTTCGAGATCTGCGAGGTCTAAAAACATTCTCAGAACCTTTCGTCCTCGTCCGAATCTGCGCCTTCGCCGGCTATTTCGTCGGAGTCGCCTTCTCCTTCATATTCGCTTTCGCATTCTTCGTCCGACTCGCTTTCGTATTCGTCCCGATCTTCGCCTTCGCCCGCCTCCCCGGCTTCTGCGGCGTCGGAATCTGCGCTTTCGGAGGATTCTTCGTCCGCGTGGCCGGCGTTTTCGGGAAAGTTTTGTTGGGTATCGCCGCATGGCGTTTCCGCAGGTTTCAGGCCGGGATTTTTCAGCGCTTCGAGAATGTCGTCGGGGAGGGCTTTTTCGAGTTCGCACACGCGGCTGCCCTTTACGAATACGGCGCCCCCGGCGAAGTCCGAAACGGCCTGCTTGGCTTCGTCCGCGCTTTGGAACACGCGGATTTCCTCCTCGCGCCAGTTTTGCGATTCGAGCATTCCGAGCTTGTAAATTTCCGCGTTCGGGCCCACCAGAACTGCCGCGTCGCCCTCCGAATGCGGGAGGTTGTAGCCGATTTCCTTGTGGTGCCGGTGTGTCCCGAGGCCCAGTTCGGCCATTCCGCCGAGAACGTACATCTTCGGGCAGGCGTCCCCGGCCGCCTCCGAGAAGAACGCGAGGGCGTCCTTCATCGACGTGGGCGAGGCGTTGTAGCAGTCTATGTAAAACTTTGCGCCGCCCCTTTCCACAATCGAGCCGCGCATGGGCAGGGGGGCTATCTCCTCAAGCTTGGCGGCGATTTGCTCCTCCTTAGTGCCGAGCATGAGGGAGGCGGCTATCGCCAAAAGCGCGTTGTCGAGCATGCCGTCGCTCATCTTGCGGACTTCAAAAAAGTATTCGGCGCCGCCCTCTATCGACATGTCTATGCCGACCGTTTCACCGTTGTCGATGAACGAGTGGCGGAACACTAAGTCGGCCTTGACGTCGGGCGCGTCCGCGGGGACGACGACCGCCTTCCTGCACTTGAGCTCGCTAAACGCCTTCCAGCTTAGAAGATTGTGGTGAAATAGCGCCCAGCCGTAGGCGGCCGCGTTTTCCGCCAGCTTCGCCTTTTCCTTGGCCACGTTGCCGACCTCCGCGAAGCGCTCCATGTGGTTCAGGCCGACGTTCGTTATTATGGCGATGTCCGGCTCTATCATTTCCGCCAGCTCCTCCATCTGCCCGGGGGCGGCGACGCCCGCCTCCACTATTGCCAGCTGGTTTTGGCGCGTGTCTATTCTCAGGAGCGTGAGAGGAACGCCGAGCTCGTTGTTGAGATTGTCTTTTGTGACGAGCGGATTTTTCCACGAAAGCAGCTTTGCCAGCATCTCCCGCGTGGAGGTCTTGCCGCACGAGCCGCTGATTCCGATTACCGGCCATTCAAAGCGCAGCCTGTGCATCTTGGCAATCCGCCGGAGCGCCTTGCGGGCGTCGGGAACAACCAGCACCGGCGCGCCGGCGTCAAGCTCCCTCTCGGCTATAATCGCGGTCGCGCCGTTTGCGACGGCGTCGGCGGCGAAGTCGTGCCCGTCGCGCGCGGCCTTTATGGCGACGAACGCAAAGTCTTTTTCCATGCGTCTGCTGTCGATTGAGAAGCCGCGTATGTCAGGCTTTGCGGCGGCGTTGAGGGCGTGCCATTTCCCGCCGGTCCAAGCCTGTAAGTCGTCGCATTTGAAGAAGTGCATTTTTGCCCTTGGTGCTTTTTTAGATTAAACCTTTCAGCGAAAGAAGCTCCTCGGCGACCCGCTTGTCGTCGAAGGGTATGATTGTGTCGCCGAGTTCCTGGAAAGTTTCGTGCCCCTTGCCGGCTATGAGTATGCAGTCGCCGTCGCCGGCGGCGTCTATGGCGAGGTTTATTGCCCTGCGCCTGTCCTCGACAAACGCTATTCTGCTCTCGTCGCTGACGCCCTTTTTCATGTCGTCGAAAATCTGCGACAGGCTCTCCCCGCGCGGATTGTCGGAGGTCGCCCACGCGATGTCGGCGTACTTTTGAACGGCGGCCGTCATTTTCGGCCGCTTCGACCTGTCGCGCTTTCCGCCGCAGCCGAACACGACGAGCAGCCGCCCCTTCGCGACTCCCCTGAGCATTAGAAGGCCGTTTTTGAGGGCGTCGTCCGTGTGGGCGTAATCGACGAATATGTCGAAATTTTTCGGCCCCGCGACCTTTTGCATTCTGCCCGGAACCCCGCGGAAGTCCGCGAGGGACGCGATTGCCGCCTCCATGCCGATTCCCTGCGAGTGCGCCATTGCGAGCGCGGTCAATGCGTTCATGACGTTGTATCGGCCTGTCATGCGCAGTTTGACGCGCGCGCTAACGCCGTTGCACTCGACGTCGAACTCGGAATATTGCGGCTCCAGCTTGAGGTTTGAGGCGCGTATGTCCGCGTCGGCGGAGTCTATGCCGAACGAGATTACCCGCGTTTCCGGCGCTAAGCGGGCGGCTATTTTTCTGCCGTACGGATCGTCGAAATTTAGCGCGGCGCACTTCGGGGGGCGCCCCAGCGCGCCGGTGAACAGCGACGCCTTCGTCTCAAAGTACGACTCCATCGATTTGTGGTAGTCCAGATGGTCCTGCGTGAGATTCGTGAATGCCGCGCAGTCGATTTGAATTCCCTTGGCGCGCTTTTGGTCTATCGCGTGGGAGCTGATTTCCATGGCAACGGCCTTGCAGCCGGCGAAGCGCATCTGGCTGAGCATGGCGTGCAGTTCCAGGGTCTCGGGCGTAGTGCGCCCCGCCGGAAGGCAGCGCCCGCCGAGGTCGTAGTGTATGGTGCCTATCAGCCCGCACTTGCCGAGATTGTCGTTGAGGATTTTTTGCAGCATCCACGAGACGCTCGTCTTCCCGTTAGTCCCGGTGACGGCAAAAGTTTTCATGGACTCCGACGGATCCCCGTAAAATGAGGCCGCCGCCGCGCACATGGCGTCGTGTATGTCTCCGACTTGAATCCAGGCGGCCGGAAAGTATTTGTCGGGGCAGGGCTTTTCCGACACCACGGCGACCGCCCCCCTGTGGGCGGCCTCCTCGACAAAGTTGTTGCCGTCGCAGTTTGCCCCGCGCACCGCGAAAAACGCCGTTCCGGGCGCGACGCGGCGGCTGTCGGCCATCAGCATCTTTATCTGCGCGGACTTGTTGCCCGATAATTTCACGGCGCCCGCGGCCTTTGCCAAATCCTCCGCGGTGTAGGGCGCGCTACCGCCGTCGAGATTTGAGGCGAATCCCTTCGCACCCATTCTCGGCCCCGCGCCGCACAGCGATATGAGACTGTCGAAATTTGAAAACCCGACCATGTGGAAATCCCCTAAAAACTTTTAATTTGAAATTTTCCAGGCGACGGTTTTTTCAAACTCCTCGTCGCTCTTTATCCCCATGTAGTTTGCGACCTTTTCGGCTATAGCGCCGAATGCGGGCGCCGCCACAAGGCCGCCGTATCCGACGCCCTTGAGCTTCGGCGAGTCGACCACGACCGTAATCGCAATCCTCGGCCTTTGCGCGGGAAAGAATCCGCAGAACGAGGCTACGTGCTTTTGCGTGCTGTACTTGCCGTTTATGATTTTTTGGGAAGTGCCGGTCTTCCCGGCCACTTTGAACCCGCGCACTTTGGCCCGCCGCGCGGTGCCGGTGTCGGACACCACTTCGCTGAGCATGTCGCTCATCAGGTGCGCTATCTTCGAGCTTATGACGCGCCGCTCGGCCTTCGGAGGATAGGAAAATTTCGTCTCTCCGCCCTTGGCGTAAACCCGCTTGACTATCTGCGGGGTCATGTATATTCCATCGTTGGCTATGACACACATGGCGCAGTGTATTTGCAGGGGCGTGGCGGCTATTGCGTGCCCCATCGGGAGGCGGGTGATGGTCAGGCCGTCCCAGTCCTTCGTCTTGTGGAGCGTCCCGGGTATCTCGCCGACGAGGCCGAGATCGGTCTTTTCGCCGAATCCGTACAGTCGCGCGTAGTCGTAGAGCTTTTGTTCCCCGAGGAGCGCTGCGAGCTGCGCGACGCCCTTGTTGCTGCTCTTTTTCGTTATTTCGCGCACGCTCAAATTTCCCATTTTGTGCGCCTCCTTGGGAAGGCGGAGTATGCGTCCCCTGTATTCCATAGTCGAGGCGTTGCAGTCGAACACGTCGTCGGGTCCCACGAGCGATTCGTTCAGGGCGGCGGATATGGACACTATCTTGAAGGTAGAGCCTGGCTCGTACTGGTCGGATATCGCGCGGTTGCGCAGGTTGTCCTGCGGATATTTACCGAATTTGTTGGGGTCGAAATTGGGGTAGTTGGCCATCGCCAGTATGTGTCCGGTCGCGGGTTCGCCCACGATTATGGTGGCGCATTCGGGGGAGTATTCTTCGACTATGCGCTTGAGCTCGCGCTGCGCCATTTCCTGGATTATTATGTCGATGGTCAGCTCCACGTTCAGCCCGTCGGTCGGGGGGACGTCGCGCGGGCGGAATTGGGGGAGCTCGCGCCCCTTGCCGTCGCGCTCTATCTCGCGCCAGCCGTCCTGGCCGCGGAGGTAGTAGTCGAACTGCCTCTCGACGCCCATCTCGGCGACGAACTCCTTGTTCACAAACCCGACCGCGTGCGAAAGCAACGCCCCCGTCGGATACACCCGAACGTACTTGCGGTTGCCGTAAATTCCCTTGACGCCTATCTCGGATATCCTGTCGTACAGCGCCAAATCAACGCAGTCGCGCAGCTTTACCCAGCGCACTTTCTTGACGACCTTCTCGCCGTCCTCCTCGACTATGTAGCGGCTCTTGCGGCACTTTTCCAAAAGCTCCTCCCTGCGCATTTCGAGCAATGCGGCGATGGTGTCGAGCTTCTTGAGAGACTCCTCCGACTGCGTCTCCACGACTTCCGGATCCACGCCGACTTCCATGACAGGGCGGCTCGTGGCGAGTAACCCGCCGTGCGCGTCGGTTATGTCGCCCCTGCGGGCGTTGAGCGTTATGTGGCGGTTGCGCACCTTCTCTACGGACTGTTCGCTCCAGTCCTTCTTCACCACGTGCAGGTAGTACAGCCTCCCGAACACCGCGAGAAATACGAACGACAGCGCGGCCACCACGGTGAAAATCCTCCACGGCTTCACGAATATGGGCGTTTTCGTCTTTCTTCTGGTTCTCATGCGGCGCGTTGCGGCGGTTTATTTTATGCGGTTTTTCTGGGTGATTTTTAGAGAGACGACGTCCCTGTTGCTCTCGGAAAATACGACTCTGTCTTCGGCGGCGTCCTCGTACACCCACACTGTTCCGGACACGTGCGTCTGCGCAAGCCCCCGCCCGGCGCGGCGGCTTAAAATTATCGGGTTTTCCTGCTGGGCTATGCGGACGTTGAGGTCCTCGGTCTCGCGCTTGATGTCGGATATTTCCCGCTCCTGCGCGCGGATTCGCGCGGATATCTGCGCCTTTTGCCTGGTCTTCATGGAAATGGCGAACGCTCCGGACGCGCTAAGCGCGAGAATCGACGCTATCAGGCCAGCAATGGCCGCAATGTATTTTACGTTTGGATTCTTCATCTTTCGTCCTTGGCTATCGCCCTGAGCTTTGCGCTGCGGCTGCGCGGATTGCGGGCTGCCTCAGCCTCCGACGCGACCACGGGCTTGCGCGTCAAAAGCAGCGCGCGGACGGTTCTGTCCTGCGCGAAGCTCCTGTCGTTTTCGTCCACCGGCCGCCCGGCCATCTTCTTGAAAAATCTCTTAACCAGCCTGTCCTCGAGCGAGTGAAAGCTTATCGCCGCCAGCACCCCGCCGTTTTCAAGCCGCTCGAACGCCTTGGGTAGGGCGGCCTCTATTTCGGCGAGCTCGTCGTTTACCCTTATGCGTATGGCCTGAAACGCGCGCGTTGCGGGGTGGATTTTCCCGCGAGGATTGGGCGCGGCCTCCGATATGACGCGGGCGAGTTCGGCGGTTGTGCGTATTTCGCCGCCCCGCCTGGCCTCGACGATCGCGCGGGCGATCCTGCCGGCGCGCGGCTCCTCCCCAAATTCGCGCAGGTCGCTACACAGCTGGGCTTCGTCCGCGGAATTGACGTATTCGAGAGCGCTCATGCCCCCGCGGGTGTCCATGCGCATGTCCAGCTCGCCGTCGCGCATGAAGGAGAATCCGCGTCGCGCGTCGTCGAGCTGGAAGGAGGATACGCCGAAGTCGAATAGGACTCCGGCGTATCCGGTAGTTTGTATTTTATCCAGTTGGGAAAATTTCAGCGGGCGAAATTCAAAGCGCGACGGGTAGAGTTTGGCTAATTGTTCCGCGCGCTCTTCGGCTTGCGCGTCCCTGTCTATCGCTATGACGCGGCAGTCCGCGGAATCGAGCATCGCCCTCGCGTGGCCGCCGCCTCCGAACGTGCAGTCAAGGTACGTCTTTCCGTCGGACGGGCTTATCAGGCGCATAGTTTCCTCCAGCAGTACGGGCTTGTGCCCGGACGGCGGCGCGCCTTCTAAAACCCTGTCATCTCGGATAAGCATTCCCCTGTATGCCGGTTCCCGGCGCTTCCTCCTCCTTTTGCCGCTGCGCGGTTGTCCGCGCGCCTTCCTTTTCGCCGCGCGGGGAGTTGTCGAATCCGGAAATCCACCCCGCGCGCCGGACTTCCGCTGCAAATTCAAATTGTCTGCCGATTTTCATCTCTCTTGTCGGCCGCGGCTCGTTTAGATTCCGAGTTCCTCCAAAACAGAATCCCCGACGCCCGCGCCGATTTCGCCTATCCACTGCTTGCGCCTCTGCGGATTCCAAATCTCGAAACTCGCGCCGACGCCCACGAGGTACGCCTCCTTGTCGAGTTTTGCGTATCCGACAAGGGTGTCGCTGAGAACTATTCTTCCCTGTTTGTCGCACCCGAAGCTGTCGGCCTTGCTCAGAAATTCGGAAATGGCGGCCCTCTTGAGCGGATTGGCCATAGTTATTTTTGAAATTGTCCGGCGAAGATTTTTCACCATGTCGGGCGGCAGCACGGTTATTGCGCCGTATTTCATTGGTATTGCAAGATATGAACTTTCCCCGTCGTCCCCCTTGAAACGCCATTTGGACGGAAGCGTGAGTCTGCGCTTGTCGTCTAACGGCTTTGTGTAGGAGCCGGAATAGAAAATTCCATCTGTATCTTCGTCAGACATTCTCGTCTAAATATTCACCATTTTGCCCCATTTTTATCCATTTACACCCATTGTCAAGAATTCTTTGCCCAAGTTCGCCTTTTTTTTCAATATTTTTGTTTGGCAGGTTTTTGGTATATGGCGCGATAGGGTTTTTAGGCGGGCGGGAAAAATCTTGAAAAAGGGCGCTTGAGCCGATTTTTCTAATTGCGTTGCAAAAAAAATTCCCGGCCGGATTGGCGAACGGCAAAAATGGAGGCTTGAAATGCGTTTATTATGAGTTGCCCGAAAACAATGTTGGAATATTGGCGTTGCTTTGAAATCGTTGGGGCGGGGCGGCACAAATGGCGGGAATGCGATATTTTTATATAGCGGCGCCGCTTTCCAAAATTATCTTTGCGGATTGTGCCGCAAAAAAATCTCCGCATAGATTGGGGGGGATTATAAAACGAAATTTGAATGGCACAGTTTTTTATTCGCGCCGTTCGGAATTGAGGGGCAGGGAAGGCGCTTTAACGCTGCTTTGAAATCGCCGTGGGAATTTTGGCGCGGGCGGCCGGAGTATTCGGAAGGGAGGATTTTTGCAAATTTTGCCAGGTTTCGGGCCTTTGTTTTTCAGGCGCGTTTGCCGGGGGCGGAGGAGGGATTGAAATTGTTTAATGGCATCGGATAACATAAACGCGGCAGATAAATGCGACAAAAAATATCCCTTGCGAAGCGGCCGGCAAAAATTGGGCTGAAATTCGGAGGGGAAATATGACGGAAGTTTTTTGCGGTAAATTCCGCGAGGGTTTCCCCGAGTTTATAGGGTCGTTTGGGGCGCCGTAGTCCGCGTCCCAAGAGCGCCTTGGAGTTTCCCGAAAATTTTGTCTCCCGTCTCCTTCGGGGTTGGGGTGTTCAATATGTTTTTATTTTAGAGCGGCCGCGCATTGAAAGGCTGCGGTGAATGCGGCGGAAGTTTGAGCGCGCCCGTCGAGTGCGTTCGCGCGCGAGCGTTTTACATTATCCGGCTGCGAAGAGTTTTTTGTCTGACGGCAAGTCCCGCCTGCGATATTTTGAATGCGGATTCTTGCTTTGAGCGCGGATTCTTGCGGGCGTGAAGGGGGTGAAAAATTTTTGCCCGTCGTAGTTTTTGCATTTGTGCAAAGGCGTACTTTCACAGGATATAGCCTTTGCGATTTCGTTCTATCGGATTGGCCGCGCTCTTGCGCTTTTGCGGCGGCGCGCAAAGAGTGTGTGCGAGTTGGCGTTGTCTAAAACGCGCACAAGCGGGGGCGTGCGGTGGGCGGTAGACGGCGGCGCGTGTTTTGAAATTATTTGTCTGTTGTTGTGCGGGCGGCATCGGGGAGCCGGGCGTTTTTTTTAGTGCCGCAGAAATTTTTTGCGAAAGGCGCGGCGGCGGAGCGCGCCTTAGCGCGCGGGCTAATTTGCAAATTCGGAAACGCTTTGGCGGCGAAAGCCGCGAATGGGCCGCTGCGAAGATTCGGAACGCGTCTTTGCCGAATTGCGTAGAGGCGCCCGGCTGGAAGGTTCACCCGTTTCCCGCCTTCAAAGCGGCGCGGGTTCAGCCTTTAATTTTGATATTGCGGGCGCTATTTGCGCTTCCGGTTTAAGGTCATATTTTGATTGCGACGAATGCGGCCATCGAGGCAAAGATAATCCACGCCGTCGGGCTGATGCGGCGCCCCCGCCCGTTGAACGTCTCCAACAGGACGTGCGACAGCATTCCGAATGCGAAGCCGTAGGTAATGCTGAAGGAAAACGCCACCATCATCATGCAGAATACCGCGGGAAGCAGCTGCGTCATGTCCGAGGCGTCGAGGTATTTCAGCCCCTTCATCATCATTATTCCCACCATTATGAGCGCGGGGGCGGTCGCGAACGACGGAACGGCCGATATTATCGGCGTAAAAAACAATGCCAGCGCAAACAGCACTCCCACGAGCACGGCGGAAAGCCCCGTGCGCGCTCCGGCCTCTATGCCGGCGGAGGACTCGACGTAAGAGCCGGTGGTGGAGGTGCCCAGCAGCGACCCTACTATCGTCGCGCACGAGTCGCTTATGAGCGTCTTTCCCATATTCGGCATGCGCATGTCGCTTCCCATCAGCCCGCTCTGGCGCCCGAGCGCGACGACCGTCCCTATGGTGTCGAACAGGTCGAGAATCAGGAGCGTGAATATCGCCGGTATCGCCGTGCGCACGTTCTCGAAGGGATACGACCAGTCGAGCTTCAAAAACGTTTCGGAGATTCCGTGCGGAATGGACACTATCGAATGCGGCAGTTCCGCTAATGGCGCGCCGTCGGAGCCTATTACGAAAAACGATACGACCGTCAGAGCCAGTATTACGGAAATTATTGCGCCGCGGAAATTCCTGCTGACAAAAATCGCCATGAGCGCAAATCCGAGGAGCGTCAGCAGCGATTCCGGGGAGTCGAAATTGCCTATGCCGACCAGCGTGTTTGCGTTAGAGATTACGATTCCCGAGTGCTGGAGCCCGAAGAATGCTATGAACATTCCGATTCCGCATTGCAGCCCCACTTGCAGGCACTGCGGAACGGCGCGTATGATTTTTTCGCGCACTCCCGACACCGATATGGCCAGAAAGACAAGCCCGTTGTAGAACGTGAGCGCCAGCGCCTGCTCCCACGTCAGCCCCATTCCCGCGCATATTATCACCGCGAAGTACGTGTTCGTTCCCATTGCGGGCGCCTGCGCTATCGGCATTTTTGCAAAGAGCCCCATCATGACGCACCCGAACAGGCTTGCCAGCGCGGTCACCGTCACAAGCGCGCCCCTGTCCATTCCGGTCGACGACAGTATCGCCGGATTTACCATCAGTATGTACGACATCGCCGCGAACGTCGTCAGCGCGCCGACGGCCTCCGTCCCGAATGTCGAGCCGCGCCGGCCTATTTCGAAATATCTGTCGGCTGCCTCTAAAAACTTTGAATGGCGTTTTGTCCCCATGCTTTTGGCGGAAGTTAGAATCCCCTGTCGAGGGTCCGGTAGTTGATGGCCTCAAGGAGGTGTTCGGTTTGTATTTTGTCCGACTCGGCGAGGTCGGCTATCGTTCTTGACACTTTCAAAATGCGGTCGTACGCGCGCGCCGAGAGGTTCAGCTCCTCCATCGCCGCGGTCAGAATGGACTGCTGTTCGGCGTCGAGCCCGCAGTAGCGCTTTATTTGGCGGGGCGACATGTCGGAATTGCGCGTCGTTCCGGCCAGTCCCGAAAATCTCTCCGACTGTATCTCTCTGGCTCGCATTACGCGCCCGCGCATTTGCGCCGAAGTCTCGCCCGGAGCGGACTTGGCGACCTCGTCTATCGAAAGGGCCGCGGCCTCGACGTGTATGTCGATGCGGTCCAAAAGCGGGCCGGAGATTTTCGAGCGGTACCGCTGGATCTGCGCGGGCGTGCAGCGGCATCTGTTTTTTCTGTCACCCAAAAATCCGCACGGGCACGGATTCATCGCGGCGACCAGCATGAATCGGCACGGGACGGTTATTTTACCCGCCGAGCGGGATATGTTCACAACCCCGTCCTCTAACGGCTGGCGCATGACCTCCAGGACGCTCCTGTGAAATTCGGGAAGCTCGTCGAGAAACAGCACGCCGTTGTGCGCGAGGGAAATTTCGCCGGGCTTGGGATTCGTTCCGCCGCCTATCAGTCCGACCTCCGAAATAGTGTGGTGCGGCGCGCGAAACGGGCGCTCAAACCTGCCGGTCTTGCGCCCGCGCGTAAGGCCCGCGGCGGAATATATGCCGAGTATCTCCAGAAACTCCTCCATCGACGGCGGAGGCATTATTGAGGGAATCCGCTTTGCTATCATGCTCTTTCCCGAGCCCGGCGAGCCTATCATCAGCAGGTTGTGCCCGCCCGCTACCGCCACTTCCACCGCGCGGCGCACCTGGAACTGCCCCTTCACGTCGGCGAAATCCGGCATGCCGTCGCGCTGGCGTTCGGAAGTGTCGGGGCGGGAAAATTCCGCGCGCTCAAGCGGCTCGCCGCCTTCAAAGCTCGCCACTATTTCGGACAAGTTGCGCGCGGCAAACACTTCCACGCCCTCCACCAGCGCGGCCTCGCGCGCGGAGCTCTCGGGCAGAATCAGCTTTCTCCTCCCGCTCGAGCGCGCAAGCAGCGCCAGCGATACCGCCCCGCATATCGGCCGAAGCTCCCCCGCGAGGCTCAGCTCGCCGGCTATGATAAATTCCGAAAGCTTGGAGTCGTCCAATTTTCCCACCGACGCGAGCATCGCCAGGGCTATCGGCAGATCGTAAATCGGGCCCTCCTTTCGCAGGTCGCCGGGCGCGAGATTTACCGTCGTCTTCGTCGCGGGAACGGGGCAGCCGCTGTTGGCGAGCGCGGACGACACCCTGTTGATAGACTCCTTTACCGCGGCGTCCGGAAGGCCCACTATAAAGACTTTCGGCTCGCCCTTCTCGCCGGAATTTACCTCTATCTCTACCGGGAGCGCCTCGATGCCGCAAAGGGCGCCCGAATGTATTTTTGATAACATCTTTTCTGATGCGCAATTTTTTTGCGGCTTTTCCCGCGCGCGGCGCGCCGCGCTGTAGCGCTATTTGTACTGCTCTATGAACTCCTTTGTCAGCTGCGCAAGAAAGCGCGGGGCGCGGTTTACGGCCTCGAGCGGATTAGGAGCCAGCGGAAGTATCTGGCCTATCTTCACATTGTCGAGCTTGTAGGCCGCCAAATCCTTTTCGGAAAGCTCGCTTACCCCGCAGAAAATCCACACCGGCTTTTTGTGCTTTGCCGCAAGCTTGGCAAGCGCGAACGGGCCTTTTCCGTCCGCGCTGGTGGCGTCAAACTTTCCCTCGCCGGTTATTACCACGTTGGCGGATTTTATGTGAGATTCCAAGTTTGTCACTTTCGCAAAGAGGTCGAATCCGCTTACGCGCTTCGCCCCGAGGAACGTCATCATCGCGTATCCGCACCCGCCGCCCGCGCCGGCGCCGGGCTCGTCGTGCAGGCTCTTGCCGAGGCATTTCTTCGCCACCTGCGCGAGCTTCCTGAGATTTTTGTCGAGCCGCGCGGCGTCCTCCTGCGAGGCCCCCTTCTGCTGCGAGAACTGAAGAGCCGCTCCGGTTTTTCCGAAGAGCGGATTTGTGACGTCGGTCGCCACCGTGAACTTGGTCTTTATGGGCTTGTCAGGCGGGACGATTTTTTCCAGCTTCTCAAGCCCAAAGCCGTTCGGCTCAATGTCGTTGCCGGCCGCGTCGAGAAACTTGAACCCCATCGGTATGAGCAGCCCTATTCCGCCGTCGTTGGAAGCCGATCCCCCGACGCCCACCGTTATCGTCTTGTATCCGCGCTCGACCAGCTTGGATATGATTTCCCCCGTGCCTATCGTGGTGAGCTTCCCGGGATTGCGGTCCTGCGGGGATATGAGGTTGAGGCCCGACGCCTCCGTAAGGCCTACCAGCGCGGATTCGTCGTTTATGATTGCGCATTTTGCCGTGAGAGTTTGCCCGGTCGGGTCTATCGTTTTCAGCCTTATAATCTTGGCGCCGTTTTGGGCGCGCGCTATCGTATCCACGAAACAGTCGCCGCCGTCTGTCATTGAAAATTCGGAAATGACGGCGTTTTTGTCGTGCGCCAGCACGCTCATCTTTATGGCATGGGAGGCCTGGCTGGCGGAAAGCGACGTGCGAAATTTGTCCGGAACGATTAAAAATTTTGATAATTTTGCCATACTGATATTGTTCTTTTTCGGTTTCCAACTATGCAACTGTTTCCATTAGGTATGGCGTTTTCTCAAGTTTTTTCAATCATTTTTTATTCGCGGCGGTTTGCGGCGCGGTTTTTCCCGATTTTCTTGGATTTTTTTGAAAAAAGCTTGTATTATGAATGTTAGCCGGATATGCAATCCGCATGGCAAGCGACTTTAAATTTGCGAGGGAGGCGTACGCCGAATACGGCGTCGATGTTGAACGGGTTATCGAAATTTTGGGGGAGATTCCGCTGTCGATGCACTGCTGGCAGGGCGACGACGTGGGCGGATTTGAGACCCCGGACGCGCGGCTGTCCGGCGGCGGGATTCAGACGACCGGAAATTTTCCCGGCAAGGCGCGCAACGTCGACGAGCTGCGCGCCGACATTGACGAGGCTCTCAAGTACATACCCGGCAGGACGCGCCTGAATCTCCATGCAATTTACGGCGAGTTCGGCGGAAGGCGCGTCGACAGAAACGAAATAGGATTCGAGCATTTTTCCGGCTGGGTTGACTGGTGCGCGCAGCGGGGCATGGGCATGGATTTCAACCCGACGTTCTTTTCGCACAGGCTGGCGGACGGCGGATTTACCCTATCAAGCCCCGACGCGGCTGTGAGGGAATTTTGGATTGAGCACGGCATCGCGTGCAGAAAAATAGCCGAAAAGGCCGGGAGGAGGCTCGGCGGCGCGGTCGTCACCAATTTCTGGATGCCGGACGGAATGAAGGATTCCCCCGCCGACAGGCTCTCCCCGCGCGAGAGAATGCGCGATTCGCTCGACAAAATTTTTGCCGCAAAAGTTTCGGCCAAGTTCAACCGCGACGCCGTGGAGAGCAAGCTCTTCGGAATTGGAAGCGAGAGCTATGTGGTCGGCTCGCACGAATTTTTCATGGGCTATGCCGTCAAAAACGGAAAGATTCTCACTTTCGACGCGGGGCATTTCCATCCGACGGAATCCATTGCGGACAAGGTTTCGTCCGCGCTCATGTTCGTGCCGGAACTGCTGCTGCACGTCTCGCGCGGAGTGCGGTGGGACAGCGACCACGTCGCGCTGTTCGACGATCCGACGCGCGAGCTTATGTCCGAGCTCGTCCGTTGCGACGCCCTCGGCCGCGTCCATATCGGCATGGATTTCTTCGACGCCAGCATAAACCGCATTTTCGCATGGGCCGTGGGAATGCGCGCCGCGCGCAAGGCGCTCTTGGCCGCCCTGTTGGAGCCGCGCGCCAAAATTCGCGCCGCGGAAAACTCCGGAGATTTCGCCGTTCGCCTTGCGTTGGCCGAGGAAGTTAAGACGCTGCCGTTCGGGGCGGTCTGGAACGAATTTTGCCGGAGGTGCGACGTCCCGACCGGTCAAAATATGATAAAGGGAATAAAGAAATACGAGGCCCGCGTTCTGTTGAAGCGCGACCGGGCGGGCGCGGCGTCCAAACGCTCTGGGTAAATTTTCGCCTTTGCCCGCCGTTGGCGTTTGGCCCGCACTTTCGGCTATTCGTTTTTCGCCGGCCGCTTTGCGCGCGCCGGCTTTTTCGTTCGGCTGCCGTCCGAATCGGGCGGCTTTTGTCCGAAATTTCCCCTTCGCGCTTCAGCGTTGCCTGATCCGGCGCGGGAGTATTTTCCGCAGGCGTCACGCCGGAGGCTACCGCTTGCGAATAATTGAATTTTCCCGCTTTCGGAAGGGCGAATATGCCGTTAAAGCAGGCCGGCAAAATTAACTCAAAGGCCGTTGCCTTCGGCTTGTCGGACGGGTAGGGTAGGCAAAAAAAAGAGGAAGGAATGCGGGCGCAAATAGAACGGGCGCAAATGGGGGGCAACCCAAATGCCGTTCGCCGTTCGCCGTTCGTCGTTCGCCGTTTGCCGTGCGTCGCCTATTAGCGGCCTTCGTCCGAATTTTCCCCTTCGCGCTTCGGCGTTGCCTGATCCGGCGCGGGAGTATTTTTCGCAGGCGTCACTCCGGAGGCCACCGCTTGTGTCTCTTCGGGGGCAGATTCGCCCTTGTCGCCGCTTGCCTGCTGGGATTCGCCGGATTCCGGAGCCGGTTTGGATTCGCCGGAATTAGCCTGCGAAACCGCATTCGCTTCCGGCGCGGATTCGCCCGATTCGGAGTTTGTCCCTGCCGAATTTGCCTCTGCAGATTGTTCGGATACTTCTTCCGCCGAATCCGCCTGTTCCTGTTCGGGCGAGTCGGCTTTCGCGGAATTGGACTCTATCGGCTCGTCCCCCGCCGGCGCGGTTTCCTCGCCGGAGTCGGCGCCGCCCTCGGATTTCTCTTTGGGCTTTGGCATGTACGGATTTGCCTGCAGCGAGGAATTGGCGTATTCGACCACGTATCCTTCGGAAATCAGCCACGACAGCTCCGAAAGTATCGCATTGAATTGGGCCGCTTGTTCCGGAGTGAGCGCGGCGGCTTGGCTTGCGGCTTCGTCGGCCGGCTTGGGAACTTCGGCGTTTTCGAGCTGTTCCTTAGCTTCGGGCTGTTTTTGCGCGTCGCCTTCCGGGGCGGGCAACCCCATTAATAAATAGGGCAGGCGCCCCGCTGTGACGCCGGCGTTTGAGAGCACGAAGTCAAATATCTTCTGCGGAAGTTCGGAGAGCGTTTCGCCCTCGGTCAGGAATTTTCTCTTTATGGCCGAAACGAACGCAAAACCCTTGCTTCCGCGCTTGTAAACGGTCAGCCCAGAGCGGCGCAGGCGCCCGCGCAGGTTGTTTGCCGTGACAATCGGAAATTTCTTCTGCTTTGCCCACTCCTCCTCGATATTCCTGCGTATGCGGCCGCGCGCGAGCCTCTCCATGTTGGCGCCCTTAAGGCGAACTTGCTCGTACGTCTTTACGAGCTCCGCGGCCATTTTGCGGGCGACGTAGTTAGAGGCGGCCTCAAGCGTGTCAAACACCTCCTGCTCGCCTTCAACCGGCTCCTTCAGGCGGTAGACCGTGCGCTTCTTCATCTGCTCCAGCCACTGCGCGATTTGCTCGGGATCCCGCACGCTCTCAATGGAGGCCGAAAAGGCTTCAAACGAGACGTTCGGGCACTTGCGCGCGTGGTATTCGCGCAGAAATTCGCCGTACCTGTGCCAGTTCGGCGCGCCGAGAAGCTCGTTGGTGATCGTGCACCGGTTGACCACTTGGAAGTTGCCTTTGGGCGGTTCGCACTCCACTTCTTCGGGGATAAAGTCGCTCTCGATTCTCCACTCTATCGCGGTGCGGCGCGCCTGCTGTTCGTCGTCGAACGGTATGTTGTAGGGCTGCGCGCAAAACAGCGGCTTTACGGCGCCGTCGGCGTCGGGGAGGTTTTTTGCCAAAATTACGCACCTGTCGAACTTTTCCAAAACGAGATTCGCTATGTCGAAGAGCTGGTACGTGCGCTTTGACTCCTTCATGGCGTCTATCAGCTTATTAAAGGGAGCGTCGTCCGGGTAGAACAGAACTTCCATCGACGGCGAGAACGAGGGCCGCTTTTCGTGCCGCCTTGAGTTTTTCTGGAATTTGCCTCCCTGCGCGGATCTGCCGCCTTTGAACTCGCCTTTGAATTTGTCCGAGTCGCCGCGAAAACGCCCGCGCGAGTCCTGCCTGTTGCGGTCGCTATTTGAGTCTTCCCGGCGATTGTCGCGCCTGCGGTCGGAGAATTTGCGTCCGTCGCCCGGCTTGTCGCGAAATTTTGCCCCTTTGAAATCCGAACCGCGCCTGTCGGCCTTGTCATAGCCGTTCGATACGGGCGACCATGCGGTTTCAAATTCGAGATTTGAGAGTTGGCTTAGATCCGGCAGGATTTTTTCGTTTTCTTTAGTGTTGTCTTCTGACATGTCGTTGAGTGGTTAACGCCTTTCGGCAAAAAGCGGCACCCCGGCTTTGTCGCCGGCGCAGTCGCGCGCATTGTGTGGGATTGAAGGCTTTTTTTGCCATAAGGCAAAACAATTTTTGCGGCTTTCCGAATTTTGCCTCCGGTACCAAACGGCGAAAAATAAAAAATATATTTAAAAAAAACTTGTATTTTGGCGATTTACTTCTAAATTTGGGAACACAATTCCGAAATGGGGCACTTCCCAAAGAGAAACTCAAAAGGACAATTCTACTATGAAATCTCTCAAATTTTTAACATTGTTGGCTTCCATATTTGCCGCTGGTTCCGCGTTTGCCCAACAGGCTCCCGCGCAGCAGCAGCAAGCCCCAGCACAGGCCGCCGCCCAGACCGCAGCCGCTTCCGACCCGGTTAAGGTCAACGTCTCGGTGGACAAAAAAGTCACGAGCATTTCAGTCTCGGCGGACTCCAAGGATTTGGCTTTTTCTTCCGGAGATGCGATTGACGAGATCTTCCGTCGCGCTATTTCTTCATCGAATGCGACGGGAATGCATTTGGCGGCTCTGCATTCCGCATGGGCTGCTGTGAAGTCCCAGGTGGCTAGCCCCCACACTCCTTCGTCGGGCTCCGCGAACGCGACGTTCCGCCTCGAGCCGACGGTTGAGAACGGCATTTCGGGAATCAATCATTCCTCCACTATCTCCATTGGCGGTTCCACATACACGGTAAATTCCAGAACGGAACCCGGAGTTAACGGCAGAATGCTGACGACGGGCAATCTCGTCGCCACTGACGCCAATGGCGTCGCCTCTCCCGCAGCCGCCATTTCCTTGACGGTGGACGATAACGGCAATGTCACAGGTTCCGTCGGCACTAACGGCGTCGCTGCGAGGACTCCCCAGTCTCTTGTTGCCGAAGCCATTGTCACCCCGACCTCGAGAGCGGTGAGGGGAAGCGTTTCCGAAGAGACAATTCCGGACAACACCATTACGACTACGGCCCAGAGGTAGTTTGCCTTGGATTTTGCCAAAAAGCCTTCCCATGCGGGAAGGCTTTTTTGTTTGCAAAAGTTTTGCTTGCATGCGGGCGTTGGCGGCGTTTGAGACTATGAAGGCTGAAGATTTTGGAAGGGAGCGTTTTTTCTTTTTGGCGGGAAGCTTTTTGAAAAGGTGTATCGCGTTTGCAAAACCAAAAAAAAATTTTTTCAAATCGCTTAATAGGTTGATTATCCCCGCGAATCCGCATTAGGCGTATTTCGTATCTAAATTGCGCGCGCTTTCTGCCGAACTTTTGCGCCGAGCATTCTAAGGTTTTGCGCCGCACCAAAAGGTTTGATGCAATTTGCGGCGCGCGCTTGACTGTTTTTTGCAAAAATAAGGTTTTGTTGCATGGGCTGTATGGGCGGTGTCGCATAGGTTGGCAGGCAGAGTTGTAAAGGTGTTGACAAGCCGTTTTGCAAGCTCGCTTATACGCCGTAGATTTGCAAAAGCGCGGCGGGCGTTGCTGATTGCTTGGGGAAGAGGGGGATTTCACAATTTTCGCAATTTGCAAAATGACGTTGTCAATGCTGCGAAGGAATTTTTGCCGCGGCGCTTTTTTAGTCTAGCGCATATGGGGTGTTTGCCGGAGGACGTTTTCGCCTTTAATTGCGAAGATGGCGCGGCTGCCGTCCCGCGCGGTATGCGTTTACTTATTACTCGTACGCCGTTGCGCCGCGGGCGTATCGCGATTTGAAAGTTTCAAAAGTTTTGTAGAAAAACCGCGCGAAAAACTTCCTCCTTCAAGCATTGCCTGTTTGCGCTTTTCAATAGCCCGCGTTAAGCAAACATTCGTCCGCTTGCGCCAAATGTCCAAAAATTCTTAAGGCAAGTTGTGGAGGTTTGAATCTTTGCAATGCCTTTGCGTCCAAATAAAATTTTGCGGGACGGGAGGGGAGAAAGCCGCCGTCCGAAAGGCTTAAGCAAATTCTATTTGGCGCGGTCTAATTCTATTCAGACCTTGCGGCGCGCTTGCAACGCGTGCGTTGGAAGCGTCAGTAGAGCGTCTTGTAAAAGCGCGCAACGCGCTTCGTTATTGAGGTGAGCGCTTGGGCCGGAGTTATGGATAGATTGCGGCAATACTCCTCTATGGATATGAATTCCCCGCCCATCGAGCCTATTATTACCGCTTCGTCTCCAACCTCTATTTCGTCAAATTCGGACACGTCGACACTGGCCTGGTCCATCGACACTATCCCTATTACGGGGGCGCGCCTGCCGCGTATTATGACGCTGGCCTTTGACCCCGCTTCGCGCGCCAAACCGTCTCCGTAGCCGGCGGATATGAGCGCGACTTTGGAATCCCTTTCGAGGGTGTACTTGCGCGAGTACCCCACCGTCGCGCCTTTGGGCAGGCGTTTTATCTGGCTGATCGAGGAGCGAAACGTGAGCGCGTGTTCCGGCTTGAACCCTTTTAAAATCGAGCCTTGCGAGGGCTGAACCCCGAACAGGACGAGCCCCGCGCGCAATGACTTTTCAAAGCATTCCGGCATTGACGCCGCGTCGCATACGTCGCTGTGGTGTATGTACGGCTTTTTTTCGCATGGGGAAAATTTTTTGCGGGCGTATTCCAGAAATTCGGGGTCCGGGACGGAGCCTTCGTTCGGCGCTCCCGATCCCGTGCCGGGAAGGCAAAAGGCCTCGGGAATGAGATGCTTGCTCGATAGGACTTTCTCAAGCATTGTCTTCGCGTCGCCCGTCGAGGGAACGCAGTCTCCCAATATCGGAAGCCGCAGGTGGACGCGCATATTTTCTCCGCGCCTGCGCGCGCAGTTTTCAAAGCGCTCCGCCTCCTCCGGGTTGGAGATGACGGGCGTCAGGAGGTTTTCAAAATAGCATTCCTCCTCGCCCGGTATGGAGGAGCTCAATATTATGATTTGCCAGCCCGCGCCTATTTCCCGAACGCGCGCGCCCTCCGCCGCGTTCGTGACGGCGAATGCGTCGGCGCCGCTGAGCATGAGGCGTACGGCGGCCGCCTCCGCCCCGTATCCGAACGCGTCGGCCGACAGCAGCGCAATGTATTTTTTCGATTTCGGCAAAAACGACCTCAACCTGCCCATGTTGCGTTCCAGCGCGCAGAGGTCTATGTATACCGAACATCTCAGATGAGTGCTGGAGCCTTCCATTTGACGTATTCCCTTTCGGAGAGAGACTTTGCGTTCGGCGGCGATTTCGCCTCCTCCAGCAGTTCCGGATTTTCCCGCAGCGCGCCCCAGATTTGCTCCATCGAAAAATCTGCGCGCGACATGTTCGACAAGAACGGCTCGGCGGTTTTCTTTTGGTCGAGCAGGATTCTGTTTTCGGGAAGCGAATCCGGCGGGATTGCGCGGGAGAGATCTATTTCGCGCTCGCCCAAAACGGCCGAGCCGTCGAATGTTAGGCAGTTTGCAAATCCCTTGCGCGACGGCGCAAATAGGGCGAACGGCGTCTTTTCCCCCCGCTTGGCAAGGGCGCGCGCGCCGGTTTGCAGAATGTCCCAGACAAGAATTTTCGCCCCGCTTACTTCGGCTATCGCGCATATTGCCGCGCTTGCGACGCGCGTGCCCAAAATGGAGCCGGGCCCGACGCATAGGGCGAACGCCTCTATGTCCGCGGGTTTTGCGCCCGACTTTTCACACAGCCGCAGCAACAGATTCGCAAAGGATTCGATTGCGCCTTCCGCCGAGGAAATCTCAAACTCGAAAACTCCGCCCCTGACCGACGCCAAACGCGCGCCGCGCCCGGAGGCGTCCGCCAAAACGAGCCTGTCTGGAAATTTCATTTCAGAATCTCCTCCTGATGTTTTTCGGGGCTATGCCGAGCTCTTCGCGGTATTTTGCCACGGTTCTTCTTGCGATGTTTATTCCGTCGGAGGCGAGGGCCGACGCTATGGCGGAGTCGCTCATGGGCGCGCGCGGAGATTCGCTCTCGACAATCGCCCTGATTTTTTCCTTTACCGACGAGCTCGCCACCGACGTTCCTCCGTCAGCTTCGTACCCGCCGCCGAAGAAGTCTTTGAGCGCGAATATTCCGAACGGAGTTTCGGCGTACTTTCCCGCGAGCGCGCGGCCGACGGTTGTGGCGTGTATTCCGATTATGTCGGCGGCCTCCTGCATTCTCATTGGCTGGAGCGCGTCCGGCCCGCGCTCAAAGAAGGCGCGCTGCCTGTCGAGAATGACGGCGCCTATTTTTAGGAGGGTGTTCCGGCGCTGCTCGAGGGCGTCCATCACGGATTTTGCGTCGCGCATTTTTTCCCTGACGTACGCGGCCTCCTCCTTTTTCAGCGCGCCTTCGGCGCACATGCGGCGATATTCGGGATTTATGCGGAGCTTCGGCAGGCCATCGGAAATTAGGCGGACGTTCCATTGCCCGTCGGCGTCCTTGTAAAAATCCAAGTCCGGCGTTATGTAGATGTCGTCGCCGGCGGAAAATTCGTGCGCGGGCGAGGTGTGCAGCTTTGAGATTCGCGCAATCGCCCGCTCGACCTCCTCCTGCGTTGTCTGCTCCAGCTTGGCCATTTCCATAACCTTGCGCTTCATGAGCAGGTCGTAGCGTCTTTCGAGTATCCTGTGGGCGAGCGATTCCCCCTCGCCGGCGCGCTCCAGCTGAAGCATCAGGCTGTCCCGCATGTCGAACGCGCCGATTCCCGGCGGATCGGAATTGCGCAGCAGCCGCAGGGCGGAGTCCACGGTGTTTTTATCGAATCCCGCGCGCAGCGCGCTGTCGAGCGCGTCGGAGTCTAAGAATCCCCTGTCGTCCAGACGCCCGCACAGGTGCGCGAAGGCGCGTGCGGTAGGCTCGTCGTCGGCGTCGATGTTGGCCTCGTTTAAGAGGTACTCCTCAAGGGAGATCTTGTCCTGAATACTGTTCAGGGCGAAATCGCGCGCTTTTTGGATTCTCGCGGCTTCGCCGGACTGCGCGGCGTAGTCGGCGTCGGATTGGGAAGTGTAAATTTCGCCGACGGGAGAATCGTCGAAGTCTCCGCCGTCGGAATTTTGCTTGTCCGTGCGCTCCGGCATGTACTCTTCGTCGCGCAAGTCTTCGAGCAGGGGGTTGGTGCGCAATTCCTGTGCCACCATCTCGCGCAGTTCCAGCGCGGGTTTTTGGAGTATTTCCAAGCTGCGCTTCAGCTGCGGGGTTAAGGTCAGCCCCTGTTCCAGATTTTGCGACTGTTTGAAATCCTGCTGCATCGGATATTGTCTTCCCGTCTATTCAAAGGAACGCCCTCCGCTTTTCAAGTTTTTTGCTCCGCCGGGCTTTTTTGCTGCAACGCCTGCGCCTTGATGCAAGCTTTCGGAATATGGAATGCAAGGTCGAGCAGAACAAAAAGACGTGCACGTGCTCGTTCGGCTGTCCGAAGAGCGGAATTTGCTGCGAGTGCGTGAAGAGCCACCGCGCCAAAAGGCAGCTGCCGGGCTGCTTCTTCCCGCGCGAAGCCGAAGCTACGGGCGACAGGTCGTTCGAGTTTTTCGCAAGGCTCGTGTCTGAAAAAAAGGCGTGAGCATTGCGGACGTATGGCCGTAAAAAAGTCCTATAAGCCCGAGCTGATGGCGCCCGCGGGCGACTTTTCGTGCCTCGACGCCGCCCTCGGTGCGGGAGCCGACGCCGTCTACTTCGGCCTTCGCGGAATGAACATGCGCGCCGGCGCGCGGAACTTCGAGCTTTCCGACCTGCACAGGATTTCAAAAATGTGCCGCGCGGCGGGCGCAAAGGCGTACCTTGCGCTCAATTCGATTTATTTCGACGGCGAATCCCGCGCGCTTGCGAAGGTTGTCAAGGCCGCCGCAAAAAATTCGATAGACGCGGTGATTGCCTGGGATTTGTCCGCCGTGGCCGCGGCGCGCGCGGCGGGGCTGCCGGTGTTTTTATCGACGCAGGCAAGCGTGGCAAACGCGTCGGCGGCCGCGCAGTACCATGCGGCGTTCGGGGTGAGGAGGTTTGTGCTTGCGCGCGAATGCACGCTTGGGGATATTGCGCGAATGCGCGCGGGGCTCGTAAAAATTCTCGGGGCGCGCGCGGCCGGCGGCATAGAGATTGAGGTCTTTGCGCACGGGGCGATGTGCGTCTCGCTGAGCGGAAGGTGCTTCATGTCGCAGTTCCAGTGCGGGAAGAGCGCAAACAGGGGGGAGTGCGCGCAGCCGTGCCGCAGGGAGTACATAGTCAGGCCCAAGCCGCGCGGCGGCAGCAGCGTTGCGGCGGCCGATTCGGGGGAGCTTGCAATAGGCGAGGGATACGTGCTTAGCCCTAAGGATTTGTGTACGCTCCCATTCCTGGAAAAACTTATAGAGGCCGGCGCGGACTCCCTCAAAATAGAGGGGCGCAACAGGAATGCGCAGTATGTCGAAACCGTCACGTCGGCGTACAGGCGCGCGCTCGACTTCTACTTCGAGCGGCGCGGGACGCCGGATTTTGAAAGGGCTTACGCGGAACTTAAAGGCGGGCTTTTGGAAGGTTTGGCGTCGGTGTTTACGCGCGGATTTTCGGAGGGATTTTTCATGGGAAAGCCCGTCGGCGACTGGACTTCGGCGGGGAATGTGGCCGAGGCGAAGAAAGTGATAGTCGGGCGCGTGCTCAACTATTATCCGAGAGTTGGGGTTGCGGAAATATCGGTTGACGATTCCCCGATAAGCGTTGGCGACCGGATTTATTTTGAGGGGTCGTCCACCGGGTATTTTTCGTGCGAGATTGAGAGCATGCGCTCCGACCTCGGGGAAGTCCAAACCGCCCGCAAAGGCGACGTTGTGGGAGTGAAGGTTCCGAGGCGCGCAAGGCGTTCCGACAGGGTTTACGCCGTGCGCTGAAGCTTTTTCGTCCGCCGTCCGGGCCGAGCGGCGCGCGCGTATTCCTTGTGCGCGAATAATAGCGGAGCAGTTCGCAAATGCGGGCAGGAAGAATTTGCCGCAAAATTAAAAGTGAAGTCCGCCGAAGGGAAATTTGAAAACGCCTAAGCGAAATGCGGCCAATAAAAGAAATGCGCTTTTACCGTTTGAACGG
>CALXMX010000071.1 GCA_944389575.1 uncultured Opitutales bacterium
GTTTGCAGGCTCGTTTTTGTCGGCGGTGTTTCTCGACAAATTTTGGAAGCAGATTTTGCTTGTGGCCGCGTCGATGTGCCTGGCGTTTGTCAACAATATCATACGCGCACTCTTTCTTTCGTTTTGGGCGTACCACAACGGGCCGGAGTCCATATCGGGCTTCGTCCACGACGCTGCGGGATACTTCGTCCTGGGAATGACCGTGTTGGGGCTGCTCTTGCTGCTGCCGATATTCCAATTCAATCCCGTTCCGCCGGAGTTTAGAAATGCGGGCAATGGCGCGGGCGCGGATTCTTCCGGCGAGTCTTCCTCTGAAGGGCGGGACTCTTCTTCGGAGAAGGATTCCGACATTCGCAAATAGGGTGGCCCCCGCCGAATTGCGTTCACCCGCCGGAATGCGGGCGAACTGCCAATTCGCATTAAACTGCCGATTTGCGCTAAGGAGTTTTTGCGGCGTCTCGCGCGACAATCGCGGCTGTGTAAAAAAATTCCGCCGATTTGTGCGGAATGCCGGTTTGAGCGCCGGTCGAATTGCCGATTGAATTACCGGTTGAACTGCCGGTTGAATTGCGCCGCGCGGAAAAATTCCGGTAAAAGCTCCGCCGCGGAATTTTCACACGAATCGTGCGGCGTCTCAAAACGGACGGGCTCCGCCGAAAAGCGCGCGGGATTAATCGGCTTGCGCGCGCCCGCGCGGTTGCGCGCCGCCGCCAAATTCAAATTGCGCCTTTGTTTTTTGTGCCGAATTTGCGCGTGCGGATTCGCGGCTTTTTGGTATTTTCGCCCTGCCTTGCAAGAGACGCGTCCGCATTTTGGGGTCGGCCTTCCGCAGGCGCGCTCAAGCTTTTTGTTCCGCGTTCGGTTTTTTTTCGACGCCTCGTGCGCCCGAGCCTTTCGGTCGCCGCGCGGCTTCCGGCTCGACGTCAGTCCTTTGGCGCGAGGTACTTTTTTATCTGCTGGCTTTCTTCGGCTTGAGCGCGCGCGGCCTTTTCGGCGTAATAGTCGTAAAACTTTCTCTCTTTTGGAGTCCACGTGTTGGATTCGAGATAATCCCCGCAATACGGAACGTATAGGTCTATCCACGCGCAGATTTTGTCGAGCTCCTCTTTGGACAGGTTGAGGCCGCTGTGCCGCTGGCTCAGCATCATGTACAGCTTGCTTGTGGCAGAGCCGCGCTTGTACGGGGGCTGAAGTTCTGGCGAGCTCTGCGCGCCGAGCCAATTCACAAGCTCTCTATTGCAGTCCGCCATGTACGGATATTGTGCGTTGCGCACGGACGGGCGCAGAAGGTTGTAGTAGGCGTCGTTGAAGTTTCGCTTGGCCAAGGCGTTCGGAATGGGGACGTCCAGCAGGCTGAACGCGCGCCTCACTTCGCCCTCGCAGTCCTTTATGAATGCGCGCATGGCTTCGTCCTCCACGGGTGCGAGGTCCTCTACGGACAGAGTCTTCGACGCGTCGGCGTGGTCGAACAGCCTGTGCGCGGAGCGGTCGTTGTGGCAGTGTATGCAGTGGCGGTTGAGTATGGGCTGGATATGCTTTCTAAAGGAGAAGCCGCCGCGAACGTCGTAGAACGGCTTGAGCTTTTTGGGCTTTCTGGAGGAATCCAGCTTAGCGTCGGCGCGGCTGTTTAGGTTCTTGTCTCCATGGCAGCCCAAGCAGGCGTAAAATTCGTTGGGCTGCATCGTCGTCCACGAGCGCATCGTGTTTACGGCGCAGCCGTTTTTGTCGATCGGCTGAAAATACACGGGCGTGCGCGCGGGAACTTCAAAATAAACGGAGCCGTCCTCCTCGACCTCGACTTCGCCCAAAATCTCCTTCACGTCCCACGAGGCGTTTCCAAGCGCAATCGGGGTGTAGCACGTCCCCACCCCGCCGGGGCCGACCATGTGCATTATTCCGACCGGCGCGCGGCGGTAATGCAGCTTTATGACGCGGATTTTTTCTATGTCCCCCCTCTTTACTCCGGCCGTTCCATGCCCGGCGTAGACGTCCCTTATCAGACAGTATCCGCTCTTGTTAGAGTAGTCGAGGGACGATTTCGCAATCCGGGGCAGGGGCCTTTCTTCGAGCGGAACTATTTGCATTTGGCTGAGCCTGCCGGAGAGCGGGGAAGCAAGAAGGAGCTCGCGTTCTCCGCCGTCGTTTACAAGGTACAGCCAAAACGGAAGCGCGCGGAATTTTTTCGCCATTTTGGACTCCCTCCAATGGACGCTGAGGGGATTTATGCTGGCCAAATACAGTCCGTCCTCAAGCGGGAACGGGTATCTGAATTGCGGGCCGTCCTGCGCGTACGCGTCGGCTTTCGGCGGAATTTTGCGCACCGGGGCGAGGGCCGACATTCCGTCCCCGTTTTGGCGCCCCTTTTTAACGTCGAACTTTGCCAGATGCCCCTGTTGCGGAGTGTGGTGGCCGTGCAGAATGCAGACGAATTTCGACGGCTCGCCCGGTATCTGCCTGATGTGCCCCATCGCGGTGGGAATCCACGACTTGTTTCCGTAGAGCTCGGTCTGGAAGGAGCCGTCGGGCTTCATTGTGAAGGCCGCCTGCGTGTAGACTTGCCCCCTGTCGTTGTAGTCCCAGCGCGTGTACACGACGTCGCCGTTCTCGCATACGGTCGGGTATGTGGTGTGCACCTGGTCGAAGCCGACCCGACGCAGGGCGGTCCCGTCGGGGCGCATGATGTAGAGATTGCTCACTTCGGTATTGAAGCAGTCGGTCGAATGCCCGCAGCGGGTCGAGCTGAACACTATTTCTCCGGTCGGCAGGTAGCGTCCCTCGTAGTCGGCGTGTTTGGGCGACTTGGCTATAGAGCGGATTTGCCTTGTTTCGGCGTCCATTTCATAGAGGCTGTAATCGTCGGACTTGTCCTTTTTCCATGCAAAGAGGATTTTCTTTGCGTCGTACGACGCGTCCGGGTCGCGTATGACGCCGGTTTTAGATTCGAGCAGAACTTCGCGCATTGCCGAACCGTCCTCGGCTATGGAGAGGCGGCACAGTTTTGAATCCGGCAGAAAGTGCGATTCGCCGCGGGCGTCGGAAAGGCCCTCCGTGTAGGCGTAAAAGCTCGGGGTTATGGGCTTGCGTTCAACATAGACGTACTCCTTCGGCCGCCCTTTCGCGGAGAGTTTTTTGAGAAACCGCTCCCTGTTCTTTCCGCGTTCGGCGAGGTATTTTTCGGCGGCCTCGGCCAGCGTCTTTGAGGGGGCCGCGGGCGGGGGGGAGGAATTTTTTTCGGCGTACTTTTTTGCGAGCTTGTCAAAGGCGGCGATTCTCTCCGCTACTGGCGCGCGCAGTAGGGCGAGCCTGTCGGAGAAGTCGGCGGCGAGCCAGTCGGCCTGAACGGGATTTTCCAGCATGGATTCCGCAAGATTTGCGCGCGCGGAGTCGTCGTCCGCGGCGGCGGCCTGTTTTTGGAGCATCTCCATGAAGCTTTCCGCCGCGCTTTTTTGCGCGTTCGGGGTAAGGGGGGCGGCCGCGCAAAAACGCGCCGCCAAAAGACAGATTGCAATCGCTCCCGTCGCCGCGCGCACAGCGCGCGCAAATCTCGCGTAGTTTTTCCTTCCCATTGGGATATATTAAGTCCGCTATTTTGATGTTCGTCAAATTTTTTTACTCTGTGTAATGGGTACGGCGTGAAGGCCGAAGGAAATATCGGGCGGGGGAGCGCCCGTTTCTGATGCGTCCGTTTCTTTCGGGAGGGGTGACGGCGTTAACGGCAAAAGCGCAGGGTCTATTTATGGGAATGCAAAAGGGCGGTGGGAGTAAAAAGGGCTGGCGAAAAAAAATTTGTCCGCGGCAGTCTGGGGTTTAAGGATTTGTCGGGGGACATAAAGGTTTGAGCGGCGTCCGTTTTGTGGATTTTAAATTTGCGCGCATCGCAGGTACGCGCTATTCGCAATATGCGTTTTATGCGCGCAAGTGCGCCGATTGAAGGAGGGTAAGAGCATGGCGGCCGGGCGGCTTTTGGTAAAACTATTGCGGCAGAGGCGGAGCTATTAGGCGCGGTTTTAGGCTTGAGCGAAGGCGCATACGCTCGGAAGGTTAAAATGCGGGGGCAAACCGCAGGGGAGTGAGGCGCGGCGGTCGGGATAGCGCGACGACCAGGATAGCGCGACGGCGAGCGAGGGGGGGACTAAGTACTTTCTCCGCCGGCCCGCCCGTTTGTCCGCCCGTTTTTACCTGCGATATTTTTCGACAAATTTTGGAAACAGATTTTGCTGCCGCCGCATGGGGTCGCTTTTGCGGAATTTGCCTTTTAGTTGGAATAAGTTAGATTTGCGAAACGTCTTCTTTTAGCCGGCGCGGATTGCGTCTTTCGGCTTTCGCGACGCCGGGATAGCGCCGCGCTCTGCGGAGTTCGGCTTTTGTAAAGTTGCATTCCGGTATTTCTTCGATACGGCGTATTGCGTTTCCGGCTTCTTTTGCCTGCAATTTCGGCGCCGGAAATTTAGTTAAAAAAATGTTGATTTTTGAAAAGCTACGCCTTTAATCAAAGGCTTTATGATTTTTAAGAAGGAGTAGAATTTATGTCTCAGCACAGCAGTTTGAAAACGGGCGGCTCGTCGTCGAAGAAAAAGCGCAGCGTATTGAAGCGTTTCGAGCGCATAGATTTGTTGCTCAAGCGCGGAACTATCAAGGAAGTCAAGCGCGTCACAAGCCTGCCCAAGACAAAGCCGGCGGAGTGATTCGGCGTTGTCCCAATGGAAAGCGCGGCTGCGCGTAAGGCGCCGCCGCGCTTTTTGTCTTTGCAAAACAGTGTTGACTTGCGCCGATACTTCGCAAAAATCAAACGCATGACTTTGGGGCGCATTCGCATGCGCAGGCTCAAAGTTTCGGCGGAAGCCGGCAAACCGTTTGAAACGCAAGCGTTTTTCGCGCGGCTTTTGGAGGGTTTCGCTCCGCAGGCGGCGCGTTGCATTGCAATGGCCGCCAAGAGAGAGCCGGAATTTTTCATAACGCCGGAGTTTTGCCGGGCCGCAGAAGGCCGGTGCGCAAGGCTTTCGGCGGGTTTTCAAATAATTTTGCCCAATTCCATAAAAATAACAACAAGCCAATCACATTAAACATAAATTGCATATATGTCATTGCTGAAACGACTTTCCGCCCGCCTGCAAAACCACCCGAAACGCCTGATTTACGCCGAGGGCGCCGATCCGCGCGTCTTGCAGGCCGCCCGCCAATTTGCGACCAGAAAATTGGGAGTGCCGTTTCTTGTCGGCGACAAGGAGGAAATTCAAGATGTCGCCAAGTCGTTGGACGTCAGATTGGACGGAATGAAAATCATACAGCCGGAGCTCTCCGACGACTTTGAGGATATCGCAAAAATATTTCACGGCATGCCCAAATTCCGCTCCTATGAATATGCCGACGCGCGCGAACTTCTAAAAAAACCCGGTTATTACTCGACGATGATGCTCATGACGGGCCGCGCGGACGCCGAGGTCATCGGGGCGACGATCGCCAGTTCAAGCTCTCTCAGGCAGATATTCCAGATTGTTCCGCTGCAAAAAAACATCAAGACGGCGAGCTCCATGATGGTGTTGGCCTCCGACAGCGACACTCTCGGCATTGACGGCGACCTCTTTATGGCCGACTGCGGCGTGATACCGAATCCGACCGAGGAACAGCTGGCCGACATAGCCGTCACCACGGCTAAACTTGTAAACCATCTGACGCTTGAGCGCCCCCGCGTGGCGATGCTCTCGTATTGCACGAAGCTGGCGGCGACGAAGGATCCGAACGTCCTCAAGATGAAGTCGGCCACAGCTCTCGCGCACGAGAAGGCGAAGGAGCAGTCGCTCGACATAGACATAGACGGGGAGCTTCAAGTCGACGACGCGCTCTGCCCGGCGGTTGCGCAGCTGAAGGGGATAAATTCGTCGGTTGCCGGAAGGGCGAATATTTTGGTGTTCCCGGACTTGGAGTCCGGAAATACGGCGTACAAGCTGGTTCACATTACTTCCGGGCTGAAGTGCTACGGCCAGATAATGACCGGCCTGACCAAGCCCGTCGCCGAGATATCGCGCGGCGCAAGCGTGGACGACATATTCGGGACGAGCGTCATCGTGGCCGCGCAGTCCGTCGATAGGAAGTTTTATTCGTTTGAAGAGCAGTAGGCCTTCTTGCGATTTTTTGGGAGCATTTGCGGAAGCGCATTTTTTTGCGCTCCGCTTTTTTGTTTTCCATTCTTTGCGCGCTTTGGCTGGGCGGGTTTGCGGGGGAATTTAAAACGGTCGGGCGTCGGCGGTCGAAGCGACCGCGGGCGGAGGCGAATTTTTGCGTGCGGTTAAGCGCGCGGGGCGGAGCGGTTTTAATATAAGCGGGGGAACTCGATGGGCTATCAAGTTTGATACCCGCCAAAAAATTTTAACACGCGCAACCAATTTCGCACGCGCACACAACCGGCTTTTGTACATACGCAACCCGTTTAACATATACAGACAACTCCGCACGCACACAATTACCACCTCGCGCGTGTAGCTAAGTACGCACGCGCGCTCGCCGAGGTTCCTGCCGCTTGCCGCAACGAAAAAATTTACGCAGCCCTCCTTTTAATCCAGATAGATATTTTATGTTCAAACTCCGCGATTCCTTTTAATTCCCCCTTTAGTTCCGTCCTCCATTCGCCGCAGCAAAGCGAGCGGCAAAAGACACCTTCCGCACACAAAAGCATTTTCCCGCTTCGCTGAAAATTTCGCACGCGCACACCGCCGGCTTTTGTACATACGCAACCTGTTGGCCGAAGGCCTCAAAATGATTGATTGAAAATTTTAACCTTAGGGAATTGTCCGCAAAAATAGGAGTGCGAAATATGTTTTTATCGTTCGTCCCGCCGCTGCGAATGGGGGGCGGGCGGTTGATTTTTTTCTCAATACAAAAAAAGCAGAAAAACCCTTGAGAGTTTTTCCGCTTTTTATTCGGAGGCGTTTTGCGGAGTTAAATAAAAAATATCTATCTGGATTAGAAAGGGGGGGCTGTGTAAATTTTTTCGTGCGGCAGGCGGCAGGAACCCCGGCGAGTGCGCGTATGTAATTGACTACACGCGCGCAACGGCGGCTGTGCGTGTGCGGGGTTGTCTGTATGTGTTAAACAGGTTGCGTATGTACAAAAGTCGGCTGTGTGCGCGTGCGAAATTTTCAGCGGGACGGGGTAGGGAAATGCTTTTGTGTGCGAAAGATGTTTTTTTTATCGACCGTCCCGCCGCGGCGAATGGGGGCGGGCGGTTGATTTTTTTCTCAACACAAAAAAAGCGGAAAAACCCTTGAAGGCTTTTCCGCTTTTTGTCCGGAGGCGTTTTTTTCAGCCTACTTTTTTTCCGGCGTCAACTGCGCGGCGGGAGCCTTTGCGTTTATCGCCTTTATGAGGTCTTCCGTAATGTCGACGGACTCCTTGAAGAAGGGGCAGGCGTTGCGCTCCAGAATGAAATCGGCCTTCTTTTCGGCGGCGAGCTGCTTTATGACTTCCGCAATCTCCTGCAAGTGGACTTGGCGGACGTTGTTCATGTTGTTTTGCAGGCGCTGCGTAGTTTGCTGCTGCATGTCGCGCATGGCGTTCTCAATGCGGGAGGCCTCGACGTATTTCGGCTGAAATTCCGTCTCCATTATTTTCTTTTTCGCGTCCTCGGAAAGCGCGGGATTCTTTACCTTCTCCTGCACGGCGTTAAGCTCCTTGACTATAGCGTCGCGCTTCTTCGCCATTTCCTGAATCTCCTTTTTGGCGTTGTCCGCCGAAGCCTGTATTTGCGCGAAGGCCGTCTTCGCCTTGTAATAGTTCTGGTATGCCCTCGCCATATCGACGACAAAAATGTTTTGAGCCGAGGCAACCGCCGCAACCGCCGCCATACCCGCTATCAATGCCAATGCTTTTTTCATAATTTATATATTTTCGCTTTGATTAGTTCTAATGTAAAGACTTATTTGCTGCCGGATACGTTCAAAAATAAATCCCGATTTAAAACACCGTTCCGAAGGAGAAGTTAAATTGCATGCCGTCGTCGTTGTATTCTCCGGCCTTCAGCGGGAAGCCGACGTCTATGCGCATCGGCGCGCCCATCAGGAGAATCCTCAACCCGACGCCGAAGTCGGAATTGTAGTTCGACGGATCCCAGTCCCAGTCGTTTTCGTTCACAAAGCCCCAGTCGTAAAATACCGCGAAGCGCACGGGATTGAACAGCTCTATGGAGTATTCGACCGCGATAAATCCGAAGCTGTCGCCGCCCAGCGGCTCCTCCGTGGCGGGGTCGATCGGGCCGACCTTCCTGTACTTGAAGCCGCGCATGTTGTAGCCGCCGCCGAGAAAACACTTTTCAAAGAACGGAACTTCCTTGCCGCCGTATCCCATTACAGTTCCCGCGCGGCCGACGATTGAGAACACCTGTTTGCCGAAATCGAAAGTCGGTATCCACCAGCCGGCGCGCGCCTCTATGCGGTAGAGGTTTGTCTGCCCGAGGAACGGGCCGCCCGCCAAGTCCTGCACAAGCTCGAAGCGCGTGCCGCGCGTGGGCATCATGTAGCTGTCGCGGTCGTCGCGCAGAAACGTCAGGCTGACCTGCGATATCGAGCGCGACCCGCTCTCGTCCTTTATGACGTACGGCGCGTTGTTTTTGACGTCGTAAATGTCGACAAGCTCGATTTTATAGGCAAGGCGCGCCTCCACGAGCTCATAAATGCGCTTGCGCAAGTAGTTGAGCGCTCCCAGGCGGACTTCGGAGTAGTAGTCCGAATAGTATCCGGTATCCGTACGGTACAGGTCTACCCCGTAGCCGAGCTGGCGGTTGAACAGCCACGGCTCCTCAAAACTCAAAATTATCTGGTTCGACTCCAACCCTATCGTTCCGCGCAGGCGGAACTTCTGCCCGGCCCCCTGGAAGAGGCTGTCGTAATTCTCGTAGTCGAAGTTGCTCTGCGTGACTTCGACCGTCGCAACAAGGCTTTCAATCGTGCTGAAGCCAGCTCCGAATATGAGGTTCCCGGTTCTGCCCTCCTTCAATACTATGCGCAAATCGCGCCTTTTGGGTATGTTTGTGGACTCCGGAGAGAGCGTCACTTCGTCGAAGAAGCGCGTCTCTTTCAGGCGCTGCTCGGAAATTTTCATGCGGTACAGGTCGAACACGTCTCCGGGGGCCAGGGCCAATTCGCGCAGTATGACGTCGCTCTTGGTCTTGGTGTTGCCCTGTATGTTTATGGATTCAAGGTAGTATTTGCCGCTCTCGATTATGTCTATCGTGAGGTCTATGTTCCCGGTCTCGATGTTCGGCCTGCGGAGCGCGCGCACGATTGTGTCTATATATCCGAACTCTCCGTAGAAAGTTCGCAGGTTTTCTATTACCTCGTCCACGCGCGCGGGCGAGAAAACGTCGCCCTTATTGAAGTCGTACCTATCGTTTATCAGGTACATCAGGTGGTCGGTTGTAAAAATCTTATTGCCCTTTATCTTTATGTCGCCGACAAAATACTGCTTGTTGGGCTGGACGTCTATTACTATGTCCATGTCTCCCGGCTCGTCGGAATCGGGAAATTCAAACTTTATTTTCGACTCGTCTATTACGACGTCGAGATACCCGTGGTTGCGGTAAAATTTGCGGAGCTTTTCTATGTCCTCCTGAAGTTCGTCCTCCTTGAATCGCCCGTTGTCCGTCAGGTGCGAAATTATCGGAATCCAAGTGTCGGTCTTCATCTCCGAGGTGAGCTTTATGGAGTCTATCTTTGACGGGTCGTCTTCGCCGAAGAGCATCTTTGAGATTCTGCCCCAGAATCCGTAGGTTTCCTCGGCGTTCTTGTCGCCGGTGAAGCGTATCTGCATTATCTTTACGTCCTGCCCCTCGTCTATTTCAAATATCACCGCGCCCACGCCGTTTTCGTCGTTGCGCTCGATGGAATAGCCGACCTTTGCGAGCGAGTAGCCCTTCTTCTGGTAAAATTCCCTAAGCTTGTCGGCGTCGCGCTTTACGTCTATCTCGCTTAGCGTTGAGCCGGCGTAGGTTGACACCTGCCCCTTCAGCCTGTTGGCCGAAAACTCCTTGTTGCCCTTGAATACGACCGACGCGACGCGGTACTTTGGCACTATCGTAAAGCTTATGTCGATCTTCTTGCCGTCGTTTGACAGCGCGCGCTGCGCCTCGACGAATTCGTAAAGCCCGGTGCTGTAGAGGGAGCGTATCGACTGGTCCAGCGCCCTCTGGTCGAATTTCATTCCGGAGCGCAGGCGGACGTGCACGTTTACCGCGCTTTCCGACACGTTTTTCGGACCCTCGAATTTGTACGAAATCTTGTCGACCACGGGCGCCTCATGGCGCGCCGCCGCCGTCTGCTGGGCGAAGAGCGAAGGCGGATTTGCCAAAAGCGCGGCCGCCGCCGCAAGGCTCGCCGCCGCCGTCCGCCGCAGCCAAAAGGCGACCCGAACCCGCGCCCTCTGCGCGCGCGCGGCGAGTTTTTGCGTAGTAAGGATTTTAAAGTGAGGCATCTTCGCGCGGGGTAAAATTTTCATAGCGCGTGTAATTCCTGTTGAAGAGCAGGGTCACTACTCCCGTTGGGCCGTTTCTGTTTTTTGCCAGTTCTGCGCGTATCAGCCATTGCGAATGAGAAACGGCATCGTCATCTGTGTCAGATTTCCTCGCCCGACTCAACAATAAAATGGCGTCGGCGTCCTGTTCTATCGAGCCCGATTCGCGCAGGTCGCTCGGGCGCGGGTTCCGGTACTTGTCGCCCTTTTCGCTCTCGCGGTTGAGCTGCGCCAAAACTATCACCGGAGCGCGGAGCTCCTTCGACATGGCCTTCATTCCGCGCGAAATTTCCGACACCTGCTGCTCCCTCGGCATGTTTGGGTCGGTCCCGACGAGCAGCTGCAGGTAGTCCACCACCACTAAGCCGAGCTTGCCCCCCAGCTGCTGGTTGAGGCGGCGCGCCTTTGCGCGCATTTCGAGAATCGTCACGTTCGCGGTGTCGTCTATCCAGAGCGGAGCGCTCTTCAGCTCCTTTGCGGTCGCGTTTATGTCGGCTATGGCCTCGTTCGTGACGAATCCGTCGGCGAGCCTCTTTTGGTCTATGCGCGCGCGGCTGGCTATCATTCTCTGATAGAGCTGCGCCGACATCATCTCAAGGGAGAACACGAGCGTCGGAACCCCGCCGTCGGGCGTCTTGAAAAGCGCGTGTTCCACAATGTTGAGCGCGATAGAGGTCTTTCCCGTGCCCGGGCGGCCCGCTATGACTATCATTTCGTTTTCGTGCAGCCCGCGCATGAGCGCGTCTATGTCGCGAAAGCCCGTGGGGACGCCCAAAAGCTCCCCCTTGCTCATTATCATCGCGTTGATGCGCGCGACGGCCTCGTCCACGTTTTCGCTGGCCTTCTTTACGGAATCCCCAACCCTGTCCTGGCTGATTCCGAGTATCTTTTGCTCCACGCTCTCGATGAACATGTCTATGCCGCCGTTGGAGGCGTACGCGTCCTCCACCGTCCGCACGCACGAGGCAATCAAGAGCCGCAGAAAATACTTCTCGCGGACGATTTCGGCCCAGTGCCTGTAATTCGTAAACGTCTCTATCCTGCCGGCTATTTCCGATATGCCCTCGACGCCGCCGGCCTCCTCTAACTGCCCGCGCGCGGACAGGTATTCGGCCAGGGTAATCTCGTCAATTCCGCGCCCCTCGTTGAACAGGGCGACCTCCGCGCCGTAGATTTTCTGATGCTGCGGCTTGAAGAAGTAATCCGGCCTGATCTTCATGGCGATGCACGCATTGACGACCTCGTTCGTGCCGTCTAACATTATGCTCGCGAGCACGCCCTGCTCGGCGTCGAGATTGTGCGGCAGCTGGCGCCCCAGAATTTTCGAGCGCTCGCCGTCCGAATGCGAAACAGCCGCGGCAAGGCCTTTGCGGCGTGTCGAGGCTTTTTTATTTGGAGTGCTCTCCGACATCGGAAACCGAAGTGGAAAGATTACTTTTGCGCGTCCTCTATCGGATTTTCCGAAACGACTTCAAATTCAATGTCAAAACGGACGTCTTTGTGGAGCTTCACATGCGCCGTGTGCTTGCCGAGCTCCTTGACGGGATGCTCCAAAAGCACGGCCTTTTTCGGAAGCTCTATTCCGCCTTCGGCTATGCGGGCGGTGAGGTCGGCCGCGGTGATCGAGCCGAACAGCTTGCCGCCCTCGCCGGTCTTGACCGCAAACGCGATGCTCATCTGGCCGATTACGTTCGCCAGAGCCTGCGCGTTTTCCAATTCTTTGGCCTCGCGCAGCTCACGCGCCTTCAACAGCGCCTCTATCTGCTTCTTGTTGGCCTTGCTAATCGGAACGGCCAGCTTTTTTGGAAGCAAAAAATTCCGCGCGTATCCCGCCTTGACGGAGACCTGGTCCCCTTCGCCGCCCAGATTTTCCACGGGCTTTACCAATAACACTTTGCTTGTTGCCATAGTCGTTTATGCTTGTTTAAATATTCTCTTTCGCAATGTTCCCGCGCGCGGCAGAATGCGCGCAAGGCGCGGGAGGAAAAAAGTTAGCCGAATGGAAATCAGAACGGAACGTCGTCGTCGTCCGCGTCGTCGCGAGCGGAGGGCGGCGGAACCTGCGAACCGCCCCTCGAAGCCGGAGACGAACGGTCGTAATCCCCTCCGGAAACGGCGTTGTCGGAACGCCCGCCGACAAATTCAAAACGCTCCACGACCACCAGAAGCTTGCTGCGCTTCTGCCCCGTCTGCTTGTCCTCCCACGAATCCTGGCGCAGCCTTCCCTCGACGAGAATCGGCTTGCCCTTGGAGAAAAACTTGTTGATGTTCTCCGAGGTGCGGCCGAAGCTGTCCATTTCCACGAAGCACGTCTCGTCGCGCGAGGAGCCGTCCTGCGCGTTGAACGAACGGTTTAACGCGATCGAAAAGCGGCAGATGCTCGTCCCGCTTTTCGTCTGCATCAGTTCGGGATCCCGCGAGAGATTCCCCATTAGTATGACCTTGTTGTAAGACGGCATATCGGATTCCCTCCTGCGCTTAGTCCGCCAATATGATGACGCGGTTTACGGTCTTGTCGAGGCGGAGCTTCTCTTTGATTTGCGAATTGGCCGACGCCGGGCCCTCAAAGTTTATCCGCACATATATGCCGGCAGGGAATTTCTTGTCCGTAGTGCGCGCAAACGTGCGCTGGCCCATGTTTTCCACATTCTCTATCTTGCACCCCACAGACTCCATCACGCCCTTGAGTCTTTCAATGAGGGTTTCCACGGGATCTTGATAGCTCCTGGTGTCGAGAATGAATGTTGCTGTATATTTTTTCATGATTAGTATATGTTTTAATTAAAGTTTTTGCGCGGCATGGCGGCGCCGCCCCGGACGGCTTTGCCGCTTTGCCTGAAGCCGCCTATTCGAGCCGGGAGGCCGAGGAATCGGCCCCCACCGCCGCGCGCCGGTTGACCTCGTTCTGCGCGCCTTCAAAGCCCTTCGTCAAAAGCAGCTCCATGCAGCCCCATATGTCCGCCGAGGCGATTTTTTCTGCGTCTTCCGCGCTCGGGCGGCCGAGCACGTAGTCGGCCAAGTCCATGCGCTTGTCCGGCTTGGCGCCGACGCCCACGCGAATCCGGATAAAATCGTTTCCGCACTTTTCGATGATGTCGCCCAATCCGTTGTGCCCGCCGGAAGAGCCTCCTCTGGACAGTTTCAGGCGGCCGGGTTCAAGGGTGATGTCGTCGCTGATTACGGCGCATTCGGCAAGCGGCGCCTTGAAGAATCTCAAAATTTTTTTCAAGCTTTCGCCGCTGAGATTCATGTAAGAATCCGAAAAGGCCAGAACGAGCCCCGCGCCGCACATCTGCGCCCGCGCAATGTGCGCCCCGCAGTATTTTTCGCGGGAAAATTCCGCCCCGCAGCGCGCGGCCAGCTTTCGCAACAGAAGCGCCCCCGCGTTGTGGCGGGTGCCGTCGTACTCGGAGCCGAAGTTGCCCAAGCCCATTGCGATTTTTACGGACATATGCTCGATTGTAAAAGAACTGGAGCGGAGGCGCCTGCCCGGAGCCCCCGCCTTGAAAGGCTACTTCTTGGGAGCCTCCTCAGCGGCCTTCTGCTCCGTGGCCGGAACTGCGGCCGAAGCGGCGGCGTCGGTGGCTGCGGGAGCGGCCTCCTCGACATCGACGGCGTTGCAGGTCACAAGTATGTCCTCAAGCGCGTGCGCCTCAAACTCGACGCCCTCCGGAGCCTTAACGTCCTTGAGGTGTATAGCCTGCCCCACGCGCAGTTCGGAAATGTCTATCACTATCATTTCCGGGAGGTCGCGCGGACGGCACCTGACGCTGACTTCGTGCTCGTGGATTTCTATTACGCCGTTTTCGTTCTTCACTCCGTAGGATTCTCCGGCGAAATGCAGCGGCAGCGTGGCCTTCATGGGCTTGCCGCGCACCACTTCGACAAAATCCACGTGCAGGGGAGCGCCCGTGAGGGGATTGCGCTCTGCCGCCTTCAGCATGGCGAAGCGCGGTTGCGTGCCGTCGTCAAATTCGAGTTCGAGCAGGACCGCCTTTCCGCTTATCTCTTTGAGCGTGATATCGAGCGTCTTGGCGTCCACAAGAAGGTTCTTTTCGCCGTTTTCGCCGTAGATTACGGCCGGTATCTGTCCGTTTCTGCGGTAGGCTTTCGCCGAATTGCCGCCGATCTTCTCCCTGCTGCTTGTCTTAAGTTTTATCTGTTTCATCTTGCTGCTGTTAATAAAAAACAATCCTGCGCCGGCTTTCTGACGCGGCGCATAATAGTTAAAAAGAAACGCACTCTATTTAAGAAAAATAGAAAATCAACAAAAATCTGACGCGCGTATTTGAATGCCCATTATAAAATCGTTCATGAAAAATCCGCCCCCGATGTCGAAGTCGCCCTCGCGCAGTTTCTTCATGCCCATTTTTTCGTAGAATCCGACGGCGGGATTGCTCCTGTTGACGTTCAGCTCCATGACGGCCGAGGGCAGGCCGGATTCCCTCAGCTTGGAGCGCACGAAGTCTGCGGCGGCCTCAAACATGAGCTTTCCTCCGCCCATTCCCCTGAACTTTTCGTCCAGATATATCTTTTGAAGGTGGAACAGCTCCGGCTCCTCGCGCTCGACGGAGAGGTATCCGACGGGCGTTCCCTCCCGGCGGACCAAAAAGTAGACGTGCCCGCCGCGAAACTGCGATTCGAGGCTCGCGCGCGAATACATCATTTCCATCATGTAGGCGGTTTGTTCCGGCGATAGAATCTTCGCGTAGGCGCGCGGGAATATCTCGGCGGCCAATGCCCGTATCTGCGGGATATCCTCCTCCCGCGCCATTTCAATTTCAAACATGGCGAAAGTGGAACAGCCGGCGCGCCAAAAGACAAGTTTTTTCTCAATTTGGGGCCGTCGGCCGCCGCGGGTCGGAAGGCTTGGAAAGGGCCGGGTGGGGGACGGCCTCCTTGAAGGCGGGCATTCCGCGGCTGCGGATATGCCGGGTGGCGCGCAACCGGGATAGGCGCCTGCGCGGTTTTTTGGAGTTGAAGCCTCTTTGCGGACGCGTTAAGCCGAATGTTAAGTTGCGCGCATCGCTCTTGTTGCGCTTTATTTATATACTTTATATGAAAATGAGAAAATAAAGAAAGCAAAGACGGATACCCGGGAAAACGCAGGCAAGCTCCGTGCGGCGGCGGATATTCAGGACAACGCCCTGCGGCAGGAAGAGAGATTTTTCGCCTTCTTGATGTCTTGCCTGCGGGTGAGATGTCTTACTTGCGGGCGCGTTAAATTGGAAAATATGCGAACGCTCCCACTCGCGCTTTTCATTCATTATAGTAAATAGAGAGAATATATAGAGAAAGTTAGGGTGCGCGTTTTTCTTCAATGCGCGCTTCGGTCGGGAGGAAAATTGCGTCCAATATTTTTATTCAGAACGGCTTTTCGTTAAATTCTATCCCTTCGCGCATGGCAATCTTTGGGATACTTTCTTTTTGCGCGCCGGTTTTTAGCGCGGCGCATTTGCGCGCGGACAATTCTTGCGTCCCATACGGCCGCGCGTATTGCGCGCGTTGGCCGCACCGCAATTTGCATCGCCTTTGCCGCCGCTCCAAACGGCTATTTTTTTGATATCTCCGGCCAAATTGCGCGAATGTTTGATTTTGCGAACGTTTGGAATGAAATTGTTTTTGGGATTATTTTTTTCGCATCGGGAGGCGTGTTTCTTCTTTTTTTCGGCTGCGGGAATATTTTGCGCAGGCTTAAAAATGCCATGTGCAGGCGAAGGGGAAAATTTTTAAGGCGCCGCAAAAAATAGACGCCGCGCTAACGCGCGCGCAGGCAAAAACTGCGGGACGTGCGAATCTTGTGGGGAGCGAAAATTTTTGCGCGGCGGAAGGCTGGTAGTACAGAAGTCTCTCGCGTCGAAAGACCGGCGCGGAAAGGGGATAGTGCGGCGGAGGGCTTGCGCGCAAGGGAAGTGGCGCGTTCCGCCGGTTGCCGGAGTTCGCCGGTTGCCGAAAGCGCGCGGACGCGGGGCCGGGCGTCGGATTGAGAAGCTGAATTGAAGAAGGGGGAATTGAGGGGGAGAATTATCGGAATTAGTCTGACATCGGGCGGGTTTCGCCGACCCACTTGGCGTACGATTGGCTGGCTTCGCCCACAAGAACAATCCATTGCGGACACTCGTACGGGTGGTCGCGCAAAAAAATCTCCCGCGCGGCGGCGACTTTGTCGAGCGGAATCTTCAGCTTCACCGGTATTTCCCGCTCGTCGCACAGCTTGCCATTCCAGCGGTATATCGACGCAATTTCTCCGCCGATTTGCGCGCATGCCGCCAAGCCCTCCTTCAGCATGGACAGCGCCGTTTTTCTGGCCGATTTGTCGTCGGGGAAGGTCGTCAACACGACTGCGATTTTGTTTTCCATGTCCGAATGGCTAAAAAATCTTTTCGGAATTTTCAACGAAGTTTTCCCCGTTTTGCGCGGGCGGGGGCGGAGAGGCTTTGCCGCCGCGCGCAAAAGCGCTTGAAAAAAGCGGTTTTTGCCGTTGAAAAAATTTCCTAATTTTTAAGGCGAGGCGTTTGGCGGGAGGGGCGCAATGCGAAATCGCTATGCCGGAAGTTCCTGCCAAAAAATGCCTGCCAAAAAACCAAAAAAATCTCTTGAAATACGCGGGAAGCGGGTTATTTTGTTACTTGATTATGCGAGCGTTTGGGTTTGAAGGCTTCGCGGGGAATAGGGGAAATTCTAATTATTAATGCTTATGAATTGTTCGAGACGTTCTTTTCTCAAGGGGGCGGGTTGTGCAGTGTCGCTTGCGATTATGCCGTCGCTAATGCGGGCGGAGTCCAAAAATTCCAATTCTAAGTTTCATGTAGCAATTGTCGGGGTAGGAGGAAGGGGAGACGCCGCGGTGCAGGCGTTCATGAACAGCCCGGAAACCAAGGTGGTCGCCTTCTGCGACGTTGACGACAAACAGGCCGCGAAAAACTACGAGAAGTATCCGCGCATACCGCGCTTCCGCGATTACCGCGTCATGCTGGACAAAATGGGCGGGGATATCGACGGCGTTGCGATTTGCACGCCCGACCACATGCACTATCCGATAGCCGCGTGGTCGATAGCCAACGGCAAGCACGTATTTTGCGAGAAGCCGCTGACGCGCACTATTTGGGAGGCGCACGAATTGAGGCGTCTGGCGAAGGAGGCCGGCGTGTTCACCCAGATGGGCAACCAGGGGCATTCCAACGACGGCTGGCGGGCGCTTCAGGAGTGGACGGACGCCGGAATACTCGGGGAAATCGAGGACATTTACGCTTGGACCGACCGCGCCATTTGGCCGCAGGGGGCGAATTTAAAGGTTCCCGCCGGCGAGCCTGTGCCGAATACGCTCGACTACAACCTGTGGCTCGGCGTTGCGCCGTTCCAGCCGTACAGCAAGGAGATATTGCCCTTCAAGTGGCGCGGAATGCGCAACTACGGGACGGGCGCCGCCGGCGACATGGCCTGCCACTTTTTGGATATTCCCTATTCGGCGTTTGAATTGGGAATGCCGTCTTCGATAGTGGGCAGCGCGGATCCGGCTACGGATTACAGCTGGCCCAAGAGCGCGTCTTTCGTCATGACTTTCGACAACAAGCGCGGCAAGGGCGGAAAAATCAGGCTTAACTGGTTTGACGGCGGCCGCAAGCCGAAGGAAATCAAGCGCGTTTCGCAGGAATATTTTGATATCGCCAACAAGAGGCGCAGCTATACGGACCGCAACCAGATATTCATAGTCGGCACGAAGAACACGATGACGACGACCCTTTACGGCTCGAATCCGATGCTGTTCCCCTTAGAGAAGATGAGGGAGGCGAAGAAGGCTAATATATTCCCGGCGGCGAAGCTGGAGCGTTCGATTGCGCCGGGCAACCCCCATTTGGAATGGGCAAAGAGCTGTCTGAAGGGCGTCAATCCGCCGGCGAATTTCGACTATGCCGCCCCCTTTACGGAGCTTGCGCTTGTCGGAATGGTGTCGGCTCTCATGCCCGGCAGGGAATTGAAGTACGACGCGCAAAAGATGAGCTTTACAAACTGTCCGGAGGCCGACAACTTCACGAGGTCTCTCTACGACTACCGCAAGGAATTTTTGCCGTAGTTCGTTTGCGTCCGGCGCGCGGAACACCCTTTGGTGCTTATTTAATTAATCACAAAAACAAACCCGTAAAAAACATGATAAAAAGAAGAGAATTCATAAAAGGCGCGGCGGCGTTTTCGTCGCTGATGTTTCTGCCGTCCTGCGCCACGAAAGCCACGAAGAGAGCCAATGACAAGCTCCATGTAGCCGTTGTAGGCGCGGGCGGGCGCGGGCGGGCGGCCGTGAACGAAGTCGCTTCCAGCCCCGACGCAAAATTGGTGGCCTTCTGCGACGTTGACGACGCGAGGGCGGCGGATACCTACAAAAAATTTCCGAAAGTTCCCCGCTTCCGCGACTACCGCGTGATGCTGGACAAGATGGGCGGCGATATCGACGGCGTGGCGGTCTGCACGCCCGACCACATGCACTATCCCATAGCCGCATGGGCGATAGCTAAGGGCAAGCACATATATTGCGAAAAGCCCTTGACCCGCACCGTGTGGGAGGCGCGCGAGCTCAGGCGCTTAGCCGACGAAGCCGGCGTGTTCACCCAAATGGGCAATCAGGGGCACACCAACGAGGGCTGGCGCGTAATCCGCGAATGGTACGACGCCGGAATCATCGGCGAGATAGAGGACATATATATCTGGACGAACCGTCCGATATGGCCCCAGGGCGGCCTGACCATGCCCGCGGGCGAGCCGATTCCCTCGACGCTCGACTATCCGCTGTGGTTGGGCGTGGCTCCCTACCAGCCCTACAACAAGGCGATACTGCCCTTCAAATGGCGCGGTCTGCGCAACTACGGAACTGGCGCCGCCGGCGACATGGCCTGCCACTTTATGGACGTGCCGTACTCCGCGTTCGATTTGGGATTCCCCTCGAAGATAAGCGCAAATTCCACGCCTTTCTCGGACTACGACTGGCCGAACAAGGCCTCCTGCGATATGGAGTTTGACAACAAGCGCGGCAAGGGCGGAAAAATCAGGCTGCACTGGTTTGACGGCGGTCGCAAGCCGAAGGAGATCAAGCGCGTTCCCCAGGAGTTCCTCACCGACAGCCGCAACATGAACTGCACGTTCATCGTGGGTACGAAGAACACCATATTGACCAACGAATACGGCCAGGGGACGACGATTTTCCCGCGCTTGACGATGCGCGAATACGCCAAGTCCGGCAAGCTTCCCGCCAAGACCATAGCGCGTTCGACGAATCCGGGGAATCCGCACAAGGAATGGGTGAAGGCCTGCGTCGACGGCGTAAATCCGATGGGCAACTTCAACTATGCGGCTCCGTTTACCGAAATGGTGCTTTTGAGCATGGTTGCGATTCTCAATCCCGACAAGGAGCTTATTTACAACCCGACCAAAATGTGCTTCCCGAAGACTCCGGAAGCCGACAAGTACCTGCGTTCGCTCTACGAATATAAGGCGGAGTTCCTTCCGTCGAAGATTCGCATATAGGGTTTGCGCTTTGGTCTTGCGACGCAACCGGCGGTTTTCCTCTGCCGGTTGCAGCGCGGGCGGGCGGATCCGGGGAAATGCGCGAATTGCGTGTCCCGACAACTTTAGGCGCGCGCGGATTGGCGTTGCGCGGGATTTAAATGGGGCATGGAAATTCGGAAAAATTCGTGCCCCTTTTATTTTGAAGCGGGGTAGCTATTCC
>CALXMX010000072.1 GCA_944389575.1 uncultured Opitutales bacterium
TTTACTTTTACCGCTATGTTGATCATCTGGCTCGGCGAGATTCCGCCCATGCCGAGGATTCTCGACGGCACAATCTGGAAGGCGAGGGCAAGGCCGGCCGAACCTTTTAGAAAACTCCTTCTGCTTATGCGGGATTTTGTTTTCATCTTTTTGTCCGTTGTCTCATTTGAAGGGATTTTCGCCGGGGTAGGGCAGGGGCGATGGAACGTATATTTCCGAGACGCCCAACAACTTCAGGGCTTCAAAAAGTTCGTTCCCGCAATGGGAGAACGCTATTGCCGCGTGGTGGTGGAAGCGGCCCAGCAGGCAGTGGCGATAAAAGCGCATAAATCCCGGAACGTGGGCGATTCCCACGGAGCCGAAAGTTCCGGGATTGAGATCGAGGAACGAGCCCTCGCATATATACGCGCGCAATCCGTCGCCGGCTCCGTGTATTTGGAAGAGCGTTATGTCGGCGGCCTTTATCGCGCCTTCGAGCGTTCCCCTTGTGACGTCAGGCTTTTTCCCCGGCTCCATTAGCCTGGACATTATCAGCTGGTGGCATACGCGCGGCGACTTCAAAAATTTCGCCGGCACATTGCCGCAGTGGAACAGGCCTATCGCGTCCTCGGGGGCGATTCCCTGCGCGCCGCAAAGCATTTCCGGCGGAATTGTGTGGTTGATGTCCAACATTGTCGCCGCGTCGTTTGAGGCGTATTGGCACATGAGTTCGGCGGCCGCCGAATATGCGTCGTTTTCGCAGGCGACGGGAAAGCCGCGCTGCGTCAGGCGGGCGTTGATAAAGCAGGGGACGTGTTTTGAAAATTCCTCCTGGCGCGTCCAACATTGAGTCGCCGCCGCGGACAGCCTCATTGATTCGCGAAGATCCAGCAGGGCGCGCTCGTAAACGGCGAGGCGCTCGGCCAGATTTCCGTCACCGACTCCTTCGGTCGAGGATATTTCGCCGAGCGCCTCCCTTGCCGAACCTGCGCCGGCCTCGCGCACGCGCGCTATCTGCGCCTCCAAGTCGAACAATCCCATCTCCTCAACTTCGACGCCTATCGACGCGAGCGAGGCCACGTTGTAATTGCAGCTTTCAAAATCCCGCGGGCGAGGCCCGAACAGACCTATCGTCGCATTCGATATTCCCTTCAGAATCTTGACGATTCTTGAAAATCTCAATATTTCCTCCGCGCCCCTCTTTGCGTCCACTAATGGGTTTGCCGGAATGTAGGCGCGCGCAAGCGTGCCCCTGTTTGCCATTGCAAGCGACGCGCTGATCAGCCCGCAGAGGGCGTCTCCGCGCGCAGACTCCAGCGATTGCGCGCTTTCCTCGGCCGCCGCAATCAGCATTATCGGACCGCCGAAAGCCTTTGCAAAGTTGGCGTCCTCTATTTCCGGAGAAAAATTCCCAAGGTACAGCACAGCGGCGTCGCACCCGCTTTTCTTCAGGCTGTCGGCCGCATTGAAGGCGTCCTCTTTCGACTCTATGACCGCGCATCTGCCCTCCGGAACGCATACTTTTAGGCTCAAAGCTTCAAGCTCTTCCGTCAGCCGCGCGGCGCGCCTTTCGGAGAGTTCGCGCGGAAAGCAGTTGCGCGACGCGCTCACCAATCCGATTTTTACGTCGGGAGAAAATTTGTCCAATTCCAGATACATTCGTGTTTCCTTCCGTTGAGATTTTTTGAAATTTTGCGCCGGCGAAGCGATATGAATGTCCGCACCGTTTTTCGGACACTGATAGTTTAACGCAAAATTTTGAAAAAGTCTTTAAAAATTTTTCATTGAAAGAATTTGAACTTTACGCGTCGGGTAAAGCGCGCAATTTATTGCGCCCGCAATCTTCGGCGGCTTGTATTTAATTGCCCGTTTGCGGGGGGGAGGGAGGGAGATTTGGGAGAGATAGCGGGAAACTTCAAAACATTTTGGAAATTGCGGCGGATTGGAATATTGATGCCGGGTTTGGGAATATTTTTTCGGCATCTTGCCGCGAATGGAGCATGGAATTAAAACGGCTATTTTGCGGGTGGAGTTTCATTGGGAGTTCGCGCGTTGCGAAAGGGGGCATTTTTTTAATTTAAAGAAATTCCTTTTTGCCTTCCGTCGAATTGCGCGCGCAAATATCGCGGGAGAAACGCGCTTACAAGTGAAATTGGAGAGTTCGCAAGTTTACTCTGCATACATTGTCGAGACGGCGCATTCAGTTTAGCAAAGTATGGCGCGGCCTCTTAAATTTGAGCCGTCTTTTTTCGGTATAAAATTCCTTACGGAACCCCGCCTAAGATTGACGCGGGATTTGGGCGTTTGTGCGAACCGCATTTTATTTTTGCGGAATCGGATTTTTCGGCGCGTCTTGCGGAGGAATGTCCGTGAATATGTCAACCCGTTTTGCGCGGGCGAATACGCGCGCGGCTGGAAGGCTCTGACGGGGGCCGCGCGATTCCTCGAGAACGCGTCGGAACGCGCGTTTCTTTTTCTCCCCCGTTATGGGGCAGCGTATGATTTTTGCGGCAAGCAGCGCGCGTTCGGTCAGGCCCACTCTGCGCCCGCCGTCTTGCGGATTCGTCCATGCGGAGTATGGCGCGCGCGTTTTCTTTTGCGGAACTTTTGGAAATATCGAGGCCGTGTGCCCGTCGGCCCCCATTCCCAATATCGCGCAGTCGAAGCGCGGCATTCCGTCCGGCGCGAGCGGGACGTTTTCGAGCGCCACTTTAGAGTAGCGGCGCGCTTCCGCCTCCGGAGGGTTTTCCCCGTTGATTGCGAAAACGTTTTCGGGGGGGATTGCCAGGGGAGTTAGAAAGAGGCGCTTTGCGTTCCCAAAATTGCTCTCCGAGGATTCCGGCGGAACGCAGCGTTCGTCAACCCAGAAAAATCTCACTTTGGACCAGTCGGGCGCGGGGACTTTTCCCGACGCGAGAACGCGGAACAATTCCACCGCGCTTCCGCCGCCGGACAGCGCCAGAAAATACGGCTTCCCGCGCCGGCGGCATATGTCGCCGACGAGGGCGCGGGCCAGCGCGAGGAACGCGGATTCTCCGCCGTCTTCGAGGAAAATTCTCACGCGCGTCCGTCGAGGTTGGAGGTAAGGGCGTTGGCCAGCGGGAGCGCGCACGAGGAGGCGGAGTGTTCCAGCTTCATGTTTACCGCTTCGGTCGGGCCGTCCGAGCCGCAGGGGTAGAGGGCGGGCTTTGACGGACTGCGCTTCCAATGGGCGATTATGGGATCGACGAATTTCCAGCCGGCCTCCACGGCGTCGCTTCTGGCAAAGAGCGTGGAGTCTCCGGACATGGCGTCGAGAATCAGGCGCGAGTAGGCGTCCGGCAGCGTCACGTCGGCGAGGGAAGAGTAGTTGAAGTCCATGGAAACCTGCGTGGCGCTGAAGGATTTCCCCGGAATCTTGAGGGCGAATTGGAGCGAGATTCCCTCGTCGGGCTGTATTATGATCGACAGCTTGTTGCGCATATTTTCCCCGCACAATCCCGAAAACAGGGGCGGAGCGGGCTTGAAGTTGACGGATATTTCGGAGCGCTTTTGCGCGAGCCTTTTGCCGGTGTAAAAGTAGAACGGCACTCCGCTCCACCGCCGGTTGTCTATAAAGGCCTTCATTGCGACGTACGTTTCGACGGCCGAATCTTTGGCGACATTCGGTTCGTCCACATATGCCGCCGTCTGTACGCCGCCGCACATTCCGCCGGCGTACTGCCCGCGGACGGTGTTCTTTTCCACCGCGGCGTCGTCCATCGGGCGCAGGCAGGAGAGCACTTTCGCCATTTCGTCCCTTATTGAGTCGGCGCCGAGGTTTGCCGGGCACTCCATGGCCACGAACGTCATGAGCTCCAGCAGGTGGTTTTGAATCATGTCGCGCATGGCGCCGGCGGATTCGTAGTACGCTCCGCGCTTTTCAACCCCGACCGTCTCGGAAACGCTTATCTCGACGGACTCTATGTGGTTTCTGTCCCAGATAGGCTCGAAAATTTCGTTTGAAAAGCGCAGCACGAGAATGTTTTGCACGGTCTCTTTGCCGAGGTAGTGGTCTATTCTGAAAATGCGCTCTTCCGGAAAGGCGGAGTTAAGTTTTGCGTTTAGCAGGCGCGCGCTTTCCAGGTCGGAGCCGAACGGCTTTTCGACGATTATCGACGATTTTTCGCCCGCCAACCCCGACGCCTTGAGCCCGTCGACAATCGCCGGATATGCCGCCGGCGGAGTTCCGAGATAAAAGAGAACTCGCCCGCCCGCGCCGGAGAGCGAGCGCACCCGCTCGATTTCGCCGGCCAAAGCCCCGTAGGATTGCGCGTCGGAGGAGTCGAACGAAAAGTATTCTACGAGCCGGAAAAATTCTTCCAGCTTTTCGGCGCACTCGCGCGCCGCCGCGCCGGAGTCCAGCATTTCCCGCATGCGCGTGCGCGCGAATTCCCCGGCTGGAATTTTCGTCCTCCCGACGCACAGGACGCGGAATTTATCAGGAAGCAGCCCGCGCAGAAACAGTTGAAAGAGCGCCGGAAGCAGCTTGCGCTTGGACAGGTCGCCGGACGCTCCGAATATGGTTAGAATTTGGTCTTCTGGACGCTGCATATTCGCTCGTTTTTCCGCGGTTTATTCTTCAGTTTTTTCCGCTTCCAAAGAAGCCCAGTCCGTGTGGAAAAACTCCCCGCGCGGGCTGTCGATTCTCTCGTAGGTGTGCGCGCCGAAATAGTCGCGCTGGGCCTGTATCAGGGCGGCAGACGAATTCAGCGTCCTCATTGAGTCGAAAGCCGACAGCGCCGCCGCCATGCAGGGTACGGGGCAGCCGCGCGCCATGGCTAAGCTCGCCGCCTTGCGGAGCCGCTCGATTCCCCCGCGCATCGCGTCGGCAAAGTAGTCGTCGAAAATCATGTTTTCGAGTTCCGTGTCCGACTCGTACGCCCGCGCAATCCTATCCAGGAAAACCGAGCGGATTATGCTACCGTTTCTCCACACCCTCGCAACGGCCGCCAGATCCAAATTCCATTTCCGCCTGATCGACACGCTCCGCATCAGCGCAAAACCCTGCGCGTAGGACATTATCTTCGACGCGTAAAGCGCGTCTTCAATATCGCTGGGGGAAATCTCCGCGCGCGGATTAGCCGCAGGGGAGTCGGGATACAATTTTGCCGCCTTTTCGCGCTCCTGCAGCCGCGCCGAGGCGAAGCGCGCAAAAACCGCCTGCGCTATTAGCCCGAACGGCACGTTCTCGTCCACGGCCGTTTTCAGCGCGAATTTCCCCGTTCCCTTCTGCGAGGCGCAATCCAAGATTTTATCGACTATGTACTCGCCGTCGGGCGCCTTTGCCGAAAGTATCTTCGAGGTTATTTCGAGCAGATAGCCGCCCAGCTTCCCGCGGTTCCACTCATCGAAAATATCGGAGATTTCTCCATTGTCTAACCCCGCGCACTTCTTCAGAATGAAGTAGGCCTCGCCGATTAGCTGCATGTCGCCGTACTCTATCGCGTTGTGAACGGTCTTTACGAAGTGTCCGGATCCCTCCGGTCCCGTCCACAGGCAGCATGGGGCGCCGTCGTCGGCTCTGGCGGCTATTGCGAGAAATATTTTCCCTATTTCCTCCCACGCCCGCGCCGAGCCCGACGCCATAATCGACGGCCCGTTGAGCGCGCCTTTCTCCCCTCCGGATATTCCCATGCCGACGTACAGAAGGCCCTTTTCCTCCAGCAGCTTCAGGCGCCGCTGCGTGTCTTGAAAATCCGAGTTGCCGCCGTCTATTATTATGTCTGACTTTGACAGCATCGGGACAAGCTCCCCGATTACCTCGTCCACCGGCGCGCCCGCCTTGACCATAAGCAGTATTTTTCGCGGCTTGGAGAGCGATTGGACGAACTTTTCCAGATTGTCCGTCGCAAAAAAATTCGACTTGCCGAACTTGCTTTTAAACGCCCCGATTTTATCCTCCTTGCCGGAGTGCGGCCGGTTGAATACCGACACCCTGTATCCCCTGCTTTCAATATTGCGGGCGAGGCTTGTTCCCATTACGCCGAGCCCTATTACGCCTATGTCAGATTCCATATCCGTATCCGTTCTTTGAATTGTAGTTTTTCAATTAGACATTTGAGGCTTGCAAAATGTTGCAAGCCACGCGCATTAGGAATTGTTTGCGACGCTCCAAAAAAGGGCAAGGGAAATTTTTTAGCGCGGGTTGTTTCTGAGCAAACTCGTCCGGAGTTTTTCCTCCGACCGCCATGAGAAGGCGCCGCATTTTGCGGAAAAATTCCGAACTTGTTAAACGGCGCGCCAGCGTGCGGCGCGTCGACGGGTACGGCGTATTTGCCGGTTAAACGCGCCTTGAAAAAAATCTTTCCTCATTTTTTCTTCTGCCGCGCGGGCGAACTCGCACCGCCTTCGGGCGCAAGCAGCTGTTTAAAAAAGTGCGGTTGTAGGGCATGCGGGGAAGGGAATATGCGGGCAAGAAATTCAACAATTTTGCAGATTCAATAATTCCGCCGCTTGCTGTGCACCGCTTTCCGCGCGCGGGATATTCAAAAATTTCTTGGCTTGGCGCGCGCGAAAAAAGAGGCTGCGGATTGCGGCTTAAGCCGAACTTCCAACGTCTTCCCAAAGCGTTTCCGAGTTGCTTTCCGCCGCAGTGATTCCGCTAAAAAATTGTCGGGAGGCGCCGGCGTTTCCCAAGTCCCTTTTTGTTTTTCAAAGTTGGATTTCCCGGAGCATTGCCGGGCTTCGGCCGCCATGCGAAACTCGGCCGCCTCGAAAAAAATGCCGCAGTTAATCAAGGCCGGCGCGCAGGCCGGCTAAGCGTTTGGAAGGCTTATTTCGACGCCTCCGTCAAAATCCGGCGTAAAATCCGGCGTAATGGCGGGCGGCGGCACTCCGGATTAAAAAAAATGCGCGCCTTTTGGGCGCGCTTTCCGGGCATGTTATTTGCATGCGGCTTACGCCTTGCGGCAGTCGGTTATTTCCCCGCACACCGCCGCGGTCGCAACCATGACCGGGCTCATGAGCACGGTGCGCCCCGTTGGGCTTCCCTGTCTGCCCTTGAAGTTGCGGTTGGAGGAGGAGGCGCAGAGCTGGTCTCCCACGAGCTTGTCCGCATTCATCGCAAGGCACATCGAACAGCCCGCCTGGCGCCACTCAAAGCCGGCTTCGACGAATATCTTGTCCAAGCCGCGCTCGCGCGCCAGCGCGTCAACTATCTGCGACCCCGGAACCGCGAGGGCCTTTACCCCATTTGCGACCTTTTTACCCTTGAGGAATTTTGCCGCCTCCTCAAAGTCCGATATCCTTCCGTTCGTGCACGAACCGATGAAGGCCACGTCGATTTTCGTTCCGGCTATGGGCGCGCCCGCAGTCAGTTTCATGTATGCCAATGCGTCGGCCGCGTCGCGCCTTTGAGTCTCGCCGGGGAACGAGGACGGATCCGGTATGTTTTCAGTCACGAATATCGCCTGCGACGGATTGACCCCCCATGTGACGTAGGGCTGTATTTCCCCTCCGTCAAATTCGACAACGTCGTCGTATTCGCAGCCCTCGTCGGAGGCCGCGGATTTCCAGTAGGCCACGGCTTCGTCCCACTTGTCCGCCGCGGGCGCGTAGGGGCGGCCCTTGAGATATTCAAAAGTCTTTTCGTCGGGATTGACGTAGCCTATGCGCGCGCCGCCCTCGATGGCCATGTTGCACACCGTCATGCGGCCCTCCATGGACATGTCGTCAAAAACGCTTCCCCCAAATTCGTACGCGTAGCCTATGCCGCCGTTGAAGCCGAGCTTGCGGATTATGTGCAGGGCGACGTCCTTTGGGTAAACCCCGTCGCCTAACTTCCCGTTGACGTTGATGCGGCGGACCTTCAGCTTCTTGAAGGAGAGCGTCTGCGTGGCGAGGACATTGCGAACCTGGCTTGTGCCTATGCCGAACGCGACGGCCCCGAAGGCCCCGTGCGTTGCCGTGTGCGAGTCCCCGCAGACGACCGTCATTCCGGGGTGTATAAGGCCCTCCTCCGGCGCGACGATGTGTATTACGCCCTGCCTGCCGGTGTCCACGTCGAAAAATTTGATCGAGTTGTCGCGGCAGTTTGAGCGCAGGTGGAGG
>CALXMX010000073.1 GCA_944389575.1 uncultured Opitutales bacterium
AAGGCTGACTCGCAACTTACTGCAAATCAGCCTTTTTTATTCTTTAAAGTGGCGGGATGGACGAGACTCGAACTCGCGACCTCCTGCGTGACAGGCAGGCGTTCTAACCAACTGAACTACCACCCCAATTGATGGATTTGATTTAAAGCCATTGAATGTACGCACGGCGGGAGGTTTGTCAATTAGTTTTTTTATTTTTGTATCATTTGCCGTTATCCGCCGCGCGCAGAGGCGTTTAATTCGAATTTGAAAGCGTCGGCTTTCGCCGAGCGATTGCGGATTTTTTTACGGGCTCGCTGCGTGTTTGCCTCCGCCATGCGCGGGATTTCTTGCGCGCGATTTTTTTGTTTGTTTTCCTATTTCCGAAAGGAGCCGGCCGGATACTGGCAGGATAAGAAATGTTGACGGGCGGCCTTTTCATATGCTATTTTTCGGGCGGACTCATATGGAAAATTTGTCAAAATTCCTTTTCCGCATAAGGTGCGCCGTCGCGTCTGCATGTTTTATTTTTTTGGGCTCGGCATTCGCGGGCGGCGCGTCCGCGCTGCCGCGGGAATATCCGCTGTGGCCGGAGGGGAAGGTGCCCCCTCCCGTCCATAAATATTCGCAGCGGCAGATGGCGGAGAATAAAGACGGGGAGTCGCTCAGATTTGTGGACGTCCCCTCCTTCCGCCTTTACCGGCCGGATTCAAAAGAGCGCTGCGGATTGGTTGTGGTGTGCCCCGGAGGATCGTACACGTGGCTGTGCTACAAGTCGGAGGGCGTGGAGCCCGCGGAGTGGCTGGCCAAAAACGGGGTTGCGGCCATGGTGCTGAAGTACCGCGTGCCGAACAATCCCGAGGGCGCGCTTCAGGACGCGTTGCGCGCGGTCCGCTTAGCGCGCGCGAACGCAAAGGAGTGGAACGTAAATCCGGACAAAATCGCGCTGATGGGGTTCAGCGCGGGCGGCAACCTTTGCGCGCGCGCGTGTTCGTCGTTTGAAGGCGCGGTTTACGAGCCCGTCGATGCGGCGGACTCCTTGAGCGCGCGCCCGGACGCCGCCATTTTGATGTATCCGGCTTATTGTGACGTGCCTTGGTACGACAAGCGTTGGAAGGGAGCCTCCGCGGAGAAGCCGCGCGAATATTCAAAGCGCTATGCGCTCGCTCCGAACTTGCGCATTTTGAAAAATTCTCCGCCCGCGTTCATCTGGCAGAATATGGGCGACGACTATGGCGACGCCGCTTTCGCGTATTATCTGGCTCTAAAAGACGCGGGGATTCCCGCGTGTCTGCACATTATCGGGCGCGACGGGCACGGCGGCGGAATGGGGGCTCCGGGGAAAAATTCGCTCAAGAAGACCTTGTGCATGGAGTGGCTTGAATCCATGGGCTTCCCGGCCGCGAAGCCGGCGGAGTAGGGGCGGCCGAAGCTGGCGAAACATGCCAGACAGGCTGAAATTTTGAGTTTAAAAAAACGTTTATTCGGAAGGAAAGACATATGGATATAAAAAGAATCACAGCGGTTGCGGCGGTTGTAATAGCCGGGATTGCGCCTGCGTTTTCGGCGGGCGAATCGTTTGAGAAGCGCGTTCCCCTTTGGCCCGAAGGCAAGGCTCCGGCCAACGATGCGGCGGCGGTTGCGGCGATCGAGGCGGAAAAGCAGAAGGCGGAAGTTCTTAAGCGCGACCCGTCTGCGAAGGACAAGAACGGAAGGCCGTTGAGAAGCTTTTTCATAGACGAGCCCTACTATCAGTTTTCGCGCCCGGACGGTGCGGCGAAGTGCGGTTTGGTGATTGTGTCGCCCGGCGGCGCGTACAATTTTCTGGCGTCCAACCACGAGGGCAAGCAGATTGTGGATTGGCTGAATAAAAACTCCATAGCCGCGATGATGATCATGTACCGCGTGCCGGAAAATCCCAAGGGCGCGCTTCAGGACATACAGCGCGCGATACGCCTTGCGCGCGCGAACGCCGAAAAGTGGAACATAGATCCGGACAAGATCGCGGTAATCGGCTTCAGCGCGGGAGCGAATCTGTCGGCGAGGGCGAGCACGATGTATGCGGAAAAATCCTACGAGCCCGTGGATTCGGCCGATTCGCTCAGCGCGAAGCCCGACGCCACGATTTTGGTTTACCCGGCCTACTGCGATGCTCGCGGCAACAACAGCCGCTGGCGCAAGCCGCAAATTAAGGGAGATTCCTACAACGAGAAATACGCGCTCGCCGACAATCTTAAAATCGACAAGAACACTCCGCCCGCGTTTATAATACAGTCGCAGGACGACCGCAGCTACATCAACGCCGCCTTCGCCTATTACCTCGCGCTCAAGGACGCCGGCGTTCCGAGCTGCCTGCATATTTTCGACAGCGGCGGGCACGGATACGGATTGGCTTTGGGGCGCAAGAACAAGGACGGGTCCAAATTCCTCCCCTCCGCATGGGGGCCGATGGCGATAGAGTGGCTGAAGTCGCGCGGATTTTGACGGTTTTGACGTCTCAAAAGGGATTTGAACATGGATAAATTTGCATTGGCGTGCGCGGCTGTTTTTGCGTCGGTTTTGGCGCATTCGGCCCTCTGCGCGGACGTTGGGTCGGAGAGGGCGAATCTGTGGGGGGCAGCGAAGATGCCCGCAAACGAGGCGCGCGCCCAGGCCGCGCTCGACAACCAGATTGGCAGGGAGATTAGGGGCGAGCAGAAGAGCGAGCCCGGCAAGGTCAGAATCCGCTCCGTGAAGGAGCCGTACTACCGCCTTTTCAATCCGGCGGGCGGCGGGCGGCGCGGTTTGGTGATAGTAGCTCCCGGCGGCGGGTACTATCTGCTGGCGGCCGACCACGAGGGCGAGGCTATTTGCAGGCGATTGAACGAGTCCGGCATAGCGGCCATGCTTCTGATTTACCGCGTTCCGGACAATCCTCAGGGCGCGCTTCAGGACATACAGCGCGCGGTGCGCCTTGCGCGCGCGAACGCCGAAAAGTGGAACGTAGATCCCGGCAAAATCGCGGTTATGGGGTTCAGCGCAGGCGCCAATTTGTGCGCCCGCGCGAGCGCCAATTCCGGCGCGCAATCCTATTCCCCGACCGACGAGATAGATTCGCAGAGCGCGCGCCCGGACAACACGCTGCTGATTTATCCGGCCTATTGCGACGCTCGCGGCTACAACAGCCGCTGGCGCAAGCCGCAGTCGGGAGGCGACTCCTACAGCGATAAGTACGCGCTCGCCGCCGACCTTAAAATCGACAAGAACACTCCGCCGGCATTCATAGTGCAGTCGCAGAACGACAGCGGCTGCATCAATTCGTCCTTCGCCTACTATCTCGCCCTCAAAGACGCCGGAGTTCCCGCGTGCCTTCACATATTCGACAAGGGCGGGCACGGGTACGGCTTGGGCCGCAAGGGCATGCTTGCGTCCGCATGGGGGGACTTGGCGGTCGACTGGCTTAAACGATACGGCTATTGCGCCGAAAAATGAGTCTTATGAAAATTCATTCCTACGAACTTGGGCACATAGGCACCAACTGTTATATAATACTTCCCGACGGGTCGGACGGGGCGATCGTTGTTGACGCGCCGCTCGAGGCGGCGGGGTTTGTTCCGGAATTTCTGAAAAAGTGCGCCCGCAGGCTCGACGCGATTCTTCTGACGCACCCGCATTGGGACCACATTTGGGACGCCGCCCCTCTCGCCGCCGCGACGGGAGCCAAGATTTACGCGGCCGCCGACGCCGTCGACTTCATAGAGAATCCGCAGATGCAGAAAGCGCGCCTTTCGGCTCCGGGCGATTTTCCCCCGGCGAAGGTGGACGTCCCAGTGCGCGACGGCGAGCTGTTGGACATCGACGGAGTGAAGATAACGTGCCTGTCCGTTCCGGGGCACTGCCCGGGCAGCGTGGCCTATCTGATGTCCGACTCGGAGGGCGAGCGCGTGTTTGTGGGGGATTTGCTCTTCAACGGGAGCGTCGGGCGCACGGATTTTTACGGCGGCAGTTTCGAGGAATTGGAGAGGTCGATACGCGGCAAAATATACGCGCTGGACGACTCCGTGGAAGTGATGCCCGGGCACGGGCCTTCGACTACCGTCGGCGCGGAGAGGCGCTCAAACCCGTACGTTTGCGACGCCCGCTGAGCCGTTTGGCGGGGCGCTTTAGATATTGGCGGAATGGACGGGTGCGACGAAACGTTTATGCGCCGCGCGCTTGAGCTTGCGTTCAAGGGTTGCGGCCATACCGCGCCGAATCCGATGGTCGGGGCGGTTCTCGTGAGGGGCGGCGAAATTATCGGCGAGGGCTGGCACACGCGCGACGGCGCGCCGCACGCCGAAGTGGAGTGCCTGCGCGACGCCGCGCGCCGCGGAAATTCCCCGGTTGGGGCAACGATGTACGTCACGCTTGAGCCGTGCACCACGCACGGCAGGACGGGAGCCTGCTCGCGCGCGATTGCGGAGGCGGGTGTCTCTTCCGTAAAAATCGGCGCGGTCGATCCCAATCCGCTTCATTCGGGGCGGGCGGGGGAGGCGTTTGCGCGCGCCGGTACCGCCTGCGCGCTAGGGATTTTGAAGGACGAATGCGAGCGCCTGAATTTCATATACAACTATTGCGCCGCAAACGGGCGCGCGCTTTTGGCGATAAAGTACGCCGTCAGCGCCGACGGCAAGCTCACTTCGGAGCGCGGGCGTCGCGAGCGCATAACCGGCGCCGCCGCAATCGCCGACCTCATGGAGAGGCGCAAGATGTTTTCTTCAATCGGGGTGGGCAGTGGGACGCTGCTGGCGGACAATCCCCGCCTGACCTCCCGAATCGCGGGCGAAGGCGGAGTTGCGGAGGGCTGCGGGCTGAGATTGGTGTTTGACAGCGGGCTGTCGCTCGCATGCAGGGCGGACTTGCGGGAGTTTCACGCATTTTCCGACGCGTTTGCGGGAAATACGTTTGTGGTTTGTTCGGTCGGCGCGCGCGGGGAGCGCGCGGAGGTTTTCGAGCGCATGGGAATCGGGGTCATGCGCATCGGCGCGGATTATGCGGCGGATCCTGCGGGATTTTGGACGGAGCTGAAGGAGAGACTGTACTCCATGCGAATATCGTCGCTCATGGTTGAGGGGGGAGCGCGCGTGTTCGCCTCGATTTGCGCGGGGCGCGCGGCGGACTACGCGTTTGAATACGCCTCAAAAAATGTTCTCGGGCGGGGGGTAGACGCGTTCGAGGGGGGGAAAAACTTTGACATCGTTCCGGACGGCGCTTTGATGTTGCCGCCCGATTCGCTAAAGTACGGAAAGGTTGTGTACCGGAGGTGAGCTTTGCGCGGGCGGGCGCGGAAATGCATATGGACGCCGAGAAGGTAAGGAATTATTTTGAGAGGCTGAACGTGGTGTGCGACTACGCGCGCGCGGTGGAGGGCGTCGGCCTGTGGGAGTCGGAGAAGAAAATTTTTTGCGGGCGCATAGGGCGGGATTCGGAAAGTTTGGAGCTTGGCTGCGGCGCGGGGAGAATCGCCCACGGGCTGTTTAGGCTGGGGTACAAAAGGATAACCGCCACGGATTTTTCGTCGAACATGATAGACGTGGCAAGGGCCGTCGCGCGCGAGCTCGGCGACTCGGTGGACTACCGCGTCGAGGACGCCCGGAGCCTGTCGTTCCCGGACGGCTCTTTCGACGCGGCGATATTCGGCTTTAACGGGCTCATGCAGATTCCCGGCCGCTCGCAGCGCCGCCGCGCCATGTCGGAGGCGCATAGGGTGCTGCGCGGGGGCGGGGTTTTCATCTTTACAACGCACGATAGGGATTTGCCGTCGAACTGCGCCTATTGGGAGAGGGAGCGCGCTCTGTGGGAGCGCGGCGGCCGCAATCCCGACTTGGACGAATTCGGCGACCGCGTCTACGGCGACGGCTCCGGAGGGAACATTTACATTCATTCGCCTGTCTTGAGCGATGTGGAAGCCGATCTTCGCGCGGCGGGTTTTGGCGTGTGTTTTCGCGCGCGCCGATCGGAAATTGCGGCCGAGCCGGCGCGCGTGCGGGAGTTTTCCGACGATTGCGTATTTTGGGTCGCCGAGAAGCCGATGATTATTAGTTGAAAATATGCAAAAAAGGATTTTTTATATGAAAAAAACAGGAAAGGTATTAGCGCTTATAATGACATTGACAACGCATCTATTCGCCGCGCAGTCCGTGGCGCCGGACCCGAATCTTAAAACGCAAGTTCTTCCCAACGGTTTTACCATAGCGGTTTATCCGAATGCGGAGCCGCCGGGAAGGGTGTCGATGCGGCTTCTCGTCAAGCGCGGTTCGGCGTGCGAGACCGACGACGAACAGGGCTTGGCGCACTTCACCGAACACATGGCTTTCAACGGGACGCGTCGGTTCCCGTCGGGCAATATGGTAGAGTATTTCCAGCGGTTGGGAATGGCTTTCGGGGCCGACACGAACGCCCATACGAGCTTCACGGAGACCGTCTATAAGCTCGACATTCCGGAGGCCTCGCAGAAGCTTCTCGACGACGGCGCGATGCTGCTGCGCGACTATGCGGACGGAATCCTCTTCGAGCCCAAGTCGATTGACGCCGAGCGCGGCGTCATAATCGCCGAAAAGGATTCGCGCGACACTCCGGACTACCGCAGGTACGTGGCGGAGGTGTCGCACTATTACAAGGGGACGGTTTATCCGAAGCGGCTCCCGATAGGCGACATGGACGTGGTGAGGGGCGCGACGCGGGAGAAGTTTTTGGGATTCTACAATTCCGCCTACCGCCCGGAGAACATGGTGTTAGTGATTGTCGGCGACGTCGATGCGGACAAGATGCTCGAATTGGGGCGCAAGTACTTTTCGTCTTTTAAGTCCGACTCCGCGTGGAAGAACAGGATTGTGGATTTTGGGAAGGTTGAGCGCGGCGGCGGGAAATTTTCGTTCGCGCAGACGCAGATGGACTTGGATTGCGCGTCGCTGCCGATTGCCAACGCGACGTCGGCGTATGCGGGCGTGGCCGTTTCGCGCATGCTGGCGCCGGGGCCGGACTCCTTCGAGCGCAGGGTGCGCGAAATGCGCATAAAGGCGCTGACGAACGCGATAAATTCGCGCTACATAAAGGTCGCCGACGCTCCGGATTCCAAGATTTCCTCCGGGGCTTCCGGGCGCTTTGATTTCGACAACCGCGTCGAGACGCTTCTCTTCGGCGCGGAGGCTCCCATCGGGAAGTATTCCGACGCGCTCGAGGAGGATTTCCGCCAGATTATGAGCGCGGGAAACTTGTCGGACGCGGAGTTGGAGAACGCGAAGAAGAAGATTCTCAATGCGATAGACGCCGCTATAAAGGAGAAGCCCACGCGCCAGAGCCGCGAGTTGGCCAACAAGATAGTTTCGGCGTTTTCGGACGGCGAGGCATTCACGCCGCCGGAGTATGACGCGGAGGTCGCAAAGGCGGCTTTTGACGGCTTCGGGGCGGAGCAGGCAAAGGAGCTGCTGAAGGAGTTTTTCAACGGAGCGAAAGTGAAGGTGTTTGTGTCCGACAAGTCGTGTCCGTCGGGCGAGGAGCTGGACGCGGCGGCGGCCTCCGCTTTTTCGCGCGCGGTGGCCTCTAAACATTCGTCGTCGAAATTCGCGGTGGGCGAGCTTAAGTTTGCGCAATTCGGCGAGGCCGGCAGGGTTGTCTCGCGGAAGGAGATAGAGGATTTGGGAATAACGTGCGCGGAGTTTGAAAACGGCGTGCGGCTGAATCTGAAAAAGACGGACTTCGCAAAAGACCAGATTCTGATGAAGGTGAGCTTCGGCGACGGCCTTCTCTCCATTCCGAAGGACAAGCCGGAGTACTACGCGGCCTTGAACGCGCTCATCGCCGGGGGGACGAAGTTCCAAAACGCCGGGGAGATAGCTGCGGCAATGTACGTGATGAAAATGAATCTGAACGTTTCGATGCTGGGAAATTCCTTCTATCTCACCGGCAGCAGCGGCGCGAAGGACTTTCCGTCGCTGGTTCGCTATGCCGCGACGCTTTTTGCCGCTCCGGGCTTTCGCGACGAGGGGCTTGAGTCGCTGCGCAAGGGCGCGGAGGCCTTCTATCTGGCATGCCGTTCCGATCCCCGCGCGCAGTTGGGATTTATGAGCATGCGCATTACGGATTCAAATTTTTCTAAGGTTCCGGGCGATTTTGAAAATTTCAAAAAGATAACCATGTCCGAAATCGAGAAGTGGCTGGCGCCCGCGCTTGAGTCGTCCTACATGGAAATATCCATAGTGGGCGACATCGACGAGGCGCAGGCGGAATCGCTCGTCTCGCAGACGTTCGGGGCGCTGCCGCCGCGCAGGGCGACAAAGGAGGGCGGCGCGTTTGCGAAGGTCGATTTCCGCCCGCGCGGCGAGAGCTTTGAAATTTTCTACGAGAGCACGAATGAGCCGCTGTCGATAACCGGCGCAATGTGGCCGTCGTGCGGCAGGGGCGACATGGGCAGAATGCGCGCCGCCAACGTCCTCGGCGAGGTTTTGGACGACATGCTGCGCAAGGAAGTGCGCGAGGGGGTTGGAAAAGTTTACAGCCCGTACGCCTACAACGATTCCAGCACATGGATTGAGGGCGCAGGCTTTATCAATGCGCTTACGGCAGTGTCTCCGGAATACAACGCGGAAATCGGAGGGCTCATTTTGCGCGTCGGCAAAAAGCTCGCCGACGGGCTTACCGAAGACCAGTTTGAGCGCGCCAAGGTTCCGCTTGTCAAGTCGGTCGAGGCCAATCTGCGCAAAAATGCGTACTGGCTCAACGCCGTGTTGAACCTGTGCCAGCTTTCGCCCGCAAATCTCGAAATGGCGCGCACGATAAAGAGCGGATACGACTCCGTCACAATCGAGGAGGTAAAGGCGCTTGCCGAAGAGTTTATGAAGGGCGAGCCGTACAAATACTCGATAATGCCCAAGGGCGCCGACGCAGGCAAGAAATAGCTCTGCGGCGCTTCCATAGCCCCTGCGGCCCCTCCGGGCGTTCCGCCGCGGAAAAATCCCGCCTCGCGCCGGTTTTTTTGGGGCGCGCGGGCGGGAGCGCGGGCAAAAAAAGAGTTGAAAAATCCGGCGGATTTGCGAAGTTTATCCGGACGAAAAATGAATCCAAAATACAGACGCATCGTACTCAAACTGAGCGGGGAGGCCCTCAAAGATACGGCCGCGGGCGAGCCTTTGGACAGCTCGCTTCTCCGGAATTTGGCCGTGGAGCTTAAGCAGATTCACCAGATGGGCACGCAGATATGCCTTGTGGTGGGCGGCGGCAACATTTTCAGGGGATTGAGCGGAAGCAGTTCCGGGGTCGACAGGACCACGGGCGATTACATGGGAATGCTCGCCACCGTCATCAACGGTCTGGCGCTGATGAATGCGCTGGAGAAGGAGGGCGTTCCGGTGCGCGTGCAGACCGCAATTCCTATGGAAAAAATCGCGGAGCCGTTCATCGTGCGTCGCGCGGTAAGGCATTTGGAGAAGGGAAGGGTCGTGATTTTTGTCGCGGGGACGGGGAATCCGTATTTTTCGACCGACACCTGCGCGGCGCTGCGCGCCAGCGAAGTCGGCGCGGATTGCATTCTCAAGGCGACCAAAGTGGACGGCATTTACGACAGGGATCCGAACCTGTTTCCCGACGCCGTCAAGTACGGGGAAATAACCTATATCGACGCCCTGGAGAAGCGCCTTGCGGTAATGGATTCCACCGCGTTTTCGCTCTGCATGGACAACGGGATTCCGATTATCGTGTTCAACATGAACGTGCCGGGGAACATCTGCCGGGCGGTGTCGGGCGAAAAAATCGGCACGCTGGTGAAGTAGAATTTTTTTAAACAGACCGCGCTTGCGGGAAACAAAATAGAAAGCCGCCTAAAAATGGACATTCAAAACGAAATCAAAAAAGCCTCCGACGCCATGTCGGCGGCGGTGGAGCATCTCAACAGGGACTTCGATACGATACACACGGGGAAGGCCTCTCCGTCTATGGTGGAGAACGTCATGGTCGAGGCCTACGGAACGGCGTCGCGCCTACGGGACATAGCGGCGATCACCACTCCCGACAGCAGCACGATACGCGTCCAGCCCTGGGACAAGGGCATTTTGAAGGACGTGGAGAAGGCGATTCTTGCGGCCAACATAGGCTTTACCCCCGCGGTGATGGGCGACTGTGTCCGGTGCCCGATTCCCCCGCTTTCGGGCGAGCGGCGCGTCGAGCTTGTAAAAATCTGCCACGAGATGGCCGAGAGCGGAAGGGTCCGCCTGCGCACGATCCGCCGCGACGCGCTCGATGCGGCAAAAAAGGCGCAAAAGGCGTCGGCCATTACGGAGGACGACCTGAAGAAATTTGAAAAGGAAATCCAGAATTTGACGGACAAGTTCACCGCGCAGATGAACAAGAATCTCGAGGCCAAGGAAAAGGACTTGAAAACCGTGTAGGCGCGCGGTCGCGCGCATGCTGATATGGCGAAGGGCAGCGGCAGAAGGGTTGTCGTCAAGGTGGGCACTGGCGTCTTGACGAGCGCAATCGGGCGCATCGACACCTCCAAAATGGGCGCGATATGCGCCCAGATTGCGCGCGCGCGCGACGCCGGCGCGGAAATAGCGCTGGTAAGTTCGGGCGCGGTCGGCTTGGGAATGGGGAGGCTCGGCCTCAAGGCGCGCCCGAAGCAGATATGCGCGCTCCAGAAGTGCGCGGCGGTCGGGCAGAGCGTTTTGATTCAGACGTGGGGGGAGCTGTTCGGCCCGTACGGGCTGTCGGTCGCACAGCTTTTGCTGACGCGCGACGACTTTGACGCGCGCCCGCGCGCCCGCGCCTTGCGCGAGCTCGTGGAGGAGCTGTTGCGCTGCGGAATAATTCCCGTCATCAATGAAAATGACAGCTTGAGCGCGGCAGAGCTGAATATGAAATTCGGCGACAACGACATTCTCAGCGCGTTGGTCGCCACGCTGATCAGAGCGACCGACCTCGTGATACTGTCCACCGCAAAGGGGCTTCTCAATATGCGCGGCGGCGGCGAAATGGTGAAATGCGTCGACAGGGTGACGCCGGAGATTCGCGCGATGGCCTCCGGAACGTCGAGCGCTACGGCGGTCGGCGGAATGATAACCAAGATAAAGGCCGCGGAAATTGCGACCGGCGAGGGCTGCGACGTATATATCGCCGACGGATTGCAGCCGGATTCGCTTTCCAGAATCCTCGCGGGGGAAAATCCCGGAACGCGCTTGGCTGCGTACAGGAGCTGCGCAAATTCAAAGAAGAGGTGGCTGGCGCATTTCGGCCGGAGCATAGGAAAGATTTTTGTGGACGAAGGCGCGGCGGCGGCGGTGCGCTCCAGGGGCGGGTCGCTGTTGTCGGCCGGCGTCAGGGGGGTGTCGGGCAAATTTCAGAGCGGGGCGTTGGTCGAAGTGGTGGATCTCTCGCACGGGGACGTGGTGGCGCGCGGGCTCGTGCGCATGGATTCGGAAGCCTTGCGCGGAATTTTGGATTCCGGCAAGTCGGGAACGGCCGGCTCAAAAATTGTCGTGCACCGCGACAATCTCGCGCTGGTGTGATTTTTTATCTTTAGGCCTATGTCCGAAAAAGACAAATTTACGCTTAGGCGCGCGTGCAGGGCGCGCCTTGTTCCGCGCGGTACGAAAGTTTTGCTTTCCGAGGGCGTGGAATTTTTCGCATGGCGCGCGCGCGGCGGGGAATACGAGGTCTTTGGGCTTTTCGGCGCGGCCTTGATAGACGCCGCCGACGCCGCGGGAATAGGCATTCCGGGCGTCGCGGCGAAACTGTGTTCGCCGGTTCAGCCTCCTGCGGGCGTGGATTGCGGCGCGCCGGAGAATGCGCCGGAGGAAGCGGGCGCGGGCGTCTCGCAGGACGATTTGTGGAATGTGGCAAAGACGGTTTACGACCCGGAAATACCGGTCAACATAGTGGACTTGGGGCTTGTTTACAGCATGGAGATAAAGAACGAGGACGGCAAAAATAAAGTTTTTGTGGACATGACGCTGACGGCTCCGGGCTGCGCCCTCGGCCCGGTGATAGCGAACGACTTGAAGGAAAAGATAGAGTCGCTTCCGTCGGTCGCGGAGGCCGTCGTAAACATCGTGTGGGATCCCCCGTGGAATCAGGATATGATGTCGCAGGAAGCCAGAATGACGCTCGGCCTCCTTTAGCGGCCGGTTTGCGCAGAGCCGATCCACGCAGAGCCGGTTTGCGCAGAGCCGGGCGCGCTGCATGATCGCTGGCTGCGGATTCAAACATTCCGCCTTTAGCCGACCTTTGCCAGGCGGGAAAAGCGGCGGGAAAAGCGGCGGGAAAAGCGGCGTTTCTTTAATAGACTTTGCTCTTTACGCCGAGAGTCTTAGCAATATTTTCCGGAAGCCCGATTTCCTCGGGGGAGAATTTGTTTATTATGTTGTTTTGCCAGATGAGCTCCTTGCCTTCGCCCTTGTACAGCGACGCATGCGGGGACATCTTCGAGAATAGGCAGCCTTGAACGATGAGGTATCCCTTTTTGTGGTGCAGCGAGAGCGGATTGTCCATTTTAAATCTCGCGTAATTGTTGAAAACCGAACAGCCGAACAGGCGCGCGCCGTAGCCGTCGATTAGAAATCCCGTCATGCCCGTGTCGGCGTAGCAGTCGGTCAGAATGGTGTCGCTTCCGCGAATGTTGAAACACACGGAATTTTCGAGCATTTCGCGCTGTCCGCCTTCCTTTTGCGGAGGTATTGGGCCGCCCCAGACATGGCATCGGGTAAACCTGTTGGAGCCTCCGTTGCGCACGAAAATCCCCGTGGTGTAGTCTATGACGAAGCAGTCTATAAAGTGATTGTCGCTGTCGTCGAGGCATATGCCGATATTGCCTGCGAGCCCGCGCATGGTGCAGCGCATGTATATGTTGCTTGCGACAAGTTCGTATCCGCGTCCCGACCGCTTTTCGTCGTTTATTTTCAGCCCGACGGTTTTCGCGTTTCGTATGGTTGAATCGCGGAAGGTTAGGTGGTGGTAGTTGATCAAAAGCACGCCTCCGGAGAGTCCGTTGCAGTCGAAGTTTCCGCCCTTGATGAAAATATTGTAATCCTCTTTTGCGGAGTAGTCGGACTTGGCGTCAAATACGTCCTTCCCGTTGAATACGAGCATGTATTCCATGGGGGCGACGGCCTTGAAATGCGCGCTTTTGTGCATGTCGAGGGAGGCTCCGTTGAGGATTTTAACGGGCTTGTCTAACAGGTATTCGCCCGCGGGAATCGACAAAACCCCGAATTTTGACGCGTCGATTGCGCGCTGGATTCTCGCCGAATCGGAAGTTTCGCCCGCCAGCCGCGGAAAGTCGGCGAGAGCGTTGTCCGCGCCGGAGATTTCCCGGTAGGAAAATGCGGGTGCGGCGCATTGCAAAATTGTCAGCAGCAGGATAATTTTTTTCGCAAAGTTTTTCATAATGTCGAAAGCCAAAATACAATGTGATTGGAATACGTTTGAGCGGAACGCCTGTCAACGCTAAATAAAGGAGTGGAAAGATGGTGCGCGGGCTTTCGTTCGCATTGGTCGGATTGGGACTGCATTGCCGTGTACGACTACGTTGCGGTCGCGCGCGGTCGTGTGCGCGTTGCGGGCGCGCCGATCGGAAGCGCGTCCCGCTTCGCCGTTGGAGCGAAGGGCGGCGCGGCGGGAAAATGGGGCGTGGAGATGAGCGGCGCGCGGAGAGGAGGTGTTGCGCGGCGCAAGAAACGCGTAGTTGAAAGCCGAAAATTTGCGCGGGCTGTTTGCTGCGGAATTTTTTTGCGTGTAAATTGGCAAACCGGCGCGTCCGCTTTCCTTCCTTGCGACGCAAGGCGCTCTTCAAAGCGAGATTCAAAGCGAAATTAAAGCGAAGTTCCAAACGAAATTCCAAACGGAGTTCCAAGCGGCTTTCAGCCGGCTTTCGGTCTGTTTCCAATCGATTTCCAACCGGTTTCGGGCGGGAAGGGGAGGCGTGGGGCGGCGCGCTTCAAATTTGCATGCGGCATCTCAAATGCACCGGCGGCGCCTTAAATTTGCCGGGAATACCGGGGAAGCGGGAGCGCGGAAATAGCCGCGGTATTTTGCGGAAATGTTTTTTTAGAAAATCGGTTGACATTTTCGGCGGGAGGCAAAACTATTGCGCAAGATAGTTCTTTGGGATTGAATCTCCCCATTGGAGATTCGCGTGAAAAATTATTCGCGCACAAACGGAAGTCCCGTGAAAATCGGGCGCGGTCTCGCCGCTGTAAATTCCGAACTGCCCAAGCCACTGCGAAAGCGGGAAGGCCGGTAGGCGCGGGGGAATGCATTTTTCCCCGCTGTGGAATGAGCCAGAAGACGTGTGTATGCGAATGTCCTTTCAATTCTCGAGTAAAGAATTACGGACGTTTTATGCCGGATTTTATTCGGCGCGGCCCCGCGCGCTTTCGGTTTTGCGCGCAGTCGGGCGTGCGGCGTTGTGTTTTGATTTCTTCGGGATTTTGAGAGAATCCCAATCTGCTTCGAAGAAATCAGAAAGGAAACACAATGAGATTCGCAAAAATATCAATGGCGTTTCTGTCGGCGTGCGCCGCCGCGGGAACATTGTCCGCCGGAGTGTTCGGGTTTGAGGACATATCCGCCTCCACTCTGCCTTCCAGCACGAAAGATTTACAGGCGGACGCGTACACGACCGGTTCTTACGGCACTTTTGAGACGCATTCGGACGGCGTGAAGGCGTCGCTTGAATATATGTACTACTATGATTCCGGAACGTACGAAATGTACTGGGCGGGGGGAGCCGTTTCAAACCAGACGGCAAATACCGGCACCGGCCAGGACAACGACTTGCGCTCCAGGCCGGGCGGAGCGTCGAGCGGTTCCAATTTCGGCGTATTGTATCTTCCCGTTTCAGATCCGGCGACATGGCGGCCGTACAAGTTGTCCGGAGACCCCGACTGGGGCGATTCCTATTCCACGGGGCAGTATGACGGATTCCCAAACCTCACCAGCCTGATTTTCGACCAGAACGTCATGCTGGATTCCATCGACATCGCGCTCACCTCATACGATTACGAGGAGCTGATGAACGGCAGCCTGACTACCGGACTGCTCAATCCCGATGATCCGTACGATTCCGTCTCCAACCCGTACCACAGCCTTCAGACCGACGAGGGCTCGTTCTACGTCGCCAGAATCTACGCGCTCTTGGACGCGGACGGAACCCTCGGCGAGCATGTCGATTTGTGCCTGGCCAAAAACGAAGAGGGAACAATCACAATCAGCCAGGATTGGAATACGGTAGATCTTTCGTCGCTGAACGCCGAGGGCGGCGTTTACGGAATCGGCTTTCAGGTGATATCTTCGTTCAGCAACAACTACGGAATGACGATGCCCGCATATCTTGCGATAGACAACGTGGTATTCAACGTGCCGGAGCCGGCCGAGTACGCGGCGCTTTTCGGCGCAATCGCCCTTGCGGCGGCCTTTGCGCGGCGCAAGTTGGGAAAGTAGTTTCGCAACGCAGTTGGAAATGCGCCGCGCTTTAGCATTCGCATGCGCCGGGATTTTGTCTTTGGCGCAGCTCTCCGCGGGGAATGTCGATGAAGTTCCCGCCGGAAGTCCTGTGGCCGCCCCCTCTTCCGGCGAAGCGCCGGCGGAGGCGGGAAGGGCCGTCGCAGACTTTGGCGGCGAAGCGGCGGAGCCGGGCGGAGTTTTGGAGGATTTTGTCGTCACGGCGTACAGGTTTGACGGCGAACCTCTGGAAACGCCCGCAAACTCAACTTATATAAGCAGGGAAAAAATAGAGGGGAGCGCGTACACAAACGTGGCCGATGTGATTTCGAGCTTTGGGAACGTCAACTTCCGGTCAGTCGTGGGCTCCTCGGCGAGCGGCGATCTGGCCATGCGCGGATTCGGCGAAAATTCGCAGACGCGCGTGCTTGTAATGGTTGACGGGCTGCGCTTTAACCGCAGCGACATGGGCGCGATAAACTGGCTTCAGATTCCGCTTTCCGACGTCGAGAGCGTCGAGGTGCTGCGCGGCCCGCAGAGCGCGCTCTACGGCTCGTCCGCCGAGGCCGGGGTGATAAAGATAACCACTATTGGAGCGAAGGAGGACGGGGTGAATTTCTCCTCGCAGGCGCTCTACGGGCAGTACGGAACCTACAATCTCGCCGCGCGCGCGTCGGGGCGCGACGGCGCGAATTTTTTTGCGGCCGCCGTCAATTATTTTTCCAGCGACGGCTGGCGCAAAAACTCCGAAAACCGCGCCGCCAGCGCAAACCTGACGCTCGGCCACGACATAAATCCCGACAATACGCTCGTGCTGTCGGGCAACTTTACGGATTCGTCGATAAACTATCCCGGTCCGCTCACATGGGCGCAGTATCAGGAGGATCCGCTCCAGAGCGACGGCAAGGGTTCCACGTCGCGCTCCAAGGACGGAATAGTAAGGGCGTCGTTAAAGAGCAAGTCCGCGGCGGGCGAAGGCGAGGTCGAGGCGGGCGCGAATTTTCGCGACATACATTGGAACATGGGCGGGCGCAGCAAAAATTTTCAGTGGACGGGGACGTTTTCGCCCAGATACAAGTTTGAAGTCGGCGACAACGCAAAGCTTCTCGCCGGGTTCGACGGCGCCTACGATTCTATAGACTTCAATCTCTATTACAAGCAGACGCAGTTTTCAAAGGGGCTGGCGGACGTGTCCAGAATTTCCGCGGCTCCCTATTTGGGCGGCGAGTGGTCGCCGTTTGAGGGCTTGTTGCTTTCGGCGGTTGTGCGGTATGAAGGCATGAGAATAAGCGCCGAGAACACGGAGTACATAGACGCGTCGATAGAGCCCACGCGCGTAATAACCATGGGCGGTGTGCAGTACGTCGTGCCCAATCCCAATTATCCGCCGAAGGTAAATTCGGCGACGTCTTTCGACAGCTCAAAGTGGTTCAACGGCGTCGGCGGAAATTTCGCCGTCAACTGGAGGGTCCGAAGCGACCTTTCGATGTTCTTCAAATTCGACCAGATATACCACTATCCGGCCACGGACGAAATAGCGTCCTATCAGGGCGGGGGGCTCCCGATTCCATTCAACTTCAACCTCAAGCCGGAAACCGGGCAGAACTACGAAATCGGCGCAAAGTTTTTTTCCGGGCCGTGGACTTTTACCGGCAGCGTGTTTGTGACGGATTTGCGCGACGAAATAGGCTATTACGAATACGTCGATTCGTCGGGGACGTCCTATTGGCTGAACACGAATATGCCTCCGACGCTCCGCTACGGCGCGGATATAGAGGCGCGCTACGACGCGAAGTATTGGGGGGTCGGCGCGATGCTCGCGGTAGTTCGGGCGCAGTTTGACGGGGGCGAATTCGACGGAAACGAAGTTCCGCTCGTGCCGAATTTTTACGGGAACGTGTCGGCGTACATAAGGCCCCTCTCGTGGGTGACGCTCTCGGCGCGCGTGAATTTTCTCTCCGAGCAGTATGCGGGAAGCGACTATGAAAACCAATACCGCAAAATTCCCGCCTACGCCCTTGTGGATTTTCAGCTCACGTTCGGCATCTGCCGATACGCGACTTTGTTTTTCGCAATAGAAAACGCTTTGGACAAGCGCTACGTATCGTGCGCGTGGAGTTCGGGATACTATCCGGGAATGGGGCGCATGATGAAAGCGGGAGTGAACATAAATTTTTAAATATCGCAAAATGTCATGAAAAAACTTAGTATAATATGCTCTTTGTGCTTAGCCTGCTCCGCGGCGCTCGCCTCGTTGTACGATCCGTTTCTGCCCAAGAATGAATATTACGTTTTAGAGCCGACCCTCGGCCTGGTGATATCGTTTGCCGGGGGAATAGGCGACGAGACCAACGCGGCCATAGCCAACAATGGGAAAGTCTGGAAGAACGGCGGGCTTTCCGCCGAGCCGGTTTACGAATTTGCGGGGTGGGCCACCGGGTGCGCATCGTACAATCCCGCCGGGGGAATCAGCGGAAGCGGAACGGATTACGGCGCCGACGCGTTTACCGACCCCTCAAAGGCGTTCGGCAGAGCGACGGGAGGCGACACTTCGGACGTCGTTGTTCTGGGCGAGGACAAGGACAATCCCGGAAGCATTGTCATGACTTTTGACGTTCCCATTCGCAACGGAGACGGATACGATTTTGCGGTTTTTGAAAACTCCCTAAACAATACGTTCTTGGAGCTTGCGTTCGTCGAGGTTTCCACCGACGGCGAACATTTTGTGCGCTTTCCGAATTTCTATCTCGGAACTTCCCCCGTCGGCTCCGATATCGACGCCGGCGACAACGACCCGACGCTGATATATAACCTCGGCTCAAAGTACATGATAGGCTACGGAAACGGATACGACCTTCAGGAGCTTGCCGACGCGTACGATTACGCCCTCGCCCACTGGGACGCCGAAACCTCCACTGCGCTTTCTTCGAGCGTGTTTTCAGCGGACTACATATCGGATTTGCTGGAGAATTACCAGTATTTGGATTTGGAGAGCGTCAACTATGTCAGGATTGTCGACATATACGGGGACGGCAGCGTGCTCGACAGCGCGGGAAATCCGATTTACGACGCGTGCCCGACCCACGGCACTCCGGGTTTCGACTTGTCCGGCATAGGCGTTATAAACGCCGGCGCTGCTGTTCCGGAACCGGCCGATTTTGCGCTCGCATTGGGAATCGTCTGCGCGACATATATGCTTGTCCGCCGGGCGGCGCCGGGGCGCGGGCGGGGCTGAGGCGCGTTTGAGGCCCGGTTGAAGTCCGGTTGGGGCGCGTTTGAGGCCGGGTGGAAAATTTTTTCAAGTCATCAATATGTATGTAGTTCAAGGCTCCCGGATTCGGGAGCCTTTTTTTTGCTTTTCGGGCGCGGACGTCTGGCAAGAGAGGGCGTTTCGGCGCTGCGCCCGCATGCGGGAAGCGGAGTTTTTATTACGCCTCGTTAAAAACTTGCGCGCCGCAAGCGCGGCATTCACTTTTCGGTTTTCCGCAACCTTTGCGCGCGCTTTGGCGGCTCTTTGGCGGCGGCGCTTTGCGGGAGATTTGCAGCGCCAGAAATTTGCGGCGGCAAAAATTTCGATTTTTAAAATCGGGCGCCGCTTAGGTTGCGTTCTAAAGCTCCCTCCAATTCGGGAACTTCCGCTTGAGCCTGTCATAATTGGAGTTCCATTTTGGAAGGTACGCTTCGGAAATGTTGTCTTTTTCGGGCGAGAAGTGCGGCGGGGGTTTTATGAGCGCGCAGCGCGCGTTCGTCGCATTGGCGAAGTCGGCGCAGCTTCCCATCAGGATTATCTGGCCTGCCCCGATATTCGGGAGGCTCTCGCCCCGAAACGGGCGCATCGCAACCGCGCAGTCTTTATTCAGGCCGTGTTTTTTCAAAATTTTCTAGGCGCCTTTTAAGTTGAAGGCGTCGCAAAATAGAGCCATTCTTTCGGGCGCGTTTCCGGAGCGCCCGAAGTATCCCGCGAACTCGGTTCCGCCAATCTTTTGAAATTTTGGAGAGGCGGGAAAATTTTTCCCCGCAAGAAATAGCCCCGCCAAAAGAACAGCCGCCACCCCCGCCGAAAGCACCGCCCGCCTTGTCGAAAAGCTTCCCGAACAAAGAAACGCGCCGAGCGCGCAGAACGCGATGAGGTTGAGCCATTGCATGGCGATGTTGAGCGTTGTGAAATGTTCGTATTTTTGCGGGTAAAAGAGGACGTCGAAATCGAATATGCTTGCGAGGCTTGAGGAAACCAGCATTCCGCAAAAGGCAATGTATGCGGCAAATTTGGGCGGGGAGCTTTTTGGGGAAATCCCCATGAGGGCGTACGCGATAAATGCGGTCCACAGGAGCGCGATTAAAATTCCGAACTCGCAAAGCAATGTCAAATGCGCGTTGACGAGCGTCCTGCATTCTATGGCGTCCGGCAGGAGAAACGCCGACGCTATTTGACCGGAGTTCCCCATGCCCACCCCGAGGGGATTCGCCGCAAAAAGCGAGAGTCCCGCGCTCCAAATTTCCAGTCTGTTGCCCGCGGAGGCGTCGTAGGAAATCCTGTCCAATGCCCCCAGCGAAAACGCCGCCGCGACCGCGAATATGCCGATTCCCAAAAAGATTTTCCAGCATTTGAATTTCGCAAAAATTAAAAACGCCGCCGCTTCGATTGCCAGCGCGAGCATTCCAGCCCTCGAATAGGTCATGGCCAGCGCGCAAATCAGCGCGGCCGAAATCGAAACACCCGCCGCCTTTCGCAGCAACCCCGAGCCTAAAAACAGGAGCCAAACGAACGGCAAAATCGCGCATATTAGGGCGGCGGCGTGGTTCGGATTGTAAAAGCCGAAGCCGTATCGGACAAGTCCGTCGTAGGTAAACTCCATTTAACGCTCCTCCCAAAGCTTTTTCAATTTTTCCGAATAGAGCGGGTTTCTAAACTCAATGTCTATTTCCCGCGCCCTGTGCGGCGGCAGAACGAGCATGGTTTCGTCCTCTCCGACGCATATGGGGCTTGCGGATCCACCCAGAATGTCGTCGAAGAACTGGCGGGCGAAATCCAGCGCCTCCCCGTTCAGCTCGTGTCCGCCGGCGTACGTTTTCCATATGATGTTGCCGCCGAGCTCGCGATATTTGTAGATGAATATTTTGCTTATGCGCACTCTGTCGGAATCCAGCAGCCCGCAGGTGGCGAAGGCGGGGGCGCCGTTTTTTTGCGGGGCTTGCGGATATACTCCGCAGGCGTGAAGCCCCCACGCCTCGACGCGTTCGGGCATGTAGTTATAAAAGAGATTTGCGCACTGTCCGCCCGCGGAATATCCGTAAAAGAGGAGCTTTCTATCCGGCAGGGAACACTTCGAGTTCAGGGCTTCCACGGCCTTCAAGAGCAGCTTGCCCGACCATTTTTCGGGCTGCCAGTATTTGTCGTCCTTAAACGACGGCGAAAGTAATATCAGGGAGTGCTTGTCCGCCAGCTTGTCGAAATTGAAAGTCTTGATCGTTTTTTCACCGGGCCAGTTCCTGCCGCCGAACACAACCATTACGCGCACGTTTTTTTCGATCTTAGCGGGGAGGCGATAGACGAATTCTATTCCGCCAAGCTCCATGCGCCCACATTTCGCAAGCAGCCAAACGGGAATCGCAAGAATGATGAGAGCGGCTGCGACGGCTTTCATGGCATTGTCGCGCTTTCTGCCCACGCGTCGGCGAGCTCCTTTGAGCGGAAGAACACTTTGTCCTCTTCGTAAATCTGCCTTGCGGCGGGGGAATTTGCGGGGTATACCGCACCGTCCTGGTCGTCGCCGACAAATATCGGATCGCCGTTTTCGGCGGGTTTGGGTTTCGATTTGTCCAAGTCGTTTATGTAAAGCTTGTGGTAGTATTCCAGAAATTTTTGCGCAAGGTATATGGAGCCTTGCGGGACGTCGTGGGGGTGGTTGGGAAACGACTTCCATAGGACGCTTATCCCAAGTTTGCGGCAGCTCTTGATGAAGCGGAGGTTTATTGTCATTCGCTGCCTGTCGGCGTCCCCGCAGGTCAGGAGCCCCGCGACGTTTTTCATCTTTTCGTCCGGCTTGTGGAACACACCGCATGCGTGTGAGACATATGCGCGGGTCTTGTCGGGAATCCATGCGGGAAAGAGATTGGAGCATTGCGCGCCGGCGGAGTATCCGTAAAACAGGAGCTTGTCGTCGCAGAGGTTGGGATATTTCTTTTTGAGCCGCGCTATCGCCTCCAAAAGCGCCCGGCCCGACCACTTTTGCGGCTCCCAATAATTGTCGTTTTTATATGACGGTGTTATGAGGAATATGTCGTTTTTGTCGCACCAGCTTGTCCATGTGGCATTCCTTACTTCGCTTTCTCCCGTAGTATTGCGCCCGCCGAAATAGATTAGAAGGCGGTATTTTGCCTTGGAGGATTTGTCGTATCGGTCGGGCGCGCGGCAGCGAAACGCCGCCGTCGGGTTTTCTTTTGAGGGCGTTTTGATTTTGAGGACGTCAATCTGCCCCCATAAAGAGGAGACAATGTAATTTAATATTATAAAAATTAAAATGTGTCTGCAATATTTCATTTTATATTAATTAAATTACTTGAGAGCATCTTATCACAACATAATCGACAGCGATATTTATATTAATTCCACATGATTTTGCATGTCAACGGCAACTTTTGCCGTTTTTCATGCCCCGCGCGCGCGTTCTAAAATTTTCGGCGCAAAGCCCCGTCTTACGCGGGCGGGGCAAGGCTTTTCATTTTGTCTGGGATTCCCGCCGCGCGCCGCTTAGATTGGTCATGGAAAACTTCGTTTAAAATAGTCCATAGTCCGGCGCCAGTGCCGTTTGCTTTCGGGCGGAGCAGGATTGTTTTTATTACGATATATTGCCTTGCGCCCACTTCGGCGCAAGAGGCCCGGCGGTATAAAACCCAAGAAACTTAAATTCCGCCGGTTTTTCTTGCCGCCGCCCGCATGCGGGAAGTTTGATATTTTAAGTTGTAAAAATCCTTCGGCCTCAAATAGAGGATTCTACATATCCTTAAAACTCTTTTGCGGTCGGCCGACGCCTTGAATACAGGCAAATAAAAACCGCAAGTTTTTCCTTCGCAAACGCATAGCAAAAATGGGCGATACAGGACTCGAACCTGTGACTTTCTGTGTGTAAAACAGACGCTCTAACCAACTGAGCTAATCGCCCGACAATTATTGGAACTATCGTGGATTTCTTTTTGTCATACAGCAAGCTTTTTCTGCAAATTATGTTGTGCGAACTTTTGCGGGAGGGGCGAATGCAAAGGCGTTTTTTATGGAAGAAAATCAAAACAACTTCGCCCGGATTAAGCAGGGCGGTTATGGAACTCTGGCCGGAATCCTTTTTGTGGTTCTTGGGCTGTTTTGCGTGTGCTATCCGATTTTGGCGTCGATTTCGATAGATATTGTGGTCGGAATTTCGCTTTTGGCGGGCGCGATTTTTGCGCTTTTCCAAATGCCGTGGAGCGGCGGTTTGTGGGGAAAATTTTTTTATGTCGTCCTAATGCTGATGTACGCCGTTGCGGGAATTCTTCTGCTGGCAAATCCGTTTGCCGGCACGGAGGCGCTGATGCTGTTCTTCGGATTTATGTTCCTCGCCGAGGGAATAGTGTCGATAATCTACTGGAACAGGCTGAGGGAATTGAGCGGCGGATTTATGGTGATGATCAACGCGATCGTCTGCGTCATATTGAGTATTCTCATACTCTTTAATGTGGATATGGGAATTTGGTTTGTTGGAGTTTTGGTCGGAATCAATTTTATATTCGTGGGATTTTCCCTGTTGCTCTCCTCGCCCGGCGAAAGCGGCGCGTAGCCGAAAGTTTTTTCATTTTAATAAAGAGCGCGCGGAATTTTGGAACGGCAAATCTCGCGCGCTTTTTTATTCCGAACGCAAAAATATTCCGAAGGCAAACGATGCGCGGGGCGTGGAGGTAAGGCGAATTTGCTGGCCGCGTTGAGCCGTTTTTGCGCGCATTCGCCAAAAGGTTTTGCTTGCTTTCGGAAAATCTTCGGCGCGCGCGGCGGGCGCGCCTTAAATTTTTTCGATCAGGCATACCGCATGCGCGGCAATGCCCTCCCTTCGGCCCTCCCACCCCATCTTTTCGTTGGTGGTGGCCTTTATGCCGACGTCCTCGGCGGCGACCGAAAGGCTCTCTGCCAAGACCCTCTTCATGTCGGCTAAGTGCGGAGCGATCTTTGGCGCTTCGGCGATTATGGTGGCGTCGACATTTGCGACGCGATACCCGAGGCTCCTTATTTCGGCGGCCGCGCGCTTGACGATTTCCTGCGAGTTTATGTCTTTGCACGAGTCGTCGGACGGGGGAAAATAGTGCCCGATGTCGGGCAGGGCGGCCGCCCCGAGAACGGCGTCGGCGACGGCGTGGCTTAGCACGTCGGCGTCGGAATGGCCCAAGAGGCCTTTTTCAGAGGGGATTTCAACTCCCCCCAAAATGCATTTTCTGCCGTGCGCCAGCTGGTGGACGTCGTATCCGAACCCTATTCTGTATTTTTGATTCATATGCGAAAATCGGCGGTTTGGTTTATTATTTTGCGATGCGGACCCTCTTGGACTTCAGCAAAAATTCCGCGAAGTCGATGTCTTGCGGAACGGTTATCTTCGGGTTGGGGAACGAGTTTTCAACTATGGCAACCTTTGTTCCAGACAGTTCCGCGGCCGCTGCGTCGTCGGTCACGCGCACGGAATTTTTTGCCACGTATTCGTATGCGCGCGTTATCGCCCGGGTTGCGAACACCTGCGGCGTCTGCATCGCCCATAGCCTCTTTCTGTCGAGGTCCTTGAGCTTTACCGAGGCCTCGGCCGC
>CALXMX010000074.1 GCA_944389575.1 uncultured Opitutales bacterium
GAAAGCGCTCCGGGAGCCGCGCAGATTGCCGCCGTTATTTTTCCCGCCCGGAAGTGCCGGGAGAAAAACTCGATCAGCCGCGCGTCGGAGGCTGCGGCGCGCACGCCGGGCCCGCCCGCGAGAACCACCGCGTCAAATTCCGACTCCGCAATCTCCGAAAACAGCGCGTCCGCGCGCACCGTTATCGAGCTTCTGCCGCATACGTCAAGGCTACCGCCGACCGCCGCAAGCTTCACGCCGACGCCCGCGCGCCTCAATATGTCGACCGGCGCAATGGCCTCGACCTCCTCAAATCCGTCAAAAATTACGACTGCGGCAGTTTTCATGGTCTCGGATTATTGACGAATGCGCACACCTCGTCAAAATAATTTTCGACCTGCGGGAGCGCGTGGCCCGCGCCCTCAAACCACACTAATCGCTTATTGGGCGAAGGAAGCAGTCCGAAAATCTTGCGGGCGTTGCGCGGCGGCACAACAAAGTCACGCGTGCCGTGGAGCACGAGCGTCGGCATGCGGACTCCGGCGAGCTTTGAGGCGTTGTCCAATATCGACATCGGCACAATCCTTACCGGGCACACGGCGTTCACGCCGTCGCTGAACGCCCCGCTCAACACGAGGCACCGGGCGTCCGGGTGCGCCGCCGCCAAATGCGACGCCGCGGCGCTCCCGAGCGAATACCCCATCAGCGCAATCCTTCCGGCGGGAATTTTCATCGTCTCCGCAAGCCACTTCCACGCGGCATCGGCGGCCATGTAGATCTTTTCCTCGCTGGGCTTTCCCTCGCTGAGCCCGTATCCCACATAGTCGTACGCAAGAACTGAAAATCCGCGGGAATTCAGCGTCCGCAAGACTTCGGCAATCTCGCCCAAATCCTCGCCGTTGCCGTGGCTGTAAAGAATGACCGGCGCTTCCGAATCCGCCGGCAGCCAAACCGCGGCCGCGCGCTCTCCGTTTGCAAGCGGCAAAAACATCTGCGCGCGCGAGTAGGACGGCGGCGGCGCCGGAAATATGACCGCGTTCTTAAACAGCGCAACAATACCCAAAAACGCGCCGTACAAAACCAGCGCGGCCGCGCAAAAGACAAAAAATATGTGCGACAAATTCATTTTGCCATTTCATTGAGTGCCTTCCAATGGCGCATTTCAATCGCCTGCGGCCGGCTTTCAGGATTCAGCCCCGCGCACGAATCCAGCCATGCCGAAAGAATCTCCGCGTCCGCGCCCGCGCTCCTGACTATGGAGCCGATCTGCTTGCGGCGCTTTAAAAATATCTTCCGAATCAGGCCCTTTGCCGCGCTAGAAAACACGTACGGAGCCTCCAGCAGCCTGAACGACGCCAAAACCGAATCCACCGCCGGACGCGGATAAAAGCACTGCGCCGCCACCTTGTGCGAGCATTCGAGAGCGTACGCCCCGGAGAGAAAAACGGATATGGGCGAATATTCCCCGGTATTCGCCGCCGCGCAAAAGCGCTCGGCCGCCTCCTTTTGAAGCATGAGCGACATGCGCGACGGCAGGCGAGGCGCCGACAGCACGGCGTCCAGCCACGGAGTGCTTATCGAATACGGAAGGTTGGAGACGATCTTGTATTCCGCAATATCCGCGGGAAGATCCGCGAGCGGGCGCTCCACGGCGTCGGCGTTTATCAGGCTGAAATTTTTTCCGCCGGCAAAAATTTTCGACAGGTGCCCGAAGAGTTCCGCGTCGAGCTCGACCGCGTACACGCGCGCCCCTCGCGCAAGCAACGCCCCCGTCAGCGTGCCCAAACCGGGGCCGACCTCCACAACCGCGTCCCCGGGACACACCCGCGCATAGTCGAGCGACTTTCCCACAATGTTTGCGTCCACCAAAAAATTCTGGCCGAGCCTCCTGTTTGGCACATGCCCCATCGAGCGCAGAAGCCGCGCAGTCTGCGTGGGGGTAAGCCGCCCTTCCGACAAATCCGAATCCATGCCTTCAGACGGCCTCCGCCGCGAGGGTTGAAAACTCCGGAAGTATGCGCTGAAACTGCGAGACCTCCTCTAACGGAAGGGAGCTGTCGGCGCACAGCCTCCAATTCGGATTGAGGGCGATAATTTCCCGCGTGCTGGCGAAATACTCCGCGTAGTCCGTGCGGAAGTGCAGCTTCGCGCCGGGCAGGCAGAACGGGCGCAGGGCGTCGAGAAATGCCGGCTGCATGAGCCTCCTGCGATGGTGCTTCGCCTTCGGCCACGGATCCGGAAAAAATACGAACACCCGCCCGAGCTTTGCTTCAGGCGGCATGGATTCAAGAAACTCCGAAGCCTCGGCCTTAACGAAGTGCGCGTTTTCCGCGCGCCGGTTGGCCGCGCGCCGCGCGCCGTCGCGCACGCGCTCGGAGATGAGGTCTATTCCCACGCACGTCTCGCCGGGAAACGCCGCCGCATACGCGCTCAAGTAGTGCCCCTTTCCACAGCCAATCTCTAAAGTGATTTTTCCGCCGCAAGAGGCGAATATCGGCGCGCAGAGAACCCGCAGATTTTCTATGCGCGCATTGCGCCGCGCTATGGCCTCCTCCAAGCTCACGCCTCAAAGCCTCCCCTTGAAATCATCATATCCAAAACTCTTCACGACCCTGAAATCCCCGGTGCGCGAATCGAACAGGCAGATGTCAGGCAGTGGCATTCCGTTAAATGTGTTTGTCTTGACCATGGTGTATATGGCCATGTCGGCAAAAAACAGAATGTCGCCCTCCCGCAGCGGGGCGTCGAAGGAGTAGTCTCCGATTCTGTCGCCCGCAAGGCAGGAGCGGCCGGCGAGCCTGTACGT
>CALXMX010000075.1 GCA_944389575.1 uncultured Opitutales bacterium
GCTGATGAGCGCGCTCGCCGGCGTGGAAATGGCGCTGTGGGACCTCAGGGGTACGTCGCTCGGCGTCCCGGTGTGGCAGCTGCCCGGCGGCAGGGTGCGCGACGCCGTGCCGTGCTATGCAAACGGCTGGTTCGCGGGGGCGAAAAAACCCGAGGAATTTGCCGCAAAGGCAAAGGAGGCCGTGGACAACGGATTCAGCGGACTAAAGTGGGACCCGTTCGCAAGCTCGTACATGAACATTTCCCCGAAGGCGCTGACCGACGCCCTCGACTGCATATCCGCCGTGCGCGACGCCGTGGGAGACCGCGCCCAGCTGATAATAGAGGGGCACGGCAGGTTTAACGTGCCGACCGCCGTGCGAATCGGCAACGCGCTGGAGGAGTTCTCGATACTGTGGTTTGAAGAGCCCGTTCCGCCGGACGACAAAAGCGGACTAAAGTGGGTACGCTCCAAAATTAAGACTCCCGTCAGCGGCGGGGAGCGCCTCTACTCGCGCTTTGAATACTTAGACTTCCTGCGCATGGAGTGCGCCGACTTCTGGCAGCCGGACGTGTCGCATGCCGGCGGCATAGCCGAAACCCGCAAAATAGCGGCCATTGCCGAGGCCCACTACATTCCCGTATGTCCGCACAATCCAAGCGGCCCGGTAGCAAACGCCGCAACCCTCCAGCTGGCCGCGTGCACGCCAAACTTCTACCTGCTGGAAACGATGGCCACCGACATTCCGTGGCGGAGCGAAATAAGCACCGAAAAGGTGTCGTTCAAAAACGGGCTCATGTCCATACCGGACGTCCCCGGACTCGGAATAGAAATATGCGAGGACGCCATGCTGAAACACCCCTACTCCCCGCACGACTTGCGCCACTACAAGGGAACGCTTACGGACATACGCCCCGACGGCGCGGGAAACTACTTCAACGAAAAGTGATGCGATATGAAAAGATTTGAAAACAAAAGGGTGCTCGTGACGGGCGCAAGCCGCAATACGGGCGTATCCATAGCCGCGCTTTTCCTGCGCGAGGGCGCGCGCGTGGCAATATGCGCGGCGAGCGAAAAATCCATCGCGCAGGGCGCGCGGACGCTCGAGGACATGGGCTTCTCGGGATTCCTTCCAATCGCCTGCGACATATCCAATCTGGACGAAGTCAAATCCATGTTCGCAAAAATTTCGGAGGAGTTCGGCGGCCTGGACATACTCGTCAACAACGCTTGCGACCAGGGGATAGGGGCGCCGTTTGAGGAGATGTCGCCCGACTTCTTCTTGAAGGTCATAAAGACGAATCTGCTCGGGACGTTTCAGGTGTCGCAGCAGGCGGTGAAGATAATGCTCGGACAGCCGGACAAGGGAGTGATTGTGAACCTCGGCTCCAACGTGTCGATGCGCTCGATAAGAAACAGGACGGCGTACGTGGCAAGCAAGGGCGGCATCGACGCTCTGACGCGCTCCATGGCGTGCGACCTTGCGCGCAAGGGAATACGCGTGAACGAAGTCGCCCCCGGATACATCAACACAAACCGATGGGACGACCTCCCCGCGGAAGTAGCGCAGCGCAGGCGGCTCAACACGCCCCTCGGCTTTGAGGCCTCGGGCGACGACATAGCCCAGGCCGTGGCGTTCATGGCCTCGGACGCCGCGCGGAACATCTGCGGAGAGCGGCTCGTGGTCGACGGCGGCTGCAGCGCGCAGCACATGCCCCCGGACGCGGACCTCTGATTTGCGCAGAGAAAACCGCAAATACTTCCGCGCGCCGAAGGCGCGCTTTACTCGGCGGCGGCAAAGAATTAAAAGGGCGCGGTTTAGGCGGGAAATCGAAGCCGCCGATCGCGGCCGAACAATCCTGAAAAAAACTGCGGCAGGAAAACTGCGTTGAAAAGAATATGGGCGTAAAAATTAAATGGCTTGGACAATCGGGACTCCTGTTCGATACCGGTCGGCTGCGCGTCTGCATAGACGCATATCTGACGGACCACGTGTATGAGACATTCGGACAGCCCGGCCTAAAGCGCATGAGGCCCGCCCCGATCGCCCCGGAAAACTTAAACGCCGACTTCTACTGTATATCGCACGACCACACGGACCACTACGATCCGAAAAGCGTCGCGGCGGCGGCCGCTGCGAATGCGCGGTTTGCCGGCTCCGAAAGCGCGGCCAGACACTTTGCCAAAGACGGGCACGACTGCGCAAAATTCGTCCCGTTGAGGCCGGGCGACGAATTTTCGTCGGGCGGCCTGCGAATCCGCGCCGTGCCCGCCAAGCATTCGGACGCCTCCGCCGTAGGATTTGTGATGGAGCTCGGCGGGCTGCTGTTTTACGCCAGCGCGGACACCCTCTACTTTCCCGAGCTCGCCGGAGAAGTCGCGCGAGCGGCGGACGGGAAAATCGACGCGGCGTTCGTGTGCATAAACGGAAAGCTCGGGAACATGAACTGGAGAGAGGCGGCGCGATTAGTTGAAGCTCTGCAACCCCGCCTCGCCGTTCCGATGCACTACGGGCTCTTCGCGGACAACACCGAAGACCCCGCGCCGTTTTTGGAAGCCGTGCGCAAAAAGGGCATAAATTGCCGCGAGCCTTCGGAAAGCGGATTTGAAATTTAAATTCGGCTCCGGTATTTAATTCCCGCGCCCTTCGCCGCGGAGGAATTTTTCGCCCGCCCCGCAGCCGATGCCCGCGGTCGATATTCGCCTACGCGCGCCCTCTTTGTGCGCCCGCAAGCAAAGAATGCGGCGGAAGCCGCGCCCGATTCGCAAAAAAAAGGCGCAGGCCGCTTCCGCCAAATGTTTAAAAATTTCTTACGCGCGATTCCCCTCCCCGACGCGCGGGCGGCGCCGGGAGGAAGTGCAAAATCAGAATCCGAACGAAAGCGAAGTTCCGAACCAGACTCTGCTGTTCGTGGAGCCGGAGGGGTCGTAGTTGTTGCAATACGCGTACCTCATGCCGGCCGAAAGCGAGCAGTAGTCCGTCACTGCGACGGTGCCTCCTGCGCTAAAGCCCGCATAAAAGTAGCCGTCATTCATCGAGTTTCCGTCCGCGTCAAAGCTTATATCGCCGTAAGTGTAGCCCACGTAGCCGGCGAAATCCAGCGTGCCCCACGTGGAGCCAAACAGCCATTTCGTTATCGGAGCCGAATACGAAAGGCCGCCCTCGAGAGTCTTGCCGGAAAGCGTCAAGTCGTAATAGCCGGCGACGTACGGCGAGACGTTGAAGTCGCCGAGCAGCTCGGAGGTGTCGTACGCGACGCCGACTTTCAGCTCGTTCGTATTGCCGCCCGACGGATAGGTGTATGCCGTGTATCCGAAGTCGACGGTGAAGTTTTCAATGGTATAGGTAATGTCGAATGTGAAGTCGTTTTCGGTTGCGGGGTTGGAGGAGTCGGACACATTGTAGTTGCCCCAATAACCCGCGCTAAGCGCAAACCCGTAGCCGACATCGTATCCGATATTGACGGAGGGGTTGATAGACGGCCCCGTGACGCTCCTTCCCCTGAAGACGTATTCGCTTTCAAAACCTATGCCCGCCTCAAGAGAAAATCTCTCGAGAACCTCCTTGAGCGGGACCTCTTTGAAGAGCGTATCTATTTCCGACTCGACTAAAGCGGAACCGGAAGCTCCGGCCGAATCCGATGCCGGGGCATCCGCAGCGCAAACGGCGGCGGCCGCGGCAAAATACATGATGGACGCGCAGCCGAATGCGGCCGACGCAGATATAATTTTTGATTTCATAATATCTAATGTAGTTTGTTGTTAATTTCGGTTGTTTTGCCGCCTCAGATTTAAGTTGCGGACATAAGGACATAAAGCACATGGCGTGCCAATTTTTTAACGATACAATAACTTATTAGAAACAAACATGTTGCAAGAAAGTCGGCGCCCCGCAAAAAATTCCGAGTGCGACCAAATTATCGCCGCGAAAAAAAATCGGCTACAAATTTGTATTTTTTTGCCCCGCAAATTCGCGCGCCGACGGAGAGCCATTCCGCTAAAAAAACAAAACATTTCGCCCAAATTTTCGGCGGCGATAAAAGGCGGCGATAAAAGTTTCTGCTAAGCGTCTTGCGCGATAAAAAAATTCCAATTCCGAAAAAAAACAAACTGCAGCGCATAAAACCCAAAACGGCGCGCATTAATCCGCCCCGTAAATTCGCGCGCCGACAGACGCGCGATTTAGATTTACGCAAGCTCCCTCTTTCGGTTCGACATTGCAAGATGCGGCTTTTCATTTGCAAATACCGCAATAAAAAACCTCAAAAAACAAATAATTCAAAACTGCGCAAAAAATTGAAAGCGCGATGCGCCAACTGTAAAATCCGGACGCGGCGCAAACTTAAAACGTCCGCAGACAGACAAGCGTTTTTAAACGATACAAAATATCAGCGGGAATTAAAAAATATTTCAAGAAAATCAGGACTCCGACTCTATCGCGTGCCACACCATGGCCGACGCCCCCAAAATGGCGGCGTTGCTCGCCGGAAGCTCCGAAGGAAGAACTTTCACCTTCCCCTTGAAAACCGGCATGGAGTTTTCCTCCAGCGCCCTGCGGGTCGGGACAAATATCAAGTCACCGCTCTTTACCGGGCCCCCGAAAAGAAATATTACCGACGGCCGGGAAAAACAAACAAAGTCCGCAAGGCAGCGGCCGAGAAGGGCCCCGGTAATCTCATACGTCTCCTTGGCGGCGATGTCGCCCGCCTTGGCGGCGTCCTCAATAACTTTCGCGTCAAGCTGGGGATACGAGAGATCGGCAATCGACGACGCCCCGTTGTACTTCGACAGCATCTCAAGAAACGTCCGCTTTATGCCCGTGGCCGAAACGTACGCCTCGAGGCAGCCGCGCTTGCCGCAGCCGCAGACGCGGCCGCCCGGAATCGCGCAGACATGGCCGAGTTCCCCGGCAAAGCCGTCCGCCCCGAGTAGAAGCTTTCCGTCCACGATTATTCCAGACCCCAAGCCCGTGCCGAGCGTGATGACTATGAAATGGTCGAGATTCTTTCCGCCCCCGTATATTTTCTCGCCGAGGGCCGCCGCGTTCGCGTCGTTGCTCAAATATATGTGCGAATATCCGAACGCCATGCGCAGCGTCTCGACAATCGGGGCGGAATTGCCGAACGGAAGGTTGGGGGCGAAGTCTATCGTGCCTTTGTAATAGTTGCCATTGGGCGCGCCTATGCCGATTCCCGCGCACGCGGCGCCGGCGGGGACCCTGTCGGAAAGCTCTCTGATAGCGGCTTCAAGGGCGTGCATGTACGACACAAAATCTTTGTAATCGCTGGTCTTGAATTCATGGTGTTCAAAGACATTTCCCTTGTCGTCCACAGCGCCAAGCTTCGTGTTGGTGCCACCGATGTCAATGCCAATAGCGTAATCCATAAAAAATATGTTTTGGATAAATTATTGCGCATTTTCTAAAAATCACAAATTAAAAGTTGTCTTTTTTTACAAAATAAAAAAAACGAAGCTATGGAAGTTGAATTGCTAAGCAGAATCCAGTTCGCGTTGACCGCAGGTTTTCATTTCATATTTCCACCCGTCACAATAGGGCTTTCCCTATTCATCGTATTGGTCGAGGCGGCGGCGCTAAAGACCGGCGATGAAAAATATTTTGCGGCGTCAAAATTTTTTCTGAAGTTATTTGCCGTGCTATTCGCCGTGGGAGTGGCGACGGGAATAATAATGGTTTTCCAGTTCGGCACGAACTGGCCGCGCTTTTCCACATTCGTCGGAGACGTGTTCGGAAGCCCGCTGGCGATAGAGGCCGTATTCGCCTTCTTCATGGAATCCACGTTTCTCGGCGTCGCCCTTTTCGGCTGGAACAAGGTGGGTAGGAAGACGCACTGGTTCAGCGTTTTCATGGTTTGCCTCGGCGCGCATCTCAGCGCCGTGTGGATAATCGTGGCAAACTCGTTTATGCAGACGCCCGCCGGATACGAAATTGTCGGCTCGGCCGGCGCGCAAAAAGCCGCGATAACGGACTTCTGGGCAATGGTGTTCAATCCGTCGTCCGTCGACAGGCTGACGCACACGCTTGCGGCATCCTGGCTGACCGGCGCGTTCTTCGCGATGGGCGTGTGCGCCTACTTTATTTTGAGGGAGCGCGCGGAAAAATTTTTCGCCGTTGCGTGCATGAAAATCGCCGTCTGGTTCGGAGCGGCGAGCGCCCTGCTCATGCTCTATACGGGGCATTCC
>CALXMX010000076.1 GCA_944389575.1 uncultured Opitutales bacterium
CCGCCGCCGCACGCGGCGGGCCCCGCGCGCTCAGCGGCTTTTTGTCTTTCGGCGTGACCACGCGGCGCTCGGCGGGTGGACTCCCCCCGCCGTTTTTTTTTGCGGTGAAAGGATAAGGCAGATTTTAGAAAGGAATATGTGTTTACAAAATATCCGCGTTTTTGGTAGAGTGAAAAAATTTAGTTTTCGACGAAATGGGAAAATACGCCGACGACTCTATGGGAAAAACAGCGCGAAAAAAGCCTTCCGGCGGAGAAGATAAAGAATACTCCACCGCGGAGGCCGTCCTGCTTTCCGCGACGCTCGACGACATGAGCGCGGAACACCTGTCGTTTTTGACCGACATGCTCTTTGAGGCGGGCGCCGGCGACGTCTGGCAGGAAAACGTGCTAATGAAGAAAAACCGCGCGGGCGTGAAGGTGTGCGCGCTGTGCTCTCCGCGCGACGCGGACGCGCTGGTAGAGTGTTTTTTCGCCCATTCTACCACTCTCGGCGTGAGGCGATCGCGCATGGAGTGCTCGTATCTTCGCAGGAGCGTCGAGGAGTTTGAATCCTCTTTCGGCGCCGTGCGTATAAAGGTTGCGCGCTTTAGGGGCTGTTTGAAGGCCAAGCCCGAGTTTGAGGATTGCAGGGCGATTTCCATAAAAACCGGCCTGCCCATAGGCGCGGTGTCGGAGAGGATAAAGGTTGAGTATTCGGCCGGCTGGCGGGGAAGCCAGAAGGACGGGGCGAAACGCGGACATTTGAGGGATTGACTATGCTGGGAAAAACGAGACGGATTGTGGCGGCTGCCGTGTTAGTCATGGCGACGCTGTTGTTTGTGGATTTCACGGGAGCGGCGGGAGACCGGTTTTGGTGGCTTGCAAAAATTCAGCTTTTGCCGGCGTTTCTTGCGGCAAACTTTGCGATAGTGGCGGCGCTGCTTGTATTGACACTGATTTTCGGGCGCCTGTATTGTTCGGCGGTTTGTCCGCTCGGAATATTTCAGGACGTGGTGTGGAGAATCGGGCGCGGAAAAAAGCGAATGCACAAGATGTCGTATTCGCCGGAGATGAAATGGCTCAGGTACGGGGTGTTCGCGCTGTTTGCGGCGGCGCTGTTGTTCGGGGCCGGGGCGTTCGTGGCTCTGCTTGCGCCTTACAGCTCGTACGGCCGCATCGCGGAGGAGCTGTTCGCTCCGGTGTGGAGGTTGGCTAACAACGCTTTGGCGGCGGGGTCCGAGCTGTTTGGAAATTATCTGTTCTCGTACGAGCAGGTATGGACGGGCGGCGGGGCGGTGTTCGCGGCGGCTATAGCCTCTTTTGCGCTGATAGTCGCGTTGGCGTATAAGAAGGGGCGCTTGTATTGCAATTCGCTCTGCCCGGTAGGCACGCTTTTGGGCTTTTTCTCCAGATACTCGATTTTCAGGCCGGTGATAAACTTGGAAAAATGCAACGGGTGCGGAGTGTGCGCGCGCAACTGCAAGTCGTCGTGCATAAATTCAAAGGAGCATAAGATTGACCTGTCGCGCTGCGTTGCGTGCTTCGACTGTATTGACAACTGCCGCCAGGGGGCGATAACGTATTCGTTCCGCCGCGCGAAACCGGCCGGGCGCGCCGCGGACAAGTCCGCTCCTAAGGGTCGGGGCGCCGAAGCGCAAAATTCGGCTTCAGCGCTTGAAGCAAAACCCGCAGAGCGCCGGGAGGAAGGAAGGTCGGCGAGGTTTCGGGGGGAAGCGGGCGTATCGCGCGGGCGGATTCGCGGCGGCGCGCCGTCGTCCGGGGCCCGGCGCGGATTTTTTGCGCTCTTTGCGGCGCTCTTTGCCAATTCGCTCAAGGCGCAAGTGATGAAGCTGGACGGCGGATTGGCCGAACTTAAGAAGCGCGAACTCCCGAGGCGCGCCGTGCCGGTTCTGCCTCCGGGCTCGGTCAGCGCGGAGCACATGGCGGCTCGCTGCACGGCGTGCCAGCTCTGCGTCTCGTCGTGCCCGACGGGCGCGCTGGCGGCCTCGAGCGAGCTGTCGACATTCATGCAGCCGCACTTTACGTTTGAGCGAGGGCATTGCAGGATAGACTGCGTGAAATGCTCGCAGGTATGCCCGACGGGCGCGATCTTGAAAATAGACGTCGAGGACAAAGCCTCAATCCAGGCGGGCAGGGCGGTGTGGATTGCGGCCAACTGCGTGGTCAATGTCGACAAGCTTCAATGCGACAACTGCTACCGCCACTGCCCGGCGGGCGCGATACACATGGTGTTGCAGAATCCCAAGGATCCAAAGTCGCTGAAGATTCCCGCAATCAACGAGGAGCGCTGCATAGGCTGCGGCGCGTGCGAGCACCTCTGCCCGGCGAGGCCGTTTACGGCGATTTACGTCGAGGGAAACAAAATACAGCGCAGAATATAGGAAGGGCAATCTCAATGCAGGAAGGTCAAAGCGACATGTTGAGCCGCAGGAAATTTTTAAAGGGCGCGGGCTTGGGGGCCGGATTGGCTTCGGCGGCTCTCGCCGGGTGTTCGCCTAAAAAGGGCGGGGCCGTCGATAGGGGCGGCTCCGGCGAAGTGCCCGTGGGCAAAATGACGATGCGCACAAACAACAATTCGGGCGACAAGGTCTCGCTTTTGGGGTACGGCTGCATGCGGTGGCCGCTGCGCCCCAAACCCGGCGGAGACGGCGAGGAAGTCAACCAGGAGGCCGTCAACGAGCTGGTCGATTACGCCATTGCGCACGGGGTGAATTTCTTCGACACCTCTCCGGTGTACGTCCAGGGAATGTCGGAAAAATCCACGGGAATCGCCCTCAAGAGGCATCCGCGGGAAAAGTTTTTCATCTCGACAAAGATGTCAAACTTCGCGGACTATTCGCGCGAAAACTCCATAAAGATTTATCAGAACTCCTTCAAGAATCTCCAGGTCGACTACATCGACTACTACCTCCTGCACTCCGTGGGCGGCGGGGACGGCATGGAGCTGTTCAAGAAGCGTTATATCGACAACGGCATATTGGACTTTTTAATCGCGGAGAAAAAAGCCGGCAGAATCAGGAATCTGGGCTTCTCATTTCACGGCGACGTAAAAGTGTTCGACCACCTGCTGGCCAGCGGAATCAAGTGGGATTTTGTGCTGATTCAGATGAATTACGTCGATTGGAAGCACGCGCTTGGCAGAAACATCAACGCCGAATATCTGTACTCGGAGCTGGAGAAGCGCTCCATACCGGCCCTCGTCATGGAGCCGCTTCTCGGCGGC
>CALXMX010000077.1 GCA_944389575.1 uncultured Opitutales bacterium
ATCTGGAGGAAATACCGGCCAAGGCCGCGCCTACGGGCAAGAGGGTCGCGGTTGTCGGCTGCGGGCCGGCGGGAATAACCGCGGCCGCGGATCTGGCCAAGTTCGGACACGAAGTCGAGATTTTCGAGGGGCTTCACCTTCCCGGCGGCGTGCTGATGTACGGCATTCCGCAGTTCCGCCTCCCGAAGGAAATCGTCACGCACGAGGTGGAAATGCTCAAGAAGCTCGGCGTCAAAATCCATCTCAACTACCTGGTCGGCAAAATGGATAACATAGAAAAGCTGATGAAGGAGGACGGTTTTGACGCCGTTTTCATCGGCTCCGGCGCGGGGCTGCCGATGTTTTTGGGCATTCCCGGCGAGAACGCCGTCGGCGTGTTTTCGGCGAACGAATTTCTGACGCGCTTCAACCTGATGAAAGCCTACGACTTCCCCTCGCACGGAACCACTCCCGTGCGCGCAAAGCACATAGTTACGGTCGGCGGCGGGAATGTGGCGATGGACTCCTCGCGCACGGCGCTGCGCATAGGCGCGAAATCCACGCTGGTGTACCGGCGCGCGCGCGAACAGATGCCGGCTCGCGCCGAAGAAGTCCACCACGCAGAGCAGGAGGGCGTGAATTTTTCGATGCTGACGAATCCGAGCCGCGTGATAGTTGACGAGAACGGGCGGGTGTCCGCGCTGGAGTGCGTCAAGATGCAGCTGGGCGAGCCCGACGAGTCCGGCCGGCGCAGCGTCAGCCAGATTCCCGACAGCGCCTTCCAAATTCCGTGCGACGCCGTTGTTGTGGCAATCGGCAACAGGCCCAATCCGCTCATTCCGATGACGACTCCCGAACTTAAAACCACCAAAAAGGGCACGCTGGAATGCGATCCCGAAACGCTCCAGACATCTATTCCCGGCGTGTTCGCCGGCGGCGACGTCGTGAGCGGTGCGGCCACGGTGATAAGCGCGATGGGCCAGGCAAAAATCGCGGCGCGCAACATAGACAAATTTCTTCGCGGGGAACCTTTGAAGGCAAATGAAGCCGCGCCTGTTAATAGTTAACGACGACGGCATCACCTCCCCGTTTTTGCCGGTTTTTGCAAGGCGGCTGGCGGAGGTCGCGCGGGTGGCGATAGTAGTTCCCGCGCGCGAGCAAAGCTGGATAGGGCGCGCGTTCAGCAGGCATTCCGAAGTGAACGTCGAGCGGCGCGAGTTTTTCGGGTTCGACTGCCGCGCGGTCGGCGGCACGCCGGCGGATTGCGCAAACATAGCGCTTTCGCACATCTTTGCGCGCAGGCGGCCGGATGCGGTCGTGTCGGGCTTGAACATTGGGCAGAATGTCGCCATGCCGCTGTTGTGGAGCAGCGGGACATTCGGCGCGGCGGTCGAGGCGGCGGGGTTTGGATTCCCGTCGTTTGCGTTTTCCATGCGCTTGGAAAAATACTATGAAATGTGCAGATTGCGGCACGAGGGCCTGCCTGCCGACCTGCTTTCGCATGTCGATGCGGCTTGCGCGCACGCGGCGTCGTACATTGTAAAGTCGCTCGAAAAGCCGTTTAAAGCCGGCGAGGTCAGAAACGTGAACTATCCGCCAAACTTCGGCCCGCACACGCCGTTTAAGAAATGCGTTCCCGCGAAAATGGGCCTGGTGGGGTTGTACAAGAAAAATGCGCGGGGCAATTACGAATTTTCCTACGCCCTCGGGAGCGAGCGCCGGCAGAGCGCACTGACGGACATTCAAGCTCTCGACATGGGCTTTGCGTGCTGGTCTAAGATATCGGTTTAACGCTTCGGTTGCAGGTTTCGGCCTTTGCGGTTTTCAAGGGAAGGCGGGAAGGCGGGAAGGCGGAAGAGCCGAACTGAACACCGGCGCACCGCGCGCTTGTATTGCGTAGTTTGCGGACAGTCGGCGAAAAGATTTTTGGGAGAAAACGCGCGTTCTTCCAAAAAAATTGCCCAAATAGTTTGCCGAGCGACGTTTCTCGCGTTTCCGCCCGGTGGGTTTTGAAGACCGCCTCATAAAAGGCGCAGGCGTTTGGAAAATCGCTATATTGCCCCGCCGATTTTGAAAGCCCTTGCCGGTAAAACCTTTAAATAGAGAGGCGTCGGCAAGGCGCCGCGGGAACGTCCCCGCACTGCGCGTCGGCGGACTCTTTTTGCCTGCCGCGCAATTTGAAGTGGACGGACTGGCGCCGGCGTTTCCGCCGCTGTTTTCCGCGACCAATCTAAAGGCAAGAGGAACGTTTTGCGGCTTTTCCATTTGAATATGTACACGCTGGCCGCGTTCGGATTTTGCTCGCCGCCGATTTCATTTTGGCAGTTAAAAAAATCTTTAAAATTTTCGTTTATATAGAAAAATTTTGAATTAAGGCTAAAAAACGAATACTTTTAAAATGCGGCAATGTCATATCAAATATGAATGGGATAAGGAGGCGTATCGCTTTCATATTGGGAATGATGTGTTTGATACTTGCGATAGTCGCAATATATCAGACCTATCCCGAAGCTGAAAGCGCGGCCGACAGCGTATCCGACGGGGCACGCTGGGGCAGGAATCTTGAAGCTGCGGCCCGCCGTTGCGACAAGCTCGTCTTCGTATATCGAAAGGGAGAGCGCTTTCCCCCCGACGTCATGCGCGTCTTGAAGCAAAATTATATTTGCGCGGAATTCGACCGCAGAATGTGGCCTGCCGACGGCGAGATTTTCGACGCGATGATATGCGGGCGTGCGCGCGCATCTATGGCGTTTGGAATATTCACTCCGCGCTTGGCGCCGCTTTTTTTGAGCGCCGATAAGACGGTCGTTTTGAACGGCGAGGAGGTGGACTTGGCCGCGCTTCTCGACAGGACCGCCCATTTTTACTACTTGGACAGGCGGGCGGCTTATGCGGCGGGAATGCGGACTTACAGGGAGAATTTTCCATTTAAGCTTCCGGCGAAATTGGAGCCGTCCAACCGCGCGCGCGGCGGGGCGGGCAAAATCGAGTCGGAGCGCGCGAGTTCGGCTCTCAATGGCGGCAGGCTTGGGGAGTTTCCGCCGGCGGCGCTGACGGAGACCCTCAGATTGGGAGTGCACCTTTACAAGGAAACTCCCACGCCGCTTTTGGCCGAGGGCCTTGAGAAGGCCGCCGACGAGGCCGTCCGCCGCCTTGACGCCGAACCGGAACTTGCCCGGCGGCTGCTCTTGGCGCGCGCGCTTGCGGAGGACGCGGCCGTCTTTCCCGACGCCTCCGTTTCCGAGAAGCTCCGCCGGCTTGGCGACAATCTTTTGGTCTGCCAGCGCGCCGACGGCTTCTTTCAAACGGGCGCGGACGCCCCGGGCATTCTGGAAAACTGCCTTGCCGTCGCGTTTTTGACGCGCGCCGAAAATTTGACACGCGCTGAAAAGACCTTAAAGGGAAGGAAATTTTTGCCTGCCGCGCTCAAGGCGGCCGCCGCTCTGAAGAATATGCTGTATGCGGCTTCGGAACTGCCGGCGGTCGCGGACTTGTCGCTTCAATCGCAGGCGTCCTCATATGAATACGCGTTTATGGCGAACGCGTTTGCCGATATTTTCGCCGAAACTGCGGACGGGGAATTTCTAAAGGCCGCAAAGTTTGCGTTGGACGAGTGGAGCGAAAATTTTATGACGCCGCACGGCGTGTGGTCGGTAAATTCGCGCAACTCGCAGTTTGGCGCGTACGCGCGGAGCGTCATTTCGGAGGACTTGCGCCTGCCGAGCTACATAGGCGAGGGGTTGCAGGCCATAAACAAGCTGCGCCGTGTGGATTCTTCGTTCGACGCTTCCGCATACGCCGGGCCGAGGCGCTATGAAGATTTGCCCGAGACCGCAAAGGGCCCCGGCGATGCGCCGGTTCATTCTTCGATTCGCCTTTCGGTATTTGAATAAATCTGCGCGGACTCGATGCGGAAAATTTTGAATGTCCGCACTTCGCGCGCATAAACGTGCGGATTTTTCAACGTTTGCATGGCGGTTAAGTGGTATCGCAATTGTGGCGAATTGCGGCGGTTGACAGCGCCGCCGACCGACGCGCACCGGATTTTATTCTGCGCGCCGAAGTGAACCTACGCGTTGTTTTGCTTGCGCCTTCGGCGCATTCGCGGCTTCGCGCGCCGCGCATTTGAAAATAGAAAATCTTTGTCGGGGGTTCTGGGCTATTGCGCGAAAGTACAAAAGAAAATGTCCGTGCGCCGGGTGCCGCGCACCGCGCCGCAAAATTTCAAAGAGCCGGCCGACTGTACAAGAATTTGAATAACACGCCGCCGCAGTTTGAAAAGCCTGTTAGGCGTTGCAAAATTCGCATGAAGGCCGTGAGCTTTTGAAAGTCGCGCCGCAAAAATTTAGGAATTTGTTGCGCGTTGCCGAGATTGGACTGCCGTTTCCCGCCGAGATTTAAAAGCAATGTCCTGAAGGTGAAAGAATCCCTCTTAGCTCGCCCGCGCCGCCGCAATTTAAAAAGCCGCAATTTAAGCAAAAAGATGCGCCTATCGGCACGCATATTGCAAATCTTTTGAAAGTCTTTGCAAGCCTGCGAACTTTCGCGCAATCTTTCGGGGCTTTTCGCGAATTTTTAAACCGCTCGGTCAGCCCTCCGAGACGAGCATTTTTACGCGCCGCTCCTTGCGCGGAATGGCGACGGTGATTTTTGTGCCTTTGCCCACTGCCGAATCCACGTCGATTTTCCCCCCGTGGGCGCGGACAATCGCCTGAATAATCATCATGCCCAACCCGTGGCCGTCGGGCTTTGTTGTAAAGTATGGCTGAAACAGGCGCGACATGTCGCTTCCGCTGATTCCGCAGCCGGTGTCGGCAAAGGAGATGTTCACATAGTCGTCGTTTCCCCGCGCCTCTATCGTTATCGAACCTCCGGCGGACATGGCCTCCATGGCGTTTTTGATTATGTTGAAGTAAAGCTGCTTCAGGAGGTTTTTGTCGGCGTAAACCTTCGGGACGGGGGCGTGGGCGTTTACGTATACGGCGATACCCAAGTCGGATATTTCGCGGTCGAGCAGGCTGAGGGTTTCCGCGAGCGGCGTTATGGGATCGCATTCGGACATATCCGGCCGCATGGGGCGCAGAGCCTTGAGGAAATTTTCTATGATGGCGTCCAAGCGTTTCACCTCGTCGGAGCAGACGTCGATTGAACCGCCTATTTCGGCGAGCCCCGCTGCTGCGTCCTCAAAGACCCCCGCGCTGCGGGTAGGTTTTTTCGGGAGCTTTTCCAGCGCGCGTCCGATTTTTTCCAGGCGCCTCTTTGCCAGCTGCAAGTGAATGTTTATCGAGTTTAGCGGGTTGCCCAATTCGTGCGCGACCCCGCTGGCGAGCTCCAAAACCGAGGCGATTTTTTCGCTCTCGATTTTTTCTTCGGCGGAAAATTTTTCTTTAGTGATGTCGTTGAGGATTATTGCGAACGTCCCGCGGCCCTCGCCGAAGTCGAACGGCACGATTTGCGCGCTCAGGAGCCTTTGTTCGGGATAATCGACTTCAAATTCGCGGCGTATGAACGTGTCGTCGTTTTCGGAGCATGCGCGTATGTCGCTCTCGATTCCCGCGAGCAGTTTGAATATGCAGGCTCCGTCCGAGATCGGCAGAATGCGCTTGGCGAAGTCGTTTGCAAACTGAACGTAGCCCGCCGGGTCGATTACGATTATCGCGGAGTGAATCGCGTTGAATATTCCGTCCATGCGCGACAGTTCGCGCGCGAGGCGCTTGTTCGTGCGCAGGAGCTTGCCTATGTTCAAGTCGCCGGGCATATGGGGCTCACTTTTCCCCCTTCAGGCGCATGGCGAGGCTCGCCGAATGGGCGTCCAGCTTCTCCATGGCGGCGAACGCCGCGACGGTTTGCATGGCGCGCGCGGCGGAAGCCTTGTCGTATTTTACAAACGAGCTGCGCCGCATGAAGTCCGACAGTTGCAATCCGCTTGAGAACCTCCCCGTTCCGCCCGTCGGCAGCGTGTGGCTCGGGCCAGCGGTGAAGTCGCCGAGGACGGTGGGGGTAAAGCCGCCGCAGAGTATGGCGCCGGCCGTGCGTATTTTTTCCGCAAGCTTTTCCGCGTTTTTTACGTGCAGCTCCATGTGCTCGGGGGCGACGAAATTTGCCACCTTTGCGGCTTCCTCCAAATTGCCGACAATCGCGGCGCAGCAGCCGTCCTCTATGATTTTCATCAGCTTGTCCGCGCGCGGAAATTCCGCCGCCATTTTCGGAAGCAGCTCGCGCACGTCGTCCACCAGTTTTTTCGACAGGCTGACGAGGTAAATTTTCTCCCTGCCGCTGCCGTGTTCGGCCTGCGAGAGGAGGTCTGCGGCCACGAAGCGCGGATTGCAGGAGGCGTCGGCAACCACTAACTCTTCGCTGGGCCCCGGAAGCAGGTCGCAGCCGACTTCCCCGAACAGCTGGCGTTTTGCCTCTATGACGAACGCGTTGCCGGGGCCGAAGATTTTGTCCACGCGCGGAATGCTTGCCGTCCCTATTCCCATTGCCGCTATCGCCTGCGCGCCGCCGACCTTGTAGACTTCGCGCACGCCGAGCAGGTCGAGGGCGCAGAGTATGTGCGCGTCGACGGAGGCCTTGGCGCCAGGCGGCGTGCACACGCATATTTCGTCGCAGCCGGCGAGCTTTGCCAGCGTTGCGGTCATCACCACGGTCGAGACTAACGGCGCGGTGCCGCCGGGCACGTATATTCCGACGCGCCTGATCGGGTAGAAATTTTCGCCCACCGTCGCCCCGTGCGGATTTTTCGCGCGCCAATTTTTCGGCTTCGTGCGGGCGTGAAACTTTTTTACGCAGTTTATGGCCGCCGCAATTTGGCGCCGGTCGGCCGGGCTGACTTGTGAGCGCGCCGCTTCAAACTCCTCCGGCGAGACGGAAAAATTTTTCGGCCGCAAATTTACTCCGTCGAATTTTTTTGTTAATTCGGCGACGGCCGCGTCGCCGCGCCTGAGCACGGCCGCTATTACCTCCGCGACAGCCTTCGTCACGCCGTCCGCGGCGGCCGCGGGCTTACACGCCGCTTCGAGCCGCTTCCAGAAATCCTTTGAATCGTAGCTTAATACTTTCATGGTGCTTAACGTTTGAAATTGCCCGGCTCCGGCGTCGGCAAGTTGCGCGCCGCCGCGCGGAGTGCGCCGGAATGGAGTTCCGCCTTTTGCGCCCGCCGGCGGTTAGCGCTTGCTTCCGCCTTCCCGTGAGGCGTCCGCGGCGACTGTGATGGCCGCGGTAGTCGTGATGCCAGCGGGCGCCGCGGGTTTGCGCGCCACCTTGAGGCGCATTCGGAAATCCTTTAAATCGCAGTTTGATGCTTTCATGCCGAATCGGCGTTTGGATTGCCCGACCCCGCCGGCGGGCAAGCTGCGCGCCGCTATGCGAAGTACGTCAGAATCATGTCCGCGCCCGCGCGCTTTATGGCGAGGAGAGATTCCCGCTTTGCGCGCTCCAGATCTATCCAGCCGTTTTGCGCGGCCGCCAGAATCATGGCGTATTCGCCCGACACTTGGTACGCCGCAACGGGAAGGCGCACTGCGCGCTTGACTTCCGAAATTATGTCCAAGTAGGGGCCGGCGGGCTTGACCATGACGATGTCCGCGCCCTCCTCCTCGTCGAGCAGAGCCTCGCGCACGGCCTCGCGCGAGTTTGCAGGGTTGAGCTGGTAGCTCCTCTTGTCTAAATACGCGCCCTCTTGCGGGGCGGGGGAAGCTTTTGCGCCGCCCTTGCGCCGCATTTTCTGCGGGGCGTTTTTCTTTGCGCTCGCGCCCTGCCTGCGAGCCGCCGGGGAGCTTCCTATGGCGTCGCGGAACGGGCCGTAGAAGGCGGAGGCGTATTTGGCCGAATACGCCATGATTCCGGTGCCGGTGAAGTCGCAGTCGTCCAGGACGGTTCGTATTGCGCCTATTCTGCCGTCCATCATGTCGCTTGGAGCCACGAAGTCTGCCCCGCTCTGGGCGGCGACGAGGGCCATTGCGGCCAGCACTTCGACGGTTTCGTCGTTCAAAATTTGGCCGTCCGGGCCGAGGATTCCGTCGTGCCCGTGCGTCGTGTAGGGATCCAGCGCGATGTCGGCGAATATCGAAATTTCCGGAAAGTTTTTCTTCACCGCCGCGATTGCGCGGTTAGCCAGCGACTTCGGATTGGCCGCCTCGTCCGCATGCAAGCTCTTTGCGGAGGGCTCCACCATCGGGAACGGCGCGATCGCCGCCACCCCCCTGCGCAGCGCGGCCTCGCAGGCGCGCAGGAGCGAGTCCACCGTGTGCCGCGCCACATGCGGCATTGAGGGAATCGGCTCCGACCCGGACGAGCCCTCTTTGACGAATACCGGAAGAATCAAATCGGAGGGGCTCACCCGCGTTTCGGCGCACAGTTCGAGAATTGAATTGCTCTTTCTCAACCGCCTCGGGCGCTTTCTGATATCGAGCTTGAAATTTTCGTTCATGGTGCTTTAGTATGAACGCCAAAAAAAAATCGCAACAAAAATGAGCGTAAGAATCAGCAATACATCGACCAGAGCGAAAGAGGAGCTGCTTCCCCCCGCGACCGGCAAGCCGTTCGGCATGTACTGCTGCGGGCCGACGGTTTACGGGCCTGCGCACATCGGCAATTTCAGGACGTTCCTGGTTCAGGACGTGCTCCGCCGCACGCTCGAATGCGCCGGCGTGAACGTAAGGCACGTGCGCAACATTACCGACGTTGACGACAAAACCATACGCGAGAGCCGCAAATTGGGAATGTCGCTAAAGGAGTTCACCTCCCGCTGGGAGGAGAAGTTCCACCGCGACTGCGAAGCCCTGAACATGCTGAGTCCCCACGTTGAGCCGCGCGCAACCGAGCACATCGGGGAACAGATCTCAATGATTGCCTCGCTCGTCGAGAAGGGGCATGCGTACGTCGCGCCGGACGGGAGCGTATATTTTAAGATATCGTCCTTTCCCGAATACGGGAGGCTGTCGGGGCTCGACCGGGAGGGCCTTTCCACGCAGAGCGTCAATTCCGCGGGCGAGGCGAACGCGGCCGACGAATACGAGCGCGACAACGTCGCCGACTTCGCCCTCTGGAAGGCCCGCAAGCCGGAGGACGGCGAAAATTATTGGGAATCCCCGTGGGGCGAGGGGCGTCCGGGCTGGCACATCGAGTGTTCGGCCATGTCCAGAAAGTATCTGGGCGACACTTTCGAGCTTCACGGCGGGGGCGTCGACCTGTGTTTTCCCCACCACGAAAACGAGATCGCGCAGAGCCGGTGCGCCACCGGCGCGGAGCCGGCCAAGTTCTGGTTCCACAGCGCGCACTTGATGGTCGACGGGGCGAAGATGTCCAAGAGTCTGGGCAATCTCTACACGTTGGACGATTTGCTTTCCCGCGGGTACTCTCCGATGCAGGTGCGCTATGCGCTGATTGCCGGGCACTATCGCCAGCAGCTGAATTTTACGTTCAAGTCTCTCGACGACGCGGGCAGCGCGCTTGCCAAGCTGCGCAAGTTCGCGGTTTCGGCGCTGGACAAGGCGGGAATGTCGGAGGCCGATTTCAAGAAGCTCGTCCGCCCGGGGGCGAAGTTTGAGGGCACGCTTTTTGCCTCCGCGTGGGAGGCGCTGTGCGACGACATAAACACCCCTCGCGCTTTGGGCGAGACGTTTTCGGCGGCCTCCAAAATGGCCGCTTCCGGGCGTCCGGAGGACATTGCCGCCTTCGGTTCGCTGATGTACGCTTTGGGAATCGATCCGTTTGCCGCAGAAGGGGAGTCCGGCGGCGGCGCGGACGCGCCTTCCGAGGTTGTCGAGCTTGCCCGCCGCCGCTGGGAGGCGAAGAAGTCGAGGGATTTCGCCTTGGCCGACGAGCTGCGCAAGCGCATATCGGAGGCCGGTTGGATTGTGTTGGACGGCAAGGACGGTTTTGAATTGAAGAAGGCCTGAAAACGCGGCGGTTAACGCGGCGGTTTTGCCTGCCGGCCAACCGGCGGCCGGCGCGGCGTTCGGCCGAAAAATAGCGGCCGAAAGACAGGGCCGAAAGAGTGAGGAAATGCAATGAAGGTAATAAGGGCAAAGAGCGCGGGTTTTTGCTTCGGGGTTGAGCGGGCGATAGACATAGCCAGAAGCTGCGCGTCCGGCGGCAAATGCCGCGTGTTTACCGACGGCCCCCTGATTCACAACAGGCAGATGATGGAGCGCCTGGAAAGCGAGGGCGTCCTGGAGATAGGCAATTACAAAAGCGACGGCGAAATAGGCTCCGAAATCCGCGATGCCGACGAGAACAGCGTGCTGGTGTTCAGGGCGCACGGCGTCTCTCCGGAGCGCCGCGACTACCTGCGGTCGCTCGGCATGAAGTGCAAGGACGCAACCTGCCCGGACGTGGGAAAAATCGCCGGAATCATAAAGAGGTTCGCAAACAAGGGCTACACCACCGTGATAGTCGGCGACCCTCAGCACCCGGAGGTCATAGGGCTTTTGGGCTATTCCAACGGCAAGGGCTTTGTGGTCAAGAACAAGGAGAACATAGACGCGCTTCCCGCGATAGGCGGCCCCATCTGCATGGTGTCGCAGTCGACCATGTTCACCGACGACTACCGCGAACTCTCCGAATATTTCAAGACGCGCTTTCCCGATACGGAGGTCATCGACACGATTTGCGGGGCGACCAAGGAGCGCCAAAAGGACGTTCGGGTTCTGGCCGAAAAGGGGGCGCAGGCGATAATCGTCATCGGGGGGAAGCATTCGGCGAACACTGTCAAGCTTGCGATTATGGCGCGGCGGACGGGGCTGCCGTGCTACCACATAGAGACGCTCTCGGAACTGGATTTGGAGCAGATAAAAAAGTACGCGATTGTCGGCGTCACCGCGGGCGCGTCGACTCCGGGCTTCCTCATAGACGAGGTTTGCAACGCGCTGGAGACCCTTTGACGGAACTTGGGCTTTTTTTGATCTTCGGCGGATTTGAGCAAATAATTTTGAATCGCCGCCGGATTTTTGCTGTCGCAAAAAAAGCTTTTATTCGCATTGGATAAGTGTAAATATACGTGTAAAAATGGTATGGAAGAAGCCAAAAGCCGGCGTTGAAATAACGGCGACGGCTCACATTGCGGCGTCCGGCGACGGCGCGGCCGTGCTGTGCTTCTCCGGAGACTGGCTCCTTTCGGAGAGGCGTTCGCCGTTTTCCAAAATCGAGCGCTTTTTTGCCGGCAACGGCGGGATTTCCAAGCTGACGTTCGACACTTCCTCATTGGCCAAATACGATTCCGCGCTGATAAGCTTTCTGTTTCGCTGCTACGAAATATGCGCGCAAAAAAACGTCAAGTTCGACATGGACTCCCTCCCCGCAGGGCCGCGCTCGCTGTTGGAGCTGGCCGTGGCGGTGCCGGAGGCGGGCAAGGGCAAAAAGGGGGAGAGCGGAAACATCATTGGAAAGCTCGGCAGCACCGCAATCGACGCGCTCGACACCTTCAAGGCGCAGGCGACGTTTGTGGGATTGGTGACCATCGCCCTTTACGAGGCCTTGAGGCGCAGGGCGCGGTACAGGGTGTCGGATTTGCTGCTGATAATACAGAAGTCGGGGCCGGAGGCGCTTCCGATTGTCGCGCTGATAAGCTTTTTGGTGGGGTTGATATTGGGATTTGTGGGCGTCATTCAGCTGGCGAAGTACGGGTCGGAAATTTTTGTGGCCGACTTGGTGGGAATCGCCATGGTGCGCGAAATGGGCGCGATAATGGTCGGAATCGTCATGAGCGGGCGGACGGGCGCGGCGTTCGCGGCGGAAATAGGCTCCATGAAGGTCAATGAGGAAATTTCCGCGTTTAGGACGTTCGGAATATCGCCGGTGGAGTTTTTAGTGCTCCCGCGCGTGCTCGCGCTGATTCTGATGTTTCCGTTGCTGACGATATTCGCCGACCTCATCGGCATGCTGGGCGGCATGGCCATCGGCTTGGGGCTTTCCGACATCAGCTATGAGCAGTATGCAAACAGGACTTACGCCGCCCTCAACTTGGTGCAGATTTCCACGGGCATAGGCAAGAGCGTAGTGTTCGGGCTGATTGTTGCGTGCATCGGCTGCCAGAGGGGGCTGGAGTGCGAAAACAGCTCCGCCGGCGTCGGCATGGCCACGACCTCGAGCGTGGTTCAGAGCATCACATGGATAATCGTCGCCGACGCGATTTTTGCGGTGGCATTCACAATATTCGATATATGAGCGCGTCCGAGGACATATTCAAAGTGGAAAACCTGACGATGGCCTACGGCGACTACGTCGTCATGCGCGATTTGAATTTTTCCGTTTCAAAGGGCGAGATATTTTTCATAATCGGCGGCAGCGGCTGCGGAAAGAGCACCCTTTTGCGCCATATGATCGGCCTGATAAAGCCCGCCTCCGGCACGATATATTTCCGTGGGGAAAATTTCTCCGGGGCGCCGCAGGACAAGAAGACCGAGATGCTGCGGCAGTTCGGCGTCCTGTACCAGGGCGGGGCGCTTTGGAGCAGCATGACGCTCTCGGAAAACATCATGCTGCCGATACGCGAGTTTACGGGCATCACCAAGAAGGAGGCGGTGGATCTAGCCGACCTGAAACTTGCGTTGGTGGGGCTGAACGGTTTCGGGTCGTTTTATCCGTCCGAAATCAGCGGCGGAATGTGCAAGCGCGCGGGGCTGGCGCGCGCGATCGCGCTGGACCCGCAGGTTCTATTTTTCGACGAGCCCAGCGCGGGGCTTGACCCGGTGTCCTCGCACCGCCTCGACGAGCTTATCGTCCAGATGAGGGACTCCCTCGGGGCGACGGTGATAGTGGTCTCGCACGAGCTTGCCAGCATATTCGACATAGCGGATCGCGCGATATTTCTCGATACGTCCTCCAAGTCGCAGGGGCCGATAGGCTCGCCCCGCCAGCTGCTTGATTGCGACGACAAAAACGTGCGCGTATTCCTCAACAGGGGAGTGGACCCGCGCCGGAGGGACAACAAATGAAGAACAAGGTAAATCCATTGGCAATAGGAATGTTCGTCCTCGTGGCTGTGGCGATAGCGATCGTCACGGTCATGGTGTTCGGGGCGGCGAAATTCTTTTCGGACACGGAGGAGGTCGTTTCGCTCTTTTCCGAGAGCGTGAACGGCTTAGACGTGGGTGCCCCGGTCAAGTACAAGGGCGTTCTCATAGGCAAGGTTTCGGCGATAAGAATCAGCGCGGAAAACCAGTCCGAGCAGGAGAATTCCGTAGCGATAGTCTATTCCATCGATTTGGACATGCTCAGGCGCAAGACGCGCGGCAGGATCGTCAATTTTTACGACTGGCTCGAATCGCAGGTGAGGGACGGGCTGCGCGCAAAGCTCAACTACCAGAGCATAGTGACGGGAATGCTCTACATCGAGTTGGACTACCTCGCCGAAAAGGACGAAAATATAGAGCTTAAGTACGGGGGATTCCGCTATGTGGAGGTTCCGAGCGCGAAGTCGGGATTGGCCGAGCTCGGCAAGGCCGTCGAGAAGGCCGTAATGAACATTTCCCAAATAGATTTCAAGGATATGGCCTCGAACGCCAATTCCGCGCTTTTGAAGATAAACGCCAAGCTTGACGAGCTGGACGTAAAGGACATGTCGGCGAAGCTGGCTACTACGTTGGCAAACGCGGACGAACTGCTGAAAAATTCCAACGCGCTTGTGTCGGATCCGAACATAGCAAAGTCCCTGCGCGATTTGGACGCGTTTTTGGTTGAAGGCTCCAACACGCTGACGGACATCAGGGTGGCGGTCGGCAAGTTCGACGGGCTGATATCGCCGCAGTCGCCGTTCAGGTTTGAGCTCGCGCTGCTGTTTAGAAATTTGAACGAGTCGATGTCGTCCATATCGAATTTTATGGAGTATCTCCAGCGCAATCCCAGTTCGCTGCTGACGGGAAAGGCTAATTCGGAGAGGCCCAGGGATTCCGCGCGCATAACGGGCGCGCGGGAGGACGCAAGCTCGTTCGGCACAACACAGGAGAGATAACACATGAAGGCGAATATCTGCGTTTTTGCGGCGGCGGCCGCCATTTTGTCCGGCTGCGTGGGCGACTTCTTCCAGCCCAAGGTTGACACCGCCAAATTCTACATATTCCGCGCGCCGGAAGGCGGTGCCACAAAAGCCAAAAAGTTTTCCGGGAACGCCAAAGTAAACCTGCTTCCGTTTACGCTGCCGGCCTACATGGGGCGCCATCAAATCGTTTCTTCCGACGGCTCGAGCGGCGTGACGATATCGGAGTTCCACCGGTGGGCGGAGCTTCCGGCGGCGGGGTTCAACAGGGCGCTCGTCGAGGGAATATCCGCGCAAATGCCCGGAGCGGACATATACGACTACCCGTCCGTCTCGGCGTCGGACGGCGCGCTGACTCTGCGCCTGTTTGTGGAGGAATTTATCGGGGAATTGGACTCCGAAGTCTGGTTGATGGGCCGCTGGCAGATTTCCGGCTCCTCCCCGGCCGACGCGTTGGACAGGAAGTTCGACATAAAAATAAAATGCGACGGCTCGTACGACTCTTACGTCTCGGCGATGAACGCGGCGATTTTCCACCTTTCGGGGCAAATCGCCGAAGGCATTTCCGAGTTCGCGTCCAAAAACAAAAAATAAATAATGCGATATGAATACGGGATTATTGTTCTCAGGCCAGGGCGCGCAGAGCGTCGGTATGGCCAAGACTCTGTTTGACAACTACCAGTCCGTGCGCGAACTCTTTGCGCGAGCGGACGAAACGCTCGGCTTCGAGCTGTCGCGCCTCTGCTTCGAAGGGCCGATGGAGAAGCTGACAAAGACCAGCGTCTGCCAGCCGGCGCTCTACCTGCACGGAATGTCCGTGCTTGAAGTGCTGCGCGAGCGCGGAATGCTGGGAGAGCCCGTCTGCGCGATAGGCCTTTCTTTGGGAGAGCTCACCGCGCACGCGGCGGCGGGAACTTACGACTTTGAAACGGGGCTCAAAATCGTCGCCGAGCGCGGACGCCTCATGCAGGAGGCCTGCGACGCCTCAAAGGGCGCGATGGCCAGCTTTATCGGCGGAACTGCGGAGCAGGTTCAGGAGTATTGCGCCCGGTTCGACATCGACATGGCGAACTTGAATTGCCCCGGCCAGATTGTCGTGTCGGGTGAGGCCGACAAGGTTGCGGAGGCTGTGGCGGCGGCCAAGGCCAGCGGCGAATTCAAGATGGTCATTCCTCTGAAGGTTGCGGGTGCGTATCACAGCAGGCTGATGAAGCCCGCGCGCGACGCCTTTGAAAAGTTTTTGGAGGGAATTGAATTTAAGAGGCCCAAAATTGCGGTGTTCACAAACGTCACCGGCGAACTTTCGCAGGAGCCGGCGCAGATCAAGGCGAATCTCGTCAAGCAGGTCGTCAGTCCTGTTCGCTGGGAGAGCTGCATGCGCGCGGCCATAGGGCTCGGGATAGAGCAGTTTTACGAATGCGGCCCGGGCGCGGTTTTGGCGGGGCTTGGAAGGCGGATTGACAAGTCCGCCCAGATAAAGTCGCTCGCCGAAATCCAGGATTTTGAATGACGCGACCGCGCGGTTTTGCGCAAGCCGGGTTTTTCCTGCTTTCCGGCGCAAGGCGCAAGCCGCTTTTTCCCTTTCGCCCCCGTTTGGAATTTCCCGAACGGGGGTGTTTTATTTTAGGATATGCCGTTTCTCAAACGCCGCCGCCCGCAATGCGCGTTTGTGAAAATGAGAAAATGCGGGGCGGATTTTACGCGGCGAAAAATGCGCCGGCGTGCGATGCATATGGGTGCATGCGCGTGAAAAATGCGAACGCAAAATTGATAAAGTTGCGGGAGGCGCGCGCAAAGAAAATGTGGCAAGGGGTATGGCAAATAGCGCGGAAAGCGCGCGCGCCAAAAATGGCGGAGTAGGGAGGAACAAAAGCTGAAGGCGCCGGTAAGGGAAGCGCGTTAAATATATTTTTTTTATGCGCAAAAACCACTTGTGATATTTCTCACCTAACATGCGCGCGAATGAATTGTGAAATGTCTGCCGGCTAAAAAATGCGGGCGCAAAATTGAAAGTTGCGGGAGGCGCGCGCAAAGAAAAATGCTGCAAAGAGTGCGGCAAATAGCGCGGAAAGCGCGCGCGCCAAAAATGGCGGAGTAGGGAGAAACAAAAGCTGAAGGCGCCGGTAAGGGAAGCGCGTTAAATATATTTTTTTTATGCGCAAAAACTAATTAGAAAACGGCTGTGAAAATGTTTCGTCGCCGGGAATCGCCTTGCGCAAAAATAAAAAGCGCGCGGATAATTTCGCCGCGCGCGCGGATTCCCGTAAATCGAAGCCAATTTATTGGGGGTGGCTAAAGTTCGTCGCGCTGAATATTTTTTCTGGTGCCCGAATTTTGACGGCGGGTGGAGGAAGCCGCCTTACCTTTCTGCCCGCCGCTCGCGGTTGCGCCGGAGGCGGACTTAGAATTGTCTTTAGCCGAGTCGGCCGCCGCCGATTGGGCGCTTTTTTCCTTGGCGCCTGCTTTGTCGTCTGAGGGGGCGTTCGGGCGCGAAGCGGCGCGACAGGCGCAGCAGGCACAACAGGCGGGCGCGGCCGCTTGGCATTGGCATTGCGGATTCCGCTGCGCAGACTGCGCCTGCCGCGCGGAGTCTTGCGCAAAAGCGCATGCGGCAAGGGCCGCTGTGAATAGTAATGTAAAAAGAATTTTCATTTGCTTAGCCTTTGCCGGAAAGTTGGACATTTTTCAATTCCCGATTTGGGAGGCACGGCCGCCAAATCGGAATTTTTGCGAAATTTTAGACATATGCGTCCGGCCTTTGTTCCGGTTGTCCGCGCGGTGTGGTTTGCGCCCGTTCGGCGCCCGCTCGCTATCTGACCTGCGTTTATCCGGCGCATGTCTTGCGCGATTCAATGTTCGTTCGGCCTCGCACGCGGCGTTTGGAGCGCGTTTGTTCGGAGTCCGCCCGGCGTTTGTTCGACATTTGTTCGGCGCGCATTGCGGGGGATAAATTTCTTGACCGGAATTTTTGCCGATTTAAAAATATTAAAATGGCGTTTGGAGCGCGCCATAAAAGGTTGCGCTCCGGCTGTTGCGCACCGTTAACGCGACAATCACCACAGGGGAAATTTTTATGAAACTTGCAAAAATAGTATTCGCCGCTCTGCCGCTTTTGGCGCCCTGCTTTGCGGCCGCCGACGAACAGGAATTCGCCCCGCGCGACCCCGTTGTGGGCGAAAATTTTTCCAATCCGCTCGGATACGATTTGAGCGGGCTGAACTTTTCGTGGAAGATACCTCCGCTGCGGGAGGGCATCAAGCAGACGGCTTACCGCATTGTGACGGCACATTCGGAGGAGGGGCTGAAGGATAAGCACACGTGGGATACCGGAAGGGTGGAGTCCTCGCAGAACAGGAATATTCCGTATGGGGGAGAGTCGGTCAAATCCCGCCAGCGCATTTGGTGGAAGGTTTTGTTTTGGGACGAGAACGGCGTCGCGTCGGAGTGGTCGAAGCCGCAGTGGTTTGAGGCTGGCCTGCTCTCAAATCTCGAATGGGGCGCAAAGTGGATTTCATCGGCGGACGCGCCCGTCGAGATATCCAAAGACTACTCCTACGGGGGCGGAAAACACGCGGGGCAGATAAAGAGGAAGTTCGTGCCTCCCGCGTACGTGCGCAAGACGTTCCACTCGCAAAAGAACGTGAAGTTTGCGCGCGCCTATGTGGCTTCGCACGGCTGGTTTCAGGCCTACATCAACGGCAAAAAGCTCGGCGACGACTATCTCGGGACGGGCTGGACCGCCTATGAAAAGCACACGCAGGGGCAGACCTACGACATAACCGGCCTCATTCGCCAGGGGGAAAACGCATTCGGGGCCGTCTTGACGGACGGCTGGTATTCGGGGTATTTGATGTCGAATCCGAACGCCTACGGGGTAAAGCCGGAATTGCTGGCGCGGATTGAAATAACCTACGAGGACGGAAGCGTGCTGTCCATTTCCAGCGACGAGACTTGGAAGTATTCCGGGGGGCCCGTCGTGTTCGCCGACATATACGACGGCGAAGTTTACGACGCCCGGTTAGAAATGCCCGGCTGGAACGACGCCGGGTTTGACGACTCCTCGTGGAAGCGCGTTGCCGCCGCCCCCATACGGGATTCCGAGAGGGTTCTGCCGCGCCGCGACCGCCCCGTGCGCAAGATGATGACCCTCAAGCCCCTTTCTGTAAAGCAGACTTCGCCCGGCGCGTTTTTGTTCGACATGGGGCAAAACATGGTCGGCTGGGCGAAGATAAGGGTGCCGTCGGCGCCGGACAGAAAGATTGTGCTGCGCTTCGGGGAAATGCTCAACAAGGACGGCTCGCTCTACAACGACAACTACCGCACGGCCAAGTCGCAGGACGTTTACATAGGGGCGGGGTCGGGAGTCGCGGAGTGGGAGCCCAACTTCACGTTTCACGGCTTCCGATATGTGGAGATCAGCGGGCTGCCCGCGGACGCGCGGCTGGGGCCCGACGCCGTTGAGGGAGTCGTGTTGCATACCGACATGGCTCTGACGGGAAATTTCGTCTGCTCGCACCCGAAGGTGAACGCCTTGCAAAGCAACATTCAGTGGGGCCAGCGCGGAAATTTCCTCAGCGTCCCGACCGACTGCCCGCAGCGCGACGAGCGCTTAGGCTGGACGGGCGACGCCCAAGTATTCTGTTCGACCGCCGCGTTCAACATGGACGTCTCCGCCTTCTTTTCAAAGTGGCTGTTGGACGTGCGCAATTCGCAAACCCCGGACGGATTTGTTCCCGATTGGGCTCCGCGCCACCAGCGCGCGGCTCCTGGCACTTGGGGCGCCAATCCGCATGCGGCGTGGGGCGACGCCGGCGTAATCGTGCCCTGGCGCATGTGGCTGGCCTACGGCGACAAGAAGTTCCTGGCCGAATCGTTTGAATCCATGAAGAGGCATTTGGACTTCATCGACAAAAATTTCGAGACCCGCTATTCCAAAACCGGCTATGGCGACTGGCTCTGCCCGGGCGGCGCAAAGACCGAACAGGCGCTAATCGCCGCCGCCTACGCCGTCCGCGGCGCGGACATCGCCGCAAAGGCCGCCGAAGTTTTGGGCGATGGGGCCGCGCGCAAAAAGTATCTCGATATGGCCGCGCGCTACCGAAAGCTGTTTGCCGAACGCTATCTGTCCGCCGACGGAACGGTCAAGGGCGACACGCAAACCGGCTACCTCTGCGCCCTCGCATTCGATGTTCTCGACGCCGACATGCGCCCGAAGGCTTTTGAAAAGCTCCTGAAGGCCGTCGAGCGCGCCGACTACCACCTCTGCACGGGCTTTGTGGGCACGCCGCTTCTGCTCAAAACCCTCTCGCGCTTCGGCCGCGACGACGTCGCCATGAAGGTGTTTTTCAAGCAGACCTATCCGTCGTGGCTGTTCTCCGTCGAGCAGGGCGCGACGACTATTTGGGAACGCTGGAACAGCTACACCGCAAAGGACGGTTTCGGCGATGTGAAAATGAATTCCTTCAACCATTACACCTACGGCTCCGTGGGCGAGTGGATGTATGAAAAGCTCGCGGGGCTTGCCATGGACGAATCCGCGCCGGGGTGGCGCAACATAATATTCGCTCCGGCTAAGCCCGAGGGGCTGACGTTCGCCTCCGCCACCTACGAGACCCCTTACGGCCCGGCGAAGTCGTCTTGGAGGCTTTCCGACGGAGTCATGGAGTGGAACATAGAAATTCCCCCGAACGCCACCGGCCGCATCGTATTTCCCACGGACAACTTGCGCTCCATACGCCTGAACGGAAATACCGTGGACGCCTCCAAATTCTCCGACTTCGGCGGCCGCCCGTCGCTCGAGGGCGTTTCGAGCGGCAGGCACAACATTCTCTTGAAATTTAAATAGCCTCTTTTTCGTGAAAAAACGCGTTTTTGAATTTGAGCACGACGCCATGAATTCTCCGCTGCGGCTGAGCATTTGCCATGCGTCGGAGTCGTACGCATACAGCGCGGCCATGGACTGCTTTGCGCGCCTGGACTACATAGAAGGGCTGCTGAGCCTGTACATACCGCACAGCGAGACGGACATACTCAATTCCTCCCGCGTGGGTCGCGTATTTAAGCTCGCCGGCGAGACCGCCGAATGCCTCGTGCTGGCCTGCAACATTTCCGCGATTACCGACGGAGCCGTAGACGTCTGCATGGGGGACTTCTTCCTGCGCAACAAGGGCGATTCGAGCCTGGGGGCGATAGAGAATCCCAGCCGCGCGGGCTTCGAGATCGACGTCGAGAATTATCTGATAAAAAAGACCGCGCCCGGCCGCGTCGATCTCGGCGCGATAGGCAAGGGCTACGGAGTCGATGAACTGGCCAAGCTCCTGCGCAACCCGTGGAAAATCGGCGGCGCGTTTATCTCGTTTACAAGCTCGATTTACGCCCTCGGAAAAAATTCCGACGGGAAATGCTGGAGCGTGAATTTGTCCGACGATTTCTCCGTGGAGCTTCCGCCGAACTCCTCCGTCGGTTGTTCCGGAACCGCCGTTCAGGGAAACCACATATGCGACGCCCGCACCGGCAAGGCCGTCGAGAACCCTCCGTTCAGGGTTTGGGCGTTTGCCGAATCCGCCGCCGTAAGCGACGCGCTGTCCACGGCGTTTATGATTTTGCCGCGGGAGCGCGTGGGGGAAATTTGCCGGCAGTACGGCTTCCGCTCGGCAATACAGGTTTCGGAAAATTCCCCCGTGGAATGGATTGTCGGCTGACGTTGCTTTTTTTTGCCGCGGGCGGATTTTGCCTGCGCGCAGTCGGCATGGGGTGCGGGGCGAGGCGCGCACGGCTTCGCCGCATATGGCTTGCGCCTGATTGACCCGCTTGTCGCCAGGGTCAGAGCGTTTTTTGCGCGCGCCGCTTTTTACGCTGCGAAGTTTGATTTTAAAAAGGGGAACGCATATTTCCGCCCGCCCGTCGGCAACTGGACATTTTCTGCGCCGCGCGCCGTGCGGCGCCTGCGGATTTGATTTTTAAAATGCGTGGCAAATTTTAAAAGGGGCGGTTTTTCGAGCGGAGAATTTGAAGTTGAGATTTGTCCGGCAAGTTCTTTACGCAGTGGCAGTGCGGCGGTATGTGGGGGGTGCAAAAATTTCGCAAAGCGCTTTCCGCGCGCCTTACAAGTAGAAAATTTTTTGCAAGCCTGCGAAGTTGCCGCGCGCTGTGTTCGGCGTTGCACGGCTTGGCGAGATAGCGAAAGTTATTTTCGCCTTATGTAAAAAAAGAATCGCGCAAAGGTGGCGGAGAGGCGTGCGTGCGCGCGTTGCGATTTTGCGGCCGGGCGCGTCGGCGGCGCGAAATGCGTAATGCGAGTTGGACGGCGATGTCGGGGAAAATTTGCGCCTTTGAACCCGCGCGCGCCGCGGGCGTGGCGGGGACGGCGAAAATTTTTTTACAATCAATGAAGCTTGCCGCGAAATTTGCCGCGAAACTTTTTTTTGGAAAAAATTTCGCAATTTTTTTTAATAATAGAGGAAGAATATTTCTTCAGTTGCCCGTAAATTTTTTCGCTTCATTTAAATGTGTTTTTTTCGCGCGGCGCATACGAGGCAAGACGCGTTGCTCTTGTGCGCAAAAAAGAATCGCGCAAAGGTGGCGGAGGGGCGCGTGTGTGCGTTTCGGCTTTGCGGCCGGGCAGCGTCGGCGGAGCGATAAATGGCGGCGCGCGTTGCGGATTTTGTTGCTCGGCAAATACAGAGCGGGCAAAGTGTCAAAGAGGCCGCGCGCAAATTTTGCGGGCAAAGGTTTGTCCGATATTATCTGCGAAGAATTAACGCCGCCGGCGCCTATTCCAGCTTTTACAATTTCTAATATGAAGGCGGAGGCGCCTCTAAGACGAAATGCTTTCCTCGTTGATGGAAAACGCGTCGAAAAGCTCCTGCGGTTTTGCGGAGAATCCGAAATCGTCCGTTCCCACAACCCGGTCCGCATAGCGGTACCAGAGCGCGGTGACGCCCGCCTCTATCGCAACGCGGTTCTTGCATTCCGGCGGCAGTACGCAGTCTTTGTAGCTCTTGTCCTGGCGCTCGAAAACCTCCATGCACGGCATTGAAACGACCCTCGTGTTCGGCTCCTTCATTCCCACATTCATCGCCAGTTGCAGTTCGGAGCCGGTGGCGATGATGATTTTTTTCAGCTCGCCCTCCTCGCTCTTCGCGACATACGCGCCCCTGAGGGTGCCTTCGCGGCGCGTTTGGGCGGGTATGGAACTTTGCGCGGGAAGATTTTGGCGCGACAAAATCAGCGCGGTCGGGCCGTCGCGCCTCGCCATTGCCATCGCCCACGCCGCGGCGCACTCCTCGGAGTCGGCCGGGCGCACCACGTCTAAGCGCGGAATAAGGCGCAGCATGGAAGTCATTTCTACGGGCTGGTGTGTCGGCCCGTCGAAGCCGACCCCGACGGAGTCGTGCGTGAACACGAATTGCACCGGAAGCCTCGATAGCGCGGAAATTCTCACCGAGCCGAGCATGTAACCTGCGAACGTCAGGAATGTGGCGCACGAGGGCGTGAAGAGCCCGTAATATGCTATTCCGTTGCTTATGGCCCCCATTGCGTGCTCGCGTATTCCGTACCACACGTTTCTGCCGGCGCGGTTTTCGGCGGAAAAGTCCCCCATGTCCTTGAGGTAGTTTTTCGTCGAGCTGAACAAGTCGGCCGCTCCCGTCAGCATGAACGGCATTCGCTTTGCGAGAATGTTCATTACGGCGCCGGAGGAGGCGCGCGTCGCGCTGTTGTCGTCCTCCGGGAAGGGAGGTATGAGATTGAGAATCGCCTGCGCGCTCTCCGTTCCCGTCCTGTTGAGGCAGGCGTCAAGCTCTGCGGACTTTTCCGGATTCGCCGCCGCCCAGAGGTCGAAGGCCTTTTTCCACTTTTTATATGCGCGCGCGCGCTTTGCGGCTATTTTGGCGAAGTACTCGCGGGTTTGGCCGCTGACGAAGAATTTTTCTTCGGGCAGCGAGAGCGCCTTGCGCGCCGCGTCGGCGAATTTGCCCCCGCTTTCCCCGTGGCCTTTGGCGGAGTTTTCGACTTCGGGTATCCCCTTGGCTATCACCGTTTTAAAAATTACCAGCTTCGGCTTGTCCGACGCGGAGTTCTTCACTTTGCGCAGAGCCTTGCGGACGGCGGAAATGTCGTGCCCGTCGGCAGTTGTCACTTCCCAACCGAGCGACTTGAAACGCATGGCGGTGTTTTCCGACATAGATTTTGAACTGTCGGCATCGAGCGTGACGTCGTTGGAGTCGTATAGGAGCGCCAAGTTCCCGAGCTTCAAGCTACCCGCGAGCGCGGCGGCCTCGGAAGAAATTCCCTCTTGAATGCATCCGTCGCCGGCCAGGCACCAGATTTTGTGCTTGAATATTTCCGCGCCGGGCGCGTTGAAGCGCGCCTCGGCCATTTTTTCCGAAATGGCCATTCCCACGGCGTTGCCTATTCCCTGGCCCAGGGGGCCGGTAGTGGTCTCGACGCCCGGGGTCTCCCCAAATTCCGGGTGGCCGGGAGTCTTGGAGCCCTTTATGCGGAAGTTCTTGATGTCTTCAATGGAAACGTCGTATCCGCAGATGTGCAGCCATGCGTAGAGGAACATGCTTCCGTGCCCCGCGCTTAGAATGAATCTGTCCCGGTTGAGCCACTGGGGGTCGCGCGGATTGAACTGCATTATTTCCGAAAAGAGAACCGCCCCGATTTCCGCGCAGCCGAGGGGCAGGCCGAGATGTCCCGACGCCCTCGCCTCGATTGCGTCTATGGCCAGTCCCCTGGCCTCGTTTGCCGCCTGCCGCAATATATTGTCCTTATTCATAATAAAATTTGTGCCGATATACAAAAACGCCCGTTCCTTTTCAACGTTTTTTTCGGAGGCCGGGGGCGGGATAAAGAGTGAATTTTTAATGTTGAATTGTTGAACAATTAGGATAAAGAGAAAATATGAAAAAATTTATCGCAATACTGTCGGCGTGCGCGGGGGCATTCGGTTTGGCCGTCGCAGGGTACGCGCAACAGGCGCAGACTCCGCCCATTTCGCCAAGCACTTCCTACAGGCTCAGGCCGCTGGACGTCGTTCAGATGAAGGTGTTTCAGGAGCCGGATTTGGATACCGTTTACAAAATCGGAAACAACGGCTGCATTGTGCTTCCGCTCGTGGGGACGGTGAAGGTCGGGGGGCTGACGCTTCAGGACGCCCAGCGCCTCGTCAAAGAGTTGTATGAAAAGGACTACCTCGTCAAGGCGGAGGTGTCGCTGTTTATAGCCGAGTATTCTCCGCAGCGCGTGTACGTCATAGGGCAGGTCGGCCGGCCGGGCGAGGTCATATTCCCTCCGGAGGAGACCATGACGATTTCCAAGGCGATAACGTCGGCGATGGGCTTTACGAGAATCGCCAACAAGAGTTCTGTCAGCGTAAAGCGCAAGATGCCGGACGGCTCGATTAAGGTTTTCGACGTCGATGTCAACGCGATCTTTCGCGACAAGAACGCAAAGGACTTTCCCGTTTACGACGGCGACACTATCGAAGTTGCCGAATCTATATTTTAGTTTTCGCGCATAATTGGACGCATTGCAACGCGGCTGGTTGCGATTCTGCCGCCAAATTCACAACATACTTTAATTGATATGGAAAATTCCGACAGCAAAACACCGGCGCAGGACGGAGCGCCCCAAAACGCGTCGTCTTCCCAGGGGGCAAAGCCCGTCAGGAAAAAGAGGAATTCCGGCTACGGCTACGGATACAACTATTCGGCCTACGGCAATTACGGCGGCTATGGCGGGTATTACGGCGGATACGGAGCTTACGGCGGGTACGGCGGCTACGGGTACGGAACTAATCCCTCCGCTTCCGGCGAGGGCGCGGAAGCCCCCAACCGAACCTTGCGCGACTACTTTATGATTTTGCGCGAAAGGCTGTGGTACATAATAGTGACGTTCATAGTCATTTTTTCGGGCATCGCGCTTTATACCTTGAGGATTACGCCGCTCTACACTTCGGCTTCGTCGGTTTTGATATTCCGCGAAGCGGCCGCGCCCATCGATGGGCCGGGCTCTTCCGACAGGACGAGGAACGACAAGGTTTTGTCGGTAGAGGACTTCAACACGCAGGTCAAGATACTCGAGAGCAACGAGGTTATCCGCGCCGTGCGCTCCCGCTTGAAGGAGGACGATTTGCGCAAGCTCATGGCGCCGTACAAGGATATGTTTACCTTCGGCCCGCGCAAGACGGAGGAGGAAATTTTGCAGATGAACAGGAGGGTCATTCCGGAGAGAATGTCGCTCATGATTCGTGTCACGTATACGCACCCGAACGCGGAGATGGCCGCCCGCATTGCGGACCTCTTTGTCAACGAGTATATCACCTACACCAGAATGACGCGCGTCCAGGCCCTTCTTGACAGCATAGAGGAACTGCGCACCAAGGTGGCCCAGCAGGAGACGAAGGTGAAGGAGCTTGACAGGCGCTTGGTCGAATACCGCGAAAAGAACGGCGCCATAAGCCTGGATCAAATGGACGACGTCGACCGTCGCGAGCTTCAGGAGATGAACACCATTCTGACCACCGACAAGCGCACGTACGATGCGGCGGCAATCCAGTGGTCTTTGCTGCAGGAGTACAAGCGCGACGGCCGGGATTTGTGCACGCTGCCGTTCATTGCGGATTTGCCGATAATTTCCAAGTTGGTTTCCGACAGGTCGCAGTACCAGGTTTCCGTTTCCACGCTGGAGAAGCGCTACAAGGAAAAGCATCCGCGCATGATAGAGGCGCGCAAGGCCCTCGACCAGGTTGACAAGGAGCTTGCGGCCGCGCTGGATTCGGCGTACGAGAAGGTGAGGTCGACCTATCTCACGATGAAGAACAATTACGAGATGTCGCAGCAGCGCCTGAACAAGAAGCGCGAGGAGATTCTCCAGCTCGGCAGGAAGGCGATAGTTTACAAGGCTCTGGAGCGCGAGCGCAAGGTGGCCGAGGGCATGCACGCCGAATTTATCGCGGCTATGAACGTCCGGCTGGCGCAGGTCAGCCTGATAACGGATAACGCCATGGTAATCGACAAGGCGGGAATTTCCCCGCTGCCCTCCAGCCCGAACTACATACTCAATTTTGTCGGCGGGTTCATACTCGCGCTGTTCGGCGGAATAGCCATGGCGTTTGTGGTGGCCTTCCTCGACGACCGCGCAAAGAGCGCATACGACGTAGAGACCGTCATAGGGCTGCCGCTGCTCGGAGTAATCCCGAGGATAAAGCGGCTCAGTTCCGCGGAAAAGGCGCAGGTGGCCGCCTCGAACGCCGACCGCGCAAGCACGGAGGCCTTCCGCACGCTCTACTCCACGTTGAAAATAAACAACGTCAGCAAGGACGCAAAGGTCATATTGGCGACGTCCACTACGCCGTCCGAGGGCAAGTCCTTCGTGATTTCCAATCTGGCGTTTACCTGCGCGCTCAACGGGGAAAAGTGCATCATAATAGACGCCGACCTCCGCCTGCCCGCGCTTGCTAAAGTGTTGGGAATTTCGGCCTCAAAAGGGCTTGTTTCCTACATTGAGGAGGGCGATTCGCTCGACGACGTGATTATAAAGGACTACTTCCAGAACTTGGACGTGCTCGTTTGCGAGCGCCGCGCGAAGAATCCGTCGCAGATGCTCAACAGCGAGGAGTTCGTTTCGATGATAGAGAGCTTCCGGGAAAAGTACGACAAAGTGTTTATAGACTCGCCGCCGATAGGGGCCGTCAGCGACGCAATATCGCTTCTTCCCGAAGTGGACGGCGTGTTGTACGTCATAAAGTTCAACACTGCCAAGCGCAAAGTGGTTCGCCGCTGCGTGCGCCGCATGATGGAGTCCAACGTGCCTGTTTTGGGCGCGGTAATGAACATGGTGAACACCGGAGCCATATCTGGGTACAGCATCAATTATTACGACAAGAATTACCAGAATTACTATATGACTCCTCCCGAAATAGAGAATCAGCAGCAGGAGGGCAGGCGGCAGCCTCCCGAAGTTTCGCGGTCCGGCGGCGAGGAAAAAAATTCCTAATTTATTAAACTTGAAAACGGCGCTCTAATTGGGCGCCGTTTTTTGTTTCTCCGCCCGCAGTTTTGCGCGGCTATGAATGCCGCTTTGCAAGAGTAAATCTCCCTCCTGCACAAAGCGGGTTTTGCGAGCTGCGAACTACCAGCCGCGAGTTGCGAGCCGCCCGCCGCTACCCGCCGTACCTTTCGGCGGCTTTCGGGGCGTGAAAGTTTCCGTTGTGCTGGCGTCGTAAAAATTGTGCAAAGAGTTAATGTGAAAAGCCGGGTCGTCTTATTCGGGTGCGAATATTTTTTGATTCTATCTAAAGAGATTAATTTTTTCTGATCTGGAACAAAAAATATATTTTCCCGCCCGCAGTTTTACGCGGTTGCAAATGTCGCTTTGCAAGAGTAAATCTCCCTCTTGCGGAAAGCGGATTTTGCGAGCCGCGAGTTATCCGCCCGCGAGCTGTCCGCCGCCCGCCCGCGAAGATTGCCTTGCGGAAAGGGATTGAAAGCGCATTCAGCCTTTTGCCGCGCAAGTTCGGGCGGCTTTTTCAAATGGGCTTTTACAGCCTTTGCAAATCTCGGCCTGCCCATTTATCTTTTGCGACCTGCCGCGAATTTTACATGAAATTTGCGACCGCGTTTGCCTTATCCGCCGCCTGCATTTTTCGTATTTGCGCAATGCGCCAACATGCTTAAAGGCGCAACATATTCCCCTTGGGAATTTGCGCCCTTGCGCCCGCGGCTGGAATTGAGCCCACGCCAGCGCGCCTACTGGCGCGGTTCGTCTTTGAAGTGTTTTGGATAGCGGGCGCGCAGCTGCTTCTTTATGTCTATCCACGAGGTTTGGAAAAACTCCCGCAAGTTTTGCGTGGTCTGAATGGGCCTGGAATTGGGGGCGAGTATTTCAAAGGTGGGCTGGATTGCGCCGTCGCATATCCGTATTCCGGAGGGGTCGAAGCCGTAAAAATCCTTGAACATGGAGGACACCACGGCGCGCTTTGAAGGAAGCTCATAGCGGATTCTTACGGGGCGCCGCCTGTTCGGAATCTTTGCAAATTCGGGTACGAGAAAGTCCAGCATTCCAAGTTGGTGCGGGGAGAGCCAGTCGCGCAGGGCGCGGTGCACGTCGGCGTTTTTCACGTCGGAATGCGACGCGAGGCCGTAGCACATCTGTTCAAAAATTTCCGCGAGCGCGCGTTCGTCTATCGGCTTTATGCCGGAGTCGGGGGCGCATTCGGCGGCGAAGTTTACGCGGTCTATAAAATATTTTGCCTCGTCGTCAAAATTTTTCAGGCGTATTCGCCCGGCGAGAATTTCGGCGCAAAATATTTTTGCGCACTCAGCCGGATCCGGCGCGCCGCCGGACTCCTCCAATAGCGGCAAATCGCGGAAAGAGACGATGCGCTTGCAGACAACCCTCTTTTGAGATTCGTCGAAGAATGTGGAGGTCGAGTCGGAAAATTCTTCGGGGAAAAGTTCGCGGATTTGGTCGGGGCGCACGGGGAGCGTCATTGAGGCCAGAATGCTTGCGCCGTTGGCCGTCTCCTGTTCGGCCAGCTCGAGCGCGACAAACAGGTCGCTCGCCCAGGGGCGGGACTGTTTGCGTATTTCCCCGCGCCTCCCGCCGACGACCCGGCACGCGAAAGTTCCCGCGTTCAGGCGGGCGCACAGGCGGTCGCTGAAGGCCGCTAGGACGCATTTTGCAAGGCGCTCTCCGCGGGGCTCTCCCGCCTCGGCTGCGTTCGGCGGAGGGCTTCCGGCGGATTTTTTCGCTATCCGCACAAGCTCGGCCGCCGCCGCGCAGGCGCGCCTGGCGTTGGACGAATGGATTGCGTACTCCCGGCAGAAGTCCTCCCTGAAGGAGTTTTCGCGCGCGGCGCGGCACAGCGATATGAGCTCTTCGGCTTCGCTTGAGGCGTCGGCGGTGAGGGCGTCCCTCCGCGCCCGCGCAAAGGCGTCGTCGAGGGGCAGCTTGATTTTCCCGCCGTCGAGGGCTGCGGCAAGAAGGCATGCGTCGTCGAGGCAGTCGCGCCGCGCGGCCTCCATTATTAGGCGCGCGAGGCGCGGCTGGGCGGGGAAGGCGGCCATTTTTCTTCCCGTCGGGGTGATTTTTGCGGAGGCGTCCAGCGCGCCCAAATCCCGCAGAGACTTCTCCGCGCGGGCGAGCGACTCGGCGGGCGGAGCCTCAAACAAGTCCAAACTCCCAAATTCGAGCCCCGCCGACTTCAGCCACAATAGTATTTGCGACGGATCCAAGCGGCGTATTTCCGGCGGCGTCGAGCGTTCAAAGTACTGTTCGTCGCTCTTGCGCCAGAGCCTTGAGGCAACGCCTGGAGCCGTTCTTCCCGCGCGCCCGGCCCGCTGCGTCGCGCTGGCAAGGCTTATGCGCTCGACGAGACGGGTGTTGACGGCGCGCGCGGCGTCGAACCGCGCGACTTTGGCGAGCCCGGAGTC
>CALXMX010000078.1 GCA_944389575.1 uncultured Opitutales bacterium
TTTTAGACCTCTTGCGTCCGCGGGGCGATTGCGCTTTGCAAGGTCGCGGGCTTTTGTTTTTGCTTAATTCTCGGCTTTGATTTGACGTATTTAAAATTAGTTGCGTTTTAAAACGGCGATTTTAACCTTCTGCATTAAAACGGCGCGTTCGGCGCGCTTTCAAACGAAAAATGCGGCGATAATGGACAAGAGAAATTTTTTAAAAAATCTCGGATTGATTTCCGCCGCCGGCGCAACGGCGGCGTTGCCGGCGTCCGCTTCGGCGGCTCCAAAAGATTCGCCCTTAGCGGGGCGGGCGGTGTTCAACGTGCTTGATTTCGGCGCCAAGGGCAACGGAAAAACCTCCGACACCGCGGCGATTCAAAAGGCGTTGGACGCGGCCGGAGAGGCGAAGGGCACAGCGTATTTCCCGTCTGGAACGTATTTGTGTTCCGGCTTGAAGGCTCGCGCAAACTCCATGCTCGCAGCGGAGCCCCAGTGGGGATACCGCGGCGTTGCCGGCGCGGTTTTGAGGCTGGAAAATCCGGCGGCGGATTCGCTTTTGGACATAACCGGCGCGTTCGGCGCGCGCGTTTGCGGGTTGTGTTTTCAGGGGGCGGCGTCCGGAAGCGCGTCGGCGATTTTTCTCAACAACGCCTCCGGATTCGGCCCGCAAGAGGATTGCGCGACGGTCGAGAACTGCAAAATCACCGGCTTTCAAGGCGACGCGGTGAGGCTTTTGAATGCGCGGCTGTTCGTCCTGCGCGGCAACTTGTTCGCCGACAACGCCGGAGCCGGCGCGGCTCTGACGGGAAGGGACGGGCTTGTTTTGGGCAACCGATTTTCGGCAAACGCCGGCGGCGGCTTCGTCTGCCGCGACTCCGGCTCGGAGGTCGTGTTCAGCGCAAACAGGGTGGATTCAAACGGGCGATACGGGCTTGAACTTGCCGAAGGCGTCGCTTGGAACATAACGGGCAATTCCTTCGACCGCAATCTCGGCCCCGGGCTGACGATGCGCGCAGTTTCAAATTCGACTGTCGTTTCAAACGTCTTTCGCGCGAATGGGAAAGTCGATTCAAAGGACCGCCCGCAGGAGGCTAGCTGCCACGTGCTGATGACGGGTTGCCGCGGCGTCGCGTTTAGCTCCAACAGCGCGATGGCGGGGCGCGACGCCTCCGGGAAAGGCCCGTATTCCCCGCTCTTTGGAATCGTGGCGAGGGACTGTTCGTTCTGCGCGCTGACGTCGAACGCCTTTTTCAACGGCTTCACGGCGGAAATGCTGCGCAATATCGGCGGCTGCGACAGGGAATTTTCCGTGTCGGGCAATGTCCAATGCCCATTGGCGCTTTAGCGGTTTGGCTCTCGAACGTTGCTTTAGGCGCTCGGGCGGTCGGTTCGGTTTTGATTTTCGATTTTCGGGCGCCGGCTTTCGGGTATCGGCGGTGTGCGGCGCGCGGGGCGTCTGGCTGATTTTTTATTTCTGCGCCGATATTTGGATTATTTCGGCGTCTCGGCGTCAGCGCGCTGCGGGGTTTAGCTTTTTGGAAAGTGGCGCGGAATCTCCGGGTGCAGTTTCAGGCGGAAACTGCGTTGAAACGGAAGGCCGTGTGCGCCGTTTTTCGGTTGCAACGGCGCCGTTTTTATTTTTGCGCCGAGAGTTGCGCCGGAGTTTGAAGAGGAACATATTTTTTTAAAAGGTGGCATTGCGGTTGATAAAAGGCGGCCTTGCGGTTGATTTTAGGTGGGGGCATGGCGGTCGGCCTGAATGCGGCGGCGGGCGTTTTTTTAAATTGCAATCGGAGCGTGCGGGTATGCGGGCGTGCAGTGTGCGGGCGTGCGAGACGTCGAGCTTTTTTGTTTCGCAATTCGCTTGGTTTTCAATTTGCATGTGCCATTTTCGGCGCCGCAGGCGGATTTTACTTCGGCGCGGACAAATCGTTTTGACTGCGGCGGCATTCGCTTTTGCGTTGCGCGGAAAGTTCGATATGCGCGCGCGATTTTTTTGTTGAACAGGAATCGGGAATGGGCAAGTCTGAAGCGCATTAATAGCTATGAAAGAGAAAACCTTTGTCATATTAAAGCCGGATTGCCTTGAAAAACGCCTTATGCCCGAAGTCCTCAGGCGGATTCAAAATGCCGGAATGGAACTTGTGGCCTGCAAAATGGCGAAGCTTGACGAAAAGATACTTTCCGAGCACTACGCGCACATAGTCGGCAAGCCCTATTATCCGCCGCTGGTCGCCTTCATGAGCCGCCGCAGCGTGGTTTTGTGCGTATTCGAGGGCGTCGGAGCCGTTGCAAAAATACGCAAGCTGTTGGGCCCCACCAATTCCGAGGAGGCCCCCGCCGGTACGGTGCGCGGAGACTTCGGGGAAAATACGCGCGAGAATATCGCCCACGCCTCTGATTCCGCCGAAAATGCAAAGATAGAAATAGCGCGCTTCTTCCGCCCGGAGGAGATTTTTTAGGGTTCTTCGGATTGTTTTGCAATGCAGGACCCTTTTGCAAGGCTCTCCAAAATTACGCCGGAAATCCGCGAAAAGTTCTTGGCTTACGGGCGCCTTTTGCGCGAGGCCAATATGCGGGTAAACCTTTTGTCGCGGCGGGATACTGACGATTTGGAGTACCGCCACATCGCTTTTTGCGCGGCGGTGTCGGAGTTTTTCTCGCCGCGCGACGGCGCCTTGATAGCCGATGTCGGAACCGGCGGCGGCCTTCCGGGAATAGTGTTTGCCATACTCTACCCCAAGGCTAAGATAGATCTGTATGACGGCGTGGGGAAAAAGACGTTTCAGGTTGCAAATATAGTTGATAAATTGGGACTTGGCAACGCGCGCGTCTTTCATGCGCGCATAGAGGAGCGCAAGGTTTTATACGATTACGCGACGGGGCGTTCGGTCTGCAACCTTCCGAAATTTTTTGATTTTGTCAGGGGGCGCCTGCGCGGGGGCAATGCGGGAAATCTCTCCAACGGAGTAATATACTATAAGGGAGGTGACCTCGAACCCGAACTTGCCGCAAGGGGAATTTTCCCCGATGCCGTTTTTAATCTGGAGGAATTTTTTGCGGATCCGCGCTTTGCTGGAAAAACAATATCCCACTTCGACATAAGGGCGATTCAAAAAAATTGAGTCAATTATTCTTGACGCGGCGCATGCAAGCTGAAAGTAATTGGGTATGTTAGCAAGACATAGACACCGTGTGATATTGGAAATGCTTAAGACACAGCAGAGTCTCAGGACCATTGAGCTGGCCAAGCATTTTGAAGTGACGGACGAAACTATCAGGCGGGATCTCGAGCATCTCGACGCCGAGGGCAAGCTGTTGCGCACTCACGGCGGTGCCGTCCGCATAGAGAGGCGCGCGGAGGATCTGCCCCTCCAGCGGCGGCTCCGGGAAAATCGCGCGGCTAAATTGGAAATTGCAAAGAAGGCGCTGGAGTTTATTAAGCCCGGCCAGACGATATTTTTCGACGCAAGCTCGACCGTTCTCGCACTTGCCGAGATACTGCCGGATTTCGACCTGACCGTCATCACAAATTCCTACGATTGCGTCGCCCCTCTGATGTCCAAGACGTCCATGCGTCTGATTCTCACCGGCGGAGTGTTTGACAGGGTGAGCCGCAGTTTCGGCGGGGTTGTCGCTTGGACTTCCATGCGCCGCTTCGCCATAGACAGGGCGTTCTTTTCCTGCAACGGAGTTGACCCGGAACGCGGGGCCAGCGAGGCCGTGGAGTTCCACGCGGAATTTAAGGAAAACGCCCTTCCTCTGTGCTCGGAAAAAATATTGCTTTGCGATTCCTCGAAATTCGGAGTCCGCAGTTCGCGCTTCTTTATAGGAATGGAGGAAATTGACAGGTTTATCTGCGATTCCTCCGCCGATTCCGTATTTTTGGAACGCCTCAAGGCGCGCGGTTTGGACTGCCGATAACGCCTTGGCAAAAAGGTATGAGAAGGGTTAAGCGGCCTTAGCCGGCGTTGCCGGCGTTTGCCTGCCGGCAAGCGCCGCGTTCTTTGCCCCGCATGCGTCTTTCGCCGCCGTATTTGGGCGATTTGCAAAGTGCTTGCAGTTTCCGCGCGCCGCCGTTTTACCGCGCAGGCCGCCGCCGTTTACCGGAGCCTATTTCGGAAAAATATTTCCGTAAAGTGTACAAAAATGTAATATTTTGAAAAAATCGGGGCAAATTTCTTGACGCGCAATTCTCACGCGCGGAAGATGAAAGGGTTTTTATTCAACCAATCAATCAAAAGGACAATTAATGAACAAATATGTCGCAAGAGTAATGGAAGACCTCAGGGCGAAGCAACCCTGGGAAAAGGAGTTTCTTCAGGCTGCCGAAGAGGTGCTTTCCTCGCTTTCGGTAGTTCTTGATTCCAATCCGGAATACGAAAAGAACAAGATTCTCGAGAGAATGGTCGTTCCGGAGCGCGTGATTCTCTTCCAGGTTCCGTGGGCGGACGACAAGGGCGAAATACACGTAAACCAGGGCTATCGCGTCCAGTTCAACAGCGCGATCGGCCCGTACAAGGGCGGCTTGCGCTTTCACCCCAGCGTCAATTTGAGCATACTGAAGTTCCTCGGGTTTGAACAGGTGTTCAAAAATTCGCTCACGACCCTCCCGATGGGCGGTGGCAAGGGCGGCTCCAATTTCGACCCGAAGGGCAAGAGCGACAACGAAGTGCGCAACTTCTGCAACGCCTTCATGCGCGAGCTCTACCGCCACATCGGCCCGAATACGGACGTTCCGGCCGGGGATATCGGCGTGGGCGGCCGCGAAATAGGCTATCTGTTCGGCCAGTACAAGCGTTGCAGAAATTCCTACGACAGCGTTTTGACCGGCAAGGGCCTCGAATGGGGCGGCAGCCTTATCCGCCCGGAGGCGACCGGATACGGAAACGTCTATTTTGCGCAGGAAATGCTCGCCACGAAGGGCGACAGTTTCGACGGAAAGAGGGTCTTGGTTTCCGGTTCGGGAAATGTGGCTCAATACACGGTCGAAAAATTGATTTCGCTCGGCGCGAAGGTTCTCTCGATGTCCGACTCCAACGGAACGGTGATCGACCCGGACGGCTTTGACGCCGAAAAGCTGAACTTTGTGATGGATCTCAAAAACAACAAGCGCGGCAGAATTTCCGAATACGCCAAGAAGTATTCCTCCGTGAAGTACTACGAAGGCAAGAAGCCGTGGGGCTTGGTGAAGGCCGACGCCGCCCTGCCGTCCGCCACGCAGAACGAAATCGACGGAAGCGACGCCAAGGCTCTGCTGGAAAACGGTTGCATGCTTGTTTCCGAAGGCGCAAACATGCCCTCGACTCCCGAGGCCATCGAGGTTTATCAGGGCGCGAAGATTCTCTACGCTCCCGGCAAAGCCTCCAACGCCGGCGGCGTGGCGACTTCCGGTTTGGAAATGTCCCAGAACGCCATTCGCCTCAGCTGGACGCGCGAAGAGGTTGACGAGAAACTCCACTCGATTATGCGCAGCATTCACAAGAATGCCCTCGACGCGGCGGCGGAGTTCGGAACGCCCGGCAACTATGTCAACGGCGCCAATATTGCGGGCTTCAAGAAGGTCGCCGCGGCAATGCTTGCGCAGGGATTCTAAGAGCCTAAGCGCAGATGTTTTTTGCGAAAACGCCGCATTTTTGCGGCGTTTTTTTTGTTTTTCGGGGCTTCCGGGGCGGGCGGACGGCCGATTGAAAAAAGCGCGCGCCGGCTTTAGGCGTTTTTGCGGAATCCGGATCTTTGGCAATTTGAATTGCCGAGCCGGCGCCAGGCGCGCTTTGCCAAATGCGGCAAGAAGCGCGGAGCGTTCGCGCTTGCGCCTTTTGGAAAAAATTTTGCAATCGCCTTCATGCGCAGTTGTTCTGCGAAAAAGGAGCCGACGCCGGCTTAAGGCCTTATGGCCGCGACTTTAGGAACGTTCGTTTTCCCGCAATTTATGCGGCTCAATTTTAGCGTTTTTGCCAAAAGGCCGCCGGGCCTTTGCAAAATAAGGCGAATGAATTGCGCAGTTAACCCTGCCGGGCGCGCAAGCCTTGCGCCGTGCGATGCAAGCAAGGCATATTGCCTGCGGCGCGGGGGGCGGAATTATTTTGCCTGTTCGGCCTGTTTTGCGGCTTCTATCGATTTTATTCCTATTGTGTCGATATCGCAGGTAAAGCCGAAGCCTCCGCCGGCGACGTATCCGTCGCTGCGCCCCGATTCGTCGCGGCTGACCCAGAACGAATACAGTTTACCGCCGGATATTTTAAATGCAATGCGCGTCGGGATATTGGCCAGTTTCGCCAAGCTCGAATCTGCGCCGGCTCCGCGCCACTTCATTTTTGCGATGGTCGAGTCTGCCGATACGCCTTCGCAATTTTCAAATGTGAACGGCTCTATCGGGTTTCCTTCGGCGTCGCGCAGTTCGGCCTTGACGCTACCGTTCGGCGCGTCGGCGTTTACGAACAGATATTTTCCGGAAAATACGAGCGGGCGGGTCAGGATTTCCCCGCCGTTTTCGCCCTCCGAATTGAGAGACGCGAAGCCGTCGCGCCTCAAAAAGGCAACCCCCGTGGCCCCGTTTGAGTAGATTCCCGTAGGCCTGACGCCTTTGGGCAGCTTGTCCTTAGCCTTGTTCTTGTCTCCGGCAAAACCGGTGTAGTAGATGTAGAGCTTGTCGCCCATGACGAGGCAGATGTTGCTTATGGACTGTACGTATCCCTTGTCCCAAGTTTCCTTGCGCGTGCAGTTTATGGCCAGCGTTCTGTCGGGGCGGTGCCAGTGGAATCCGTCCCGGCTATACGCGAAGTTAAGCCCCGTACACTTGGGTTCGCCGCGGTCGGCGTAAACGTCGTTTTGCTCGCCGTACATAATCTGGAAAAAGCCGAGCATTATGCTTTCGTAGGCTGCGGCGTCGAGATTGTACAGCTCGTTGTTTCTGATAAATTCGCCGTCGTCGTGTTTGTCCAGCCTGTCCGCGCGCGCCCACGCGACGGGATCGGTAGGCGCCCATTTCATGCCTTCGAGAAAGTCGTCCGTTTCCAGATAGGCGCGGATGCGCCCGCCTATGCCGCCCCAGCGCAGGGAATATATCCACTTGTCCCGGAACGGATTGTAAATCATGGTGCTCCTGTCGCCGCAATATCCGCCGAATCCCGCGAACTGCCAGTTTACGCCGTCGGCGGACACGTAGGCTTCCGCGCGAAATTCGCGCTTATAATCGGGGCCCCTTAGAAACATTTTAAATTTTTTGGAGGGATCCGTTTCGCGCCAGTCGCGCACCACCGTCCACGAGTCCGGACTGCGGTCGATAATTTTGTTCGTTCCGCCTTTCAGAACGGGCCGCTCCCATTTTAGGCCGTCTTTGCTGTATGCGTAAGCCAGATTTGTCAGGTGCCCGGCCTCGTACCACATCTCGAAAATCTGCTTGTCCGGATTCCACAGTATCGAGCCGCTCAGGGGCGCCGCCACGGGATTTGGGCGTTTTTCAAGGTCGGTTTCGGGCTTTAAAATGGGATTGCCTTCGTACTTTTGCGGATAGTGGAATTCCCGCTTGATTCCGCTCGTCTTTTCGATGAGAAAGTCGTCGACAAACAGCTGTCTGCCGACATCAATGCGGATTGTCTTAGGCGGCTTTTCAAGATAGGGGATTTTTACGGGCTCGGCCGACTTGAAGGAGAAGTCCGGCGGCCATTTTTTCGGCAGGCGAATGGAGTTGTAAAGAAGCTCCCCCGGGGATTCCGCCGGATTTTTGCGCGCGGAAAAGCCCGCGACGACGGCTCCGGGGGGAGTGGAGAATTTTTCCCCTTTTTTTACGCGTTTGGAAAGCAGGGCGAGCGTCTCTCCGCCGCTTAGGTTGAAATCCGGCTTTCTTGAAAATCCCAAATTTTGGAGGAATCCTATTCCGTCCGCGTCGGACGCCGGAATTGCGGCGCATATCTCTCCCGCGGATTCGCATCGCCATTCGTGGGGCTCGGATTTTGAGGCGATGTAAAAGAGCTTGCAGTTTATCGAGTCCGGAACGGGGCGTTTCAGCGCGGCGAGCGTTTCGGCGTCGGAGTAAAGCGGCACCTGCTTGAAAATGTAGTTTCGGGAGAATATTCCAACGCCGGACACTTTTTCCGGATTGACGGGAACGACAATCGCTCCCCCCGAGTCTTCCAGCTTTGCGCCCGTATCTTGCAGCGCCGCCGACTGTCCGAACGACGGCTGTGCGCACAGCGCGAATCCGGCCGCCGCCACTATCGATTGCAATGTGGATTTTTTCATGGCAGTATAAGCCTCTTTGTCCGCCCGCCGCGTTCGCGCCGCTTGCGGGCGGCAAGGGCGGGGAAGGGCGGAGCTTGAACGCGCTCGAGGAGAGAGCGGTTAGATATGGTTAAGATTGAGAGCGATTCGGAAACTCGGGCCGATTGCGGAAACTTTGGCGGCGCTTGTTCCGCGCGCGTCCGGTTTGCGCGCCCCTTGCGCCTTTTGGCGCGCGGGGGCAAACTATGCGAACGCCTGCACTTGGAACACCGAAGCTTTAGGCGAGCCGTTTGTGGCAAGGCACTTTAGCTCTATCGCCTTGACGCGCTCCTTCGGGAAGGAGATTTTCACCAACTTTTGATAGTTGCCGCGCACTTGCGCGAGGGTTTTCCGGGTTCCGTCGGGCAGTTCCGCCGCGAGGTCGAAGTCCCGCAGGAGTTCTTTTTGCGGCTCCCACATTTCCGGTATGGAGGCGGCGAATTTCGCAATCGACATGGTGACCAGCCTATTGCCCGCATCGAGGTTGACAAAGACTTGCGACAATTCCGCCGGGGAATCCCATTCAAAGCGCGCGGAGGGTTTTTTCGATATGTCGGCCTGCCAGCGGTTGTCGGTCTTTCCGCGGAGGTCGTACGCGAAGCCGCTCTTGAGGTTTTTGGCGGGGGCCTCCGGAAGCTCGTCAGAGGCCGACACCCGCGCCTTTGCCGCGAGGTCGTCCGGGTTATCGCACTTTATGCCGACTATTACGTTTCCGTTTTTGAGCAACTCCTGCTGGAGCTCGCCGACTTTCTTTTCGTCCGCGCACAGTTTCTTTAGATCCGCGTTTTCGCGCACGCATTTTGCCGCGCAAGTCCCGACGGCCTCCCCGCCCACCGCGCAGGTGTTTATTATGCGAACGCTCGTCATCGCCAAGTGGCTGCAGCTGATGTGGCGGCCGGCCATTAAGAGATTGTCGGCGTCCTTGGCGATGTAGCTTGCCAGCGGAACGTTGTAAACGGATATTTTTCCGGCGTGCACGGCGGGCTTTTTCTTTTTCTCAAAGAATCCTGTGGAGGGTTGGTCCTCCATTTTCCAGCCGCACACGGCGATTTGGTCGCGGCGCTTAGCCCAATCGCCCTCCAGATCCATTTGCGTCAACAGGTGTTCGCCGACTATGCGGTATGAGTCGCGCTTGCCGGGAATCATTCCCACGAACGACATCGCGTAGTTTGCGGATTCGGGATACTTGCCGGAATTTTTAATGTAGTCCCACACCCCGAGGACGATGGAGAGGTTTTCATGGCGTATGGCCTCGTTGTCCTTTACGGTGTCGAAGAGGCCGCCGTATGATATGAACCAGTATCCGTAGGCGAATCCGTCGTGCGTGGGGTTGCGCCAGCGCATGTCTTCGTCGGTGACCTTTATGGCCCAGTCGGGCGCCTTAAAGGGCATGGGGCGGTCGTGCTTTACGGCGTTGAAGAGGATTGACGAGCACAGCAGGCCGCCCTCTTCGTACATGTCGGCCAGCGGTTCGCCGAATTTTTTTGAGCTTTCGCGCCCGAACATTACGGAGCAGCCCGACAGCCGCGCGAGAACGGCGTCGCCCGTGGCGTCGACGAAGTACTTTGCGTCGACTTTAAATATTTTTTGCGTAAGGTCGCAGCGCAGATACGCGGATTTCACCCTGCCGTTTTCGGTGTCGGCAAGGTATGCGGAAGTGTCGAGCATCAGCGTGAGATTCGGCTCGGCGACGCATTTTTCGTAGAGCAGCAAGTCCCACATCTCCCACGAGCGCTGCGGATTGCGGACGGCGTTTTCAAGCTTCAGCTCTTCGAGTATTCCGCCCTCTCGAAATCCCTCGCGCCCCGGCGATATTCCCAGCGGGTGAATGCGTATTTCCGAGCTGGAATTGCCGCCGAGCCGCGAGCGGTTTTGAGCCAACACCGTCTTTGCGCCACCCCTGGCCGCCGCAATCGCCGCGCATACTCCCGACAGCCCGCCCCCCACGACGCACACATCGCATTCTATAGCCAGCTTTTCCATCAGCGGCTCCGCGTCCATGCTGAACGTCGACGGGCTTTGTTGGGCGGCCTGAAGGCGTTTTGCGTTCGGCGAAAACGCCGCGTCGCGCGCCCGAGCTTTATTCGGAATGCTGACGCAGAGCGCGTATCCTCCCGCAGCCATGGCCGCATGCTTGAGAAAGCTTCTCCTGCCCACTCTCACGAAATCTGAATTCTTCATATATCGTATTCCTCCGCATGGAATTCGTAAAATGAGTCATTTTTTTTTCAATCAAAAAACACCGAAATCGGAATATGAATTGCAAAACCGGCGCAGATGTGCGAAGTTCGGGCCGATATGAAACTTAAGAGAATTGCCTGCGCGTGCCTTGCTGCGCTTTTTGCGGCCGTTTCGCCCGCTTTGTCCGCGGGAACGCCGCCGTCCGAGATTGCGGTAAATACGCGCAATTTTAAGTTGGAGCTTGTCGTGGACGAATTCGGCTCGCTCCTCCAAAAGGGATTTGGGCCGCGGGAGGCGAAATTTCCCCCGGTGTCCGAAAACTCCGCAAAGACGCGCGAGTTCGACTTCTACCCGGCCTACGGCAACGGATATTTGGACGAGCCCGCCATTCAGATTACCCACGCCGACGGAAACGTCTCCACGCAGCTTGTGGTTGAAAAGGTTGACCGCTCGACGGATTCCGACGGAAACGAGCTTGTCGCATTTTCCATGAAGGACGCCGTGTACGACACGAAAGTCGAGCTGTTCGTCAAGGCCTTTCCGGAGCTCGACATATTCCAGATGTGGACGAAAATCTCCAACGCCGAGGAGGGTCCCGTCACGCTTTACCGGTACGCCTCGGCCTCGCCGCTTTTTTGCGAAAAGGAAAATTGGCTCACTCAGTTTCACGGCGGTTGGGCGAACGAGATGAACATGTCGGAGGAGAAACTCACCCGCGGGGTCAAGGTCTTGGACTCAAAGATGGGGGTTCGCGCGCACAAGTGCAGGAATCCGATGTACATTTTGTCGCTTGGCGGGCCGGCCCGGGAAAATTCCGGCACGGTTTTCATAGCGACCCTCATGTGGCCGGGAGCCTTCAACTTTACGTTTGATTTCGTCGTTCAGCAGCGCCTGCGGACAGTCAACGGGATAAACCATTTCGGGGCGCAGTATGTCTTGGACAGCGGCGAAAGCCTCGAAACTCCGAAGATGCTTTACGCGTGCTCCTCCGCCGGAACGGGAAGGGCCAGCCGCAATCTCCACGCGTGGGGGCGCCTGTACGGAATGCGCGACGCGCAGGCCCCGCGCCCCGTCCTTCTGAACAACTGGGAGGCGACCTACTTCAATTTCGACGAGGCTAAGCTCGACAGGATTTTCGACTTGGCAAAGCCCCTTGGAATAGACGTGTTTTTGCTGGACGACGGCTGGTTCGGCAACCGGCATGCGCGCAATAGCGACAAGAGCGGGCTCGGCGATTGGGAAGTCTCGAAGGCGAAGCTTCCAAACGGGCTTGGGAGGCTCTGCCGCCAGGCCGCCGACAGGGGGTTCGGGTTTGGAATATGGCTCGAGCCCGAGATGGTCAACCCGCGCAGCCAGCTGTACGAAGAGCATCCCGATTGGGTCATTACCGTTCCGCGCCGCGAGATAATTCCCAGCCGATTCCAGATGATTTTGGACAACACCCGCCCGCAGGTTCGCGATTTTGAGTGGGGCGTTTTTGAAAAGATTTTGCGGCCGAATCCCATTTGTTACGTCAAGTGGGACGCGAATCGGCATGTCAACCAGCCGGGGTCGCTCTATCTGCCCGCCCGGAAGCAGACCAATCTGACGGTCGACTACAACAACAACCTCTTGGCGATGATGCGCAGGTTCGCTTCGGAGTTCCCGAAGGTCGGGGCGATGTTGTGCGCCGGCGGCGGCGGGCGCGTGGATTACGCGTCGCTGGCGAATTTCACTTCGTTTTGGGCAAGCGACAACACCGATCCCGTCCACCGGGTGAGAATTCAGTGGGGCTATTCCTACGGGTATCCCTCCAACGCGATATCCGCCCATGTGACGAATATGGGGCGGCGCCCGCTGCGCTTTGCGATAAATGTCGCGCTCGGTTGCGCCTTTGGGATAGACATGGATTTGTCGAAGCTTTCCGCCGCCGATATGGAGGCCTTGCGCGACGCCGTGCAATTGTACAAAAATACCGTGCGCCCGCTGACCTCCCGCGCCGACTTGTACAGGCTGGAATCGCCCTACGCCGGCGCGCGTTCGGCAGTCGCGCACGTCCTGCCGGACAAATCCGCTGCGATAGTGTTTGCCTACCAGCTGGCGGACGGCGGGCGCGCCCCGCTTAAAATCGACGGGTTGGACGCCGAAAAGAAATATAGAGTCGAGGAGATTTCCCTGCCCGCCGGCGCGGTTTCAAAAATGCAGGCGCACGGAAAGACGTTTACCGGCCGCGAACTCGCCGCTGGCGCGGCGGTTCCCCCGTGCGAAAAGTTTTGCGACAGCAGCGTAATCCTGCTGAGCGAAGTAAAATAGCCCGCCCAAAATAGCCCGCCGGGACGGGCGATATGCTTCCCCTTTTGAATCGGCCGCTTCCCGGCGCGCGGCGTCTTGCGGGCGGCTTCGGAACGGGCCGATTCGGCGCGCGGCTCCGGCGGCCGCGCCAATTCATTCGGAGGGCTGCCGGAAGGCGGGATTGGCGGCGCGAAGCTTTCGCCTTGACATGTTTTTCCTATTTTTGAAAATTGTTGGCATAATTGCTGTATTATAAGAATATTATTTGCCCTATGCAGAACGACCATCAAAATGCGTTGCAGGAAAAGGAATTAAAAAAAAACCTCCGCAGCTGCCTGAATAAGGCGATCGATTGGATTAGAATCCGGCAGGACGAGGACGGCATGTGGTGCGGGCCGCTTGAGACCAACTGCTGTATGGAGGCCCAGTGGCTGATGGCCATGTATTTTATAGACTTCGACGACCCCAAGAAGGAGAAGGTAATACAATACATATTGGACAGGCAGCGCGAAGACGGCAGCTGGGACGTCTACTACGGCTCCGAACACGGCGACATAAACACGACTTTCGAGTGCTATTTCGCCCTGCGGCTGTGCGGCTTTGACCCTGACGACGAAGTTCTTTCCAAGACCCGCAAGTGGCTTTTGAAGAACAGGTGGTTCGAGCGCATACGCGTGTTTACAAAGTATTGGATGGCGCTATTCGGGCAGTGGCCGTGGGCCCATACGCCGGTTCTGCCGCCGGAGATAATGTTTCTGCCCAAGTGGTGCCCGTTCAATATCTACGACTTTGCCGCTTGGGCGCGCGCGACCATGATGCCCATATCGATTCTGACCGTGCGCCGCCCCATAAAGAAGCTTCCGCCCCACCTCCAGCTTGACGAGCTATTCCCCGAGGGGCGCGACAAGGTCGACTACCGCATGCCGCGCAAAAACGACAGCGCAATCAGCTGGGAGAACTTCTTTATGAAGCTCGACCACATGCTTCACGCCTACAACCGCTCGCCCATAAAGCCGTTCCGCGAGAGCGCCATAAAGCTCGTTCTCCAATGGATATTGGAGCACCAGGACGAGGACGGGGCGTGGGGAGGAATCCAGCCTCCGTGGATTTACGCGATTATCGTAATGCACGTGGAGGGCTTTGCAATCGACCAGATAAACATGTCGCGCGCCATAGACGCCTTCAATTTGCACTGGCAGGTCCCGCGCGGCGAGGGCATAATGCTTCAGGCCAGCGAAAGCCCCATTTGGGACACCTTTTTGACGATGACGGCGCTCATGGATTCCGGCGAGACTCCCGGCTCGTGCCCCGAACTTCTAAAGGCGCTGGACTACACTTTGTCGAAGGAGAACCGCTATTACGGCGATTGGGCCGTGAAGGTCGGCCGCCACATAGATCCCGGCGGTTGGGCGTTCCAGCGGGCGAACAACTATTATCCGGATTTGGACGACGCCGCAATCGCAATCGGCGCGCTCAAGCGCATACAGAAGCTTCTCCCGCGCGAGAGCGCCCGCGCGCGCCGCGTTGACAGCGCCGTGCGCCGCGCCGTCAACTGGATTCTGGAAATGCAGTGCAAGAACGGCGGTTGGGCGGCTTTCGACCGCGACAACACGCGCACGCTGGTCACAAAAATTCCTTTTGCCGATTTCGGGGAATTGCTCGACCCCCCGAGCGCGGACTGCACCGCCCACATTGTCGAGGCGCTTTCGACGTGCGGATTTTCGCGCAACCACCCCGCGATTGCGCGCGCGCTGAATTTCATATATTCCGAGCAGGAGGACGACGGCAGCTGGTTCGGCCGCTGGGGCGTCAACTACATATACGGGACGAGCGCGGTAATTCCAGCACTCATTTCCGTGGGCGACACTAAGGAGGACGCCCACATTCGCAGGGCTTTGGAGTGGTTGGCGTCTAAGCAAAATTCCGACGGCGGCTGGGGCGAAAGCATTGCGTCCTACATGGAGCCCAAGTACGCGGGCACGGGCATACCGTCCACCGCGTCGCAGACGGCCTGGGCGCTGATGGCGTTCGTGGCCGCGGCCGACAAAAATTACGATTCAAATATACGCCGCGCAGTCAAGTTCCTCACCGAGACGCAGACCGAGAGCGGAACGTGGAACGAGCCTTACTATACCGGCACGGGTTTCCCCGGCTACGGCTTGGGCGCGAAAGTCGATTTGCGCAACGGCGCGCCTCTGCCGCAGGGCAAGGAGCTTGCGCGCGGCTTTATGCTCAACTACCACTGGTATCGCCATTATTTCCCGATAACCGCCCTCGGGCGCGCGGAAAAGTATTTGCAGCAGCGCGATTCATAAGGGCTTTCGCGCGGGGCGGTTAGGGTATAACCGCCCGTGCGCCGCCGTATTTCGCCTTTCGCCATTGCCGGCGCAAACGGTGCTATGTGGGTCTCCGACGCGGCAGCGGGGAGAGGCGCGTTTGCCGCGCGGCTTTATGCTCAAATGACGCCCGCGATGTCTCCGGCTTTTCGATTGCCGTTTTCCGTGGGGGAGGCGGATTTTTATTTGTATTATTTGTAATAATTTGAGCGCATAATCCTTACGCCGGGGCGCGCGCGGAAAACAGCGACATTTGCAATTTTTTACGGGCAAAATTTTTGCCTGCGCGCGGTTGCTTTTTGCCTGTGTGAACCCCTGCTTGCAGAATGCGCGCAAATTGCGGGGTTGAATTTTTTGCGCCTTAATAGGGGCGGTGGAATTTCCGAATTAGATATTGCAGATATAACTGTTGACAAACCTGTTAAATAATGTAGAAAATTTTTGAAAATGTTTAATCGCATGAAAATTTTAAGACAGATATTTTTTCTATTTTCCCTTTGCTCGGCGGCGCTGAGCGCCTCTGCGAAAGACGTCGAAATTTCCGGTTCCGGGGGTAAGTCGTGGGATAGTTTCGGCATAGAGACGGGCGACAATATAATCGCCACATCTGTTGGCGGAGCTTTAGACGTTCACACAATGCCCGCTTCTTTTGAGCTCGGGAATGTGACGGTGAACGCGGCGGAAGAAATGAACAAGTTTTCTTTCAACATGGGGCGCGACAATGGCGAGAGGGCCAATTTGAAAATAAACGGTGATCTCAACGCAAATTCGGAAACTTTCTTTTATGGCGGCACGCTCGAAATTACGGGCGACGTAAACATCACCACGTCTCCGGACGGTGGGGTTTCGGCTTTCGGCTACAATTCGTCGGGAACTTTGGAAAAGTTCATAGTCGGCGGAAATTTCTATACGTCGTACAACGCCCGATGGTCGGAGGCCGCGATGATTGCCACGTTCTCCTCGTCGCGCACTCAGGAGGAATACAACGCCGCCTATTGGAGCGATGCCGACATAGACATAAAGGGCTCTGTCACCGTCGAGCAATACGCGCTTAAAATCTACACTTCCATAAATAGCGGCGGCAAATATACGAAGAACGTGTATGCCAAGTTTGGCGCGCTTGTGGCAACAAATTCCAACGCGCGGGTCAATGTCATGATCTCAAACCAGCCTCAGCCGGTTGAAGGGGGGATTCTAAATCTGATGATAACCGGCAACGGCGCCGACTACGCAAACAGCACGGCCACGTTCGCGGGTAGCCTTGCGACGCAGTCTAATGGGGGCATGCACTTGCTTATGAACAGCGGTGACGGCGGGCTGATTCAGGTGATCCAGGGCGACGCCAATATTTATGACGGTGTTACGGTTATGAGCGGCACGCTCTTGTTGAACTTTAACAACTCGAGCAATCACGGCGATTTGAATATGCAGGGCGGCAAGTTCGGTTCTGCAGTCGCCGTCGGCGGAACGTTCGGCTTTACCGACATAGTGTACAAGGGCGGCACAATATCGCTCGTCATGGAATCGGCAACTGCGTTTGACAAGCTCAATCTTGCCGGCACGATAAGATTTGCCGACGACGCCGCCGCGGGCGCAAAAGTGACCTTCGACTTCGGTTCCGACCTGATGTGGTTGGTTGACAGCGAATCCAACGGAGGTTTGGGCGAGAAGATAATATCGTTCTCCTCTCCCACGAGCCTTTCGGACGGCGACTTTGCCGCCAATTTTTACGAAAATTCCGGCGATATGTATATGGCAGACTTCACCGTTTTGGACGACGGCCTGTACGTCAAATACGTCGCGGTGCCCGAGCCTGCCGAAATTGCGGCGGTTATCGGCGCGCTGGCGCTGGCGTTTGCGGCGCGCAGGCGCAGCCGCCGCGGCCTTTAATTAAAGGCGCGTCGCGTGGCTTGTACGGCCTGGACGAATAGTCGAAATTTTTTCGCCGCCAAACTTTGGCGGCGTTTTTTTTAGCTGCCGCGGAAAAATTCGCGTCTGCCGATATTGAAACATGTTGACACTTTTGGCGTTTGCATAATTAATTGTATCCGGAGGTAAAAACATGTTGAGAGGAGCATTTAAAAAATGCCGCGCGCGCCGCGGGTTCACACTGATTGAAATACTTTTGGCCATCGCCATGATATCTCTGTTGGCGTTCATGCTGGTCACCAATATAGAGAAGACCATGAGCAGCGGGCAGAGTAGCATAGCGAAGTCGTTTGTGAAGGGATCCTTGGCGACTCCGCTGATGTCCTACAAGCTCGCCGTCGGCCGCTATCCTACTACAGAGGAGGGATTGGACGCCCTGCTGCGCGCCCCCGACTCCGTGAAGGAACGCTGGGGCGGGCCCTATCTGCGCGATTCGGACATACCGAAGGATCCGTGGGGAAATCCCTATCAATACAGAATGCCCGCCCAAAAGAGTTCCGAAGGGTATGATTTGTGGTCGATGGGGCCCGACGGAACGAACGAGACCGACGACGACATTGGGAATTGGTAGCATGCCGAATGGGGCGTGGCGCGATGTTTTTTGGCTGTTGCGGCTTGTTGCGTTTTTCCCGTGATTGGCAGCCGTATTTTGCGCGCCTTTGCGGCCGAATGGCGCCGCGCGTTTTGCGCGGAACGCCTCCGGAATTTCGCGTTGGGAGCGCCGCGCCGTTTCCGGCGCGCATTTTCGCCCGTTTGTTGCGTGAATGTTTTTTACTTTGCATTGCGTTGCGCGGCGCTGGAATTTCAAATTTTGCGCGGGGCGCGGGACGTGTGAAAGCGCGCGTGATATTGATATGCGCAAGTTGCGCCGCGCGCCGCGCATTCGCTGTGGGGAAGTATTTTGCGCGAAAGGCGCGCAGTTTTTTTGCGCATGCGCTTTTTGCTTTGCATTGTGTTGCGCGGCGCTGGAATTTCAAATTTCGCGCGAGACATAGAATGTGTGAAAGCGCGCGTGATATTGGTCTGCGCAAGTTGCGCCGCGCGCCGCGCGTTCGCCGTGCGGAGTTATTTTGCGCGAAAGGCGCGCGGTTTTTTTGCGTCGGCGGTTTGCGCTTTGCGTTGCGCTCGGCGGCGTCGGCGCGCGCTGGCGTTTGCCGCGCTTTCGGGTTTTCGCGTTTGTTGCATTTTTACGTTTGCGGAAACAAGCCGGCAAATTCTTTGGGCTGCGGATACGGCTTTGCCGGTTGTCGGAGCGTTGGCGCTTTCCGGGCGCGACGCGCTTTTACGCTGGCTGAAATACTCTTGTCCATTGCCCTTATTGCGGCGATGACCACGCTGATTGCCGGGGCGGTGGCGATTTCGCAGGACAAGCTCGCGCAGCGTCCGCCCGAGGCCGTGCTTTCCACGGCCGTCAGGCGCGCGGCCGATTTTGCCAGAGAGCGCGGGCGCAGCATGGTGCTGAATTTCGATGCGCGCGGATTCTTTCAAATTTCCGACGCTGAAACGCTCAAGCCCGCCTGCAGGATATTTTTGGACGCGAAGAAAAACAGGGAACAGCTTGAGCGCATGAAGCGCGCGCAGGAATCCGAATCCGCGGATATGGCGGATTCGGCGTTCGCGGCAGCATTCCTTTCGAGTTTCTCCGAGGATTCGGACGAGTATTTGTTCGGCGGCGCCCAGTCCGGCAATTTTTCCGCGTTTGGCGACGATTCGCGCCCGAAGTTCGTCTTTTACCAGATTTATCCCAAGCTGATAAATCCCGTGTCTATAAAATTTCCGGAGGAGCCGATAAAATTTCTGCGCTTTTCCCCGGACGGCACGATGACGCGCGCGCGAATCGTTCTCAAGCGGGGCTCGGAGGAGAGCGAGTTTGAAAGCGACATCTTTTGCGCTCCCCCCAAAGAGGCGCCGGAAGACGGCGGGGAGGAGCGGGAATGAGCTGTGTGCGCCATGCGCGTGCCGGGCTGTGCGGGCTGCGTTCGCGCCTGTTGAGAGCGCGCTTGCGGCTGCTTTATTTGCGATGGCGGCGCGAATCGTTCTCAGGCGGTGCGCGGAAGGAAGCGCGCTTGAAAACGGCGCCTTTTGCGTTCTTCCTAAAGAGGCGCCGGAAGACGGCGGAGAGGAGCGGGAATGAGTTGTGCGCCCCATGCGCGTGCCGGGCGGCGCGGGCGGCGTTCACGCTGGTCGAGAGCGTGCTTGCGATTGCCCTGTTTGCGATGGCGGCGTTTTTCATAACGCTTTCGTGCTACAATTTCGTCTGGCCGCTCGACGTGAAAGACAAGCCTTCCGAGTATGAGAATCTCATCGACCGCGCGGTTGAGGCGATAACGTCGGTATCCGATTACGATTCGCTCGACGACGGCGTGGAGATTGAGACTTTCGATGGCGACATTTGCCACGTTTACGGCGAGGCGTTTCCCACGCAGATAATAGATTTGTTCGAGCTCCGCATGCGCCTTAGCGCGGGGGGAAAGGATTATGTGAAGACACTTTGGGTCATGCGCCCCAACTGGTACCAATATTCCAGCGAGCGCGACGACTTGGTGCGCGACCGCACCGATTACCTTGAAGATTTGCGCAGAAAGGAGGACAGGAAGAAATGACGGCTCGCCTCCGGCTCATTTTGCGCGCGCGTCCCGTTGTGCGCGCGGCCGATTTGCCTCCGCTTCGCGTTTGGGTGCTTTCGGTTTTTTCTCCCATGATTGCGAAGCTTGCCGCGCCCATGTGCGGCTTTTTCGGCGCGGCTTTTAGAGCGGCTTTCGGCGCGCTTTTCGGCCAGTTTAAAAATCTGCCGCGCGCTTGCGCGCGGCTCGGGCGGGGCGTTTTTTCCTGCGGTTTTTCGCGCATGCGGAGCTTGCAGAGCGGGTGTGCGCTTCGCTTTTTCTGCGTGCGGGCTCCGGCTGGCGCAAAAATTTGTGCGCAAGAAGGGTCGGAGAAGATGAGGACTTTGCGAATGGATTTTTTGCATGCGCGAAATCGACGGCTTGAAACGGCGCGCGCGCGTCCCGTTGTGCGCGCGGCGTTCACGCTGGTCGAGATAATGCTCGCGCTTGCCGTTTCCGCATTCGTAATGTTCGGCTGCGCGGCGATGATGTTCGACATGATGCGCCTGACGGAATACTTTGAGCGCGGGGGCACGTTCAGAAGCCATGTTGACGGCGTTGAAAAATTCCTGCGCGCGGCGTTCATGAATTCGGAAATAGAGACGGGGAATCTCGGCCTCTTTGAGTCGCCTCTCGCGAGCAATACCGCAAAGACCGTTTGGCTTGCGCGCGATTTTGAAGACAAGAATGTCGACAAGTACCATTTGGCCTACGGCGTCGGCATTGAGCACCCGCTGTATCCGTCTCCGCTGGGTTTTGCCGGAGACAAGCTCTGCCTGTTGGAGCTTCTCGACGGCGGATTGTATATCGTATGGCGCTTCGTCCAGCCGGAGCGCGAGGGCGAGGAGGCTGCCATATACAAGATGCTCCTGTCTCCGTGGGTGAAGAAAATCGGCTATATATACAACGATAACGACAGGTGGAAAGAGGAGGACGAAATAAAGACGATGGGCTACACCGACCTCATGCCAAAGTACATTAAAATTTACTTCGACCGGCACGGGGAAAAGTACGAAAGGCTCATCTCTCCCAACCTGTATTTGGATTTCCAAATTTCGCAGTGAATATGTTTGCTTTTGGAATGCGCCGTTGTTGCAAACCGGCCGGTCGATTTGGGCTTGCCGGCGCGCCGTTTCGCATTTTTGCGCGCGCGGCGGGGCTTGCTGTTTTTCCGCGCCTATGCCGCGTTTCTCCCAGGCGTTTTTTGCGCCCAAATTTTCGCGGAGCCGGGCGGGTCTGCTTTCGAGGCGCGTTGCCGCCCGTCAAGGGCGCCGGCGCGCATGCCGCGCGGAGTCGCCCGCGTTTTCGCGCGCGCGCTGCAAGCGCGGTTCTCTTTGTGCTGTGCTTAGTTTTTGCGGCGTCGGTGCTGATGGTCACGCTTGCCGAATACGCGGCGTCGGAATTGCGCTCAAGGGCGTCGTCGCAGTATGAGAGCGATTTGCGCACGGACGCATACAGCGTGCTCAACGCGACGATCGCCGTGCTTGAGGAGTATCGCTCCATAGACGGCAACCTGTATTCCGAAAAGCAGGGCTGGGGTTCCCCGCTCGGCGACGGGCGCATAAAATTCGACACCTTTGAAGCCGAAGTCAGGGTTACGGACGAAACCGGAAAAATTCCCCTCGCAAACCTCGATACCGCCGAGCTTGTGGCGATTTTCGAGGAGATGAACATTTCGAGCGCGGACGCGCAAACTCTTGCCGATTGCCTTTTGGATTGGACGGATTCCGACTCCCTGAAACGCCTCAACGGAGCCGAGACGGACGACTACGACGATTACGCCCCAAAGCCGCCAAACCGCGCCCTCGTGTCGCTTTTGGAGCTGCGCCACATAGAGAGGTTTGACGAGCTGTTTTTCGATTCCGACGGGAATCCGAACGAGCTGTATCTGCAATTTGCCGAAATCGTGTCCGTCGAGAACTTCGACAAGGTGAATCTCAATTCCGCCGGCGAGGAAGTTTTGAAAATGCTGATGGCGCTCAAGGGGCGCGATTACGACCCCAACATTTACAGGGCGCTGAGCGGCGAAATAGGCTTCATCGAAGACGGAATCATATGGACCAAAGACGACGGCGTTGCGTATTCGCGCGGAGCTCCCGAACTTCCCGACGATAATTGGAAGACCTACACGGCAAATCTTCTCAAGATAGAGATTGTCGTGCGCCGCGGGATTGCGGAGTATTATCTGTGCGTGTATTACGGCGCGGAGGGAACGGGGGCGGTCAGCGGCGGAGCGAAAAAGGCGGATTCGACGCGCCTTACGAATACGTCGTCGTCGAGTTCCTCTTCAGGTTCGCAATCGGCCAAGAGGAGCGTGGGGTCGCAAGGCTCGACGGGGAAGGCGCAGTCGCAGAGTTCGGCGACGCAGAAGATTTCGTCCGGCGGGGCGAAGATTGTGAAAGTCCGCGAGCGCGGACGGTGAACGCGCCGCTTCGCAAAGAAGATTGTTTGCCGGCGAAGCTTCCAGAATGTAAAGTATGCGTCCGCCCTTCAAAGAATGCGCGTTTTGGCTTTGGAAGTTTTTGAAAAAAGATACGCCTTTTGAGGCTGGGGGATTTCTCGCGCGTGCGAATGCTTGCGGAAATATGCCGCTACTCTCCGAACAGCTTTTTTGACAGGGCGCTCGCCCGCCGCACGATCTCCGCGCGCGCCTGGCCGATCTGCCCCTTTCGCGCCTCCATATTTTCGTTCGCTATTTTTGAGAGGTCGGCGAGGTTGTACAAGTAGGCGTCGTCAATATCCGCGGCGGCGCTCTCTATGTTTTGCGGAATCCCGAGGTCGATTAGAAAGAGCGGCTGGCAGCGTTTTTCCATGGCGTCCTCGACGGCGCGCGCGCTTATGAGCGGCTCTTCGGAAAAGCTTGCGCAGATTACTATGTCGAATGCGGATATGTCGGCGAGCGCGGTTTTGATGTCTTCGCTCCGGCAGCCGATGGAGGCGGCGAGGGCGTCGGCGTTTTCGCGCGTTCGGCTGGCGACCGTCATCTTTTTCACTCCGCGCACGCGGAGCGCTTCGGCGACCAATCTCCCGGTTTCGCCGGAGCCGGCCAGCAGTATGTTCGCCTCCTCAAGCGGGTCAAAAATTCTTGCGGCCAGCTCGCTGCTTACGCTTCCTATGCTGATTTTCCCGCGCCCTATCTGCGTGTTTGTCCTTATCCATTTCGCGCATTGGGCGGCTTTTTGAAAGGCCGCGTTCAGAATCGCGCGGCAGTGTCCCGCCTGCGCCGCGCGCGAGTAGGCGGCCTTGACTTGCCCGAGTATCTCGGTTTCGCCCAGCATCTGCGAGTTTAATCCCGACGCGACTTCAAACAGGTGTTCTATCGCCTCCCGCCCGCGCTTGGCGTAGCAGGCGTCAGCGAACTTGCGGCTCCTGCTCCATTTCGCGCTTTCAAAGTTTCTCGACGGGAACGAGCGCGCGTCGAAGTCCAGCGGGGCGGCAAGGTAAATCTCCACGCGGTTGCAGGTGCTCAACACGACGGCTTCCGAAGCGCCGGAGCGGGCCAGCAGTTCCGCCTCCGCGCGGGTGCACGACGGCGCGTCCATTCCGCACTCGCCGAGGGTTGCGGCATCGGCGCAGCTGTGGGAGATTCCGAATAAGTATATGTCCGACGATGGATTCATACGCGGCCGCCGAAGCGGAAGTGACGGTTTGCCTCAGGCGAAGTCGAGCTTTCTCATGCACGCGCAAAAGACTGACAGAGGCTGCCCGAAATCCCCGAATTTCGACAGGGAATTTTCGGCGGTCTTTATGCGCCGCGCAAATTCCGCGCGGCACTCTGCGGCCACGCCAAGCTCGCTCATAAGGCGCACGAGCTCCTTTGGATCTTGGCAGGACAGGTTTTTTTCAAGTTCGCGCGCGCGCCTTGCGGGCAGCTTTTCCAGAAGTATTATCAGCGGAAGCGTATGTTTGCCGCTCGCCAAATCGGTCCCCAGAGTTTTGCCGGCGTCGGCTTCCGACATAAACCAGTCGCACACGTCGTCGTAAATCTGGTAGGCGATTCCCAGTTGCCTGCCGACAAACGTCGCGCACGACACCCATTCGCCGCCCTTGAAGTCCGCGCACTTCGCCCCCATGAAGCACGCCAGCTCAAAGAGCACTCCCGTCTTTCCGTAAACGGAGCGGAAGTACTGCTTTTTTGAAATGTTCTTTTCCCGGTTTACAAGGGTTTGGACGATTTCCCCCTCGCATATCGTCCGAACGCATTCGGCGATTTTCCCGAGAATCTCGTTGTCGTTTTCCTCGTAGGCCAGCTGCATTGTGCGCGCGAATATTGCGTCGCCCAGCAGTATCGCCGCGTGGGCTCCGTATTTTTTGTTCGGCGTTGCGGCGTTGCGGCGCACGCTGGCGTTGTCTATTACGTCGTCGTGAATCAGGGTTGAGAGGTGGATCAGCTCCGCGATTGCCGCGCGCCTGACGAGTGACTGGCTCTTTTTGGCGTCCTTCCCCGCGGCCGAAAAGGTGAGAATGGGGCGTATGTATTTGCCCTTTGGGGCGATCGCGTCCCGCGCAATCTGGCGGACATCTTTTGAAAAGGCGGACGCCTGCTTGCGGACGTATCCTTCAAATGCGGATATTAACGACGGCATTTTTGCCGCGGCCTCCCCGAAGGGATTTAAGCTGTTATGCGAAATTTTCAATTCTTCAACATTTGCAAATTGTGGCAAATTGGGCAATTAAAAAATGTCAAATTCCGCTTTGCGCCAACGCGCGCTGCGCAGGTTTCCCACGCTTTTTGCGGCGATTGCTTCCGGCGGGAGGGCTTGAATGCGGCGGCTTGCCGCGGCGCCTTTTGCGCGCAGAAGGCGCCGCGGGTCAGGCTTGGGCGGAGCTCCGTTTGAGCGCCAGCTGCCCGCAGGCGGCGTCTATTTCCGCCCCCTTTTCGCGCCGAAGCGTGAACGATACCCCTTCCGCCTTCAAAATTTTTGCGAAGGCCGCGCGCCGCGCGGCGTCGCTGCGCCTCCATTCCAGCCCCTCAACCCTGTTGTAGGGAATCAGGTTGACGTGCGCATGCAGCCGCTTGGCGATTTTTGCGAGCTTTCTGGCCTGCTCGAACGTGTCGTTGACATTTTTTATCAAAATGTATTCCAGCGTTATCATTCTGCCGCAGTTCTGCGAAAATTTCGCCGCGGCATTGACGAGTTTTTCCAATCCGTACTTTTTGTTTATGGGCATTATGGAGCTTCTTACTTCGTCGTCCGCCCCGTGCAGGCTTATCGCCAGCCTGAACGGAAATTTCGCCTCTGCCAGCCTCTCTATTTCGTCCGCTATTCCGCATGTGGAAACGGTAATGCGCCGCGCGCCGAATCCGAATTTGTCGGGGCTGTTGAAGGTGTCCAGGGCCGACATGAGGTTTTTCACATTCAAGAGCGGCTCCCCCATTCCCATGACGACGATGTTTTCAAACTCAAACGAAATTTCCGTCCCGCGCGCTTCGCCGGCGAAGGGAAGGGCCTGCGACACGATTTCTGCGGCCGTCAGATTGCGGAAAAATCCGCGCAGACCCGACGCGCAAAAGCGGCACGAGCACGCGCAACCGACCTGCGTGCTTATGCACAGCGTCTTGCGGGTTTTGCCGTCGCCGTCGGGGGCCTTCAGCAGGACGGACTCGACAAACTTTCCGTCCTCCAATTCAAACAGATATTTGCGCGTGGAGTCGTCCGCGGATTTTTCGCCGACCATTTTTGCGGCTTTGAAACGCCAGTTTTTTGCCAGCCAATCCTTGAGGCTTTTGGGAATCGACGGCATTTTGTCCGGATCGAAAATGAATTTTTTGAATACGGCCGCCGATATTTGGCCGGCGCGGTACCTCTCAAATCCGGCGGACTCAAGTTCGGCTCTGAAATCTTCCGAATCGGTTTGAAAGAAGTCTTTTTGCGCTCGGACCATAGATTAAAAACCCGCGCCGGCGGCGCGGGGAAGCGTTTAAAATCTGTCCGGCGATTGGGGCCGCCAAGTGTCGCGGTCGAGCTTTTTGTTTTCGCTTTCCACCCTCTTTATGTACGAATCCGCAGTTCGGGTTTCGCCGGTAAATACGGAGCCTATGGGCGTGTTTCGCGCGTCCTCGCGGACGTCCTCGGCGGCGGTGCATGCGGCTGTCAATAGGGCGGCAAACGCCGGTAGCGCTACTATGAGACTTTTCATATCCGTCGGAAAATTTGATGTTCTGGCGTTAGTTATTCAAAACGCGCGTCCTTTTTCAAGGCTAAATTTTGGGATTTGTTTGCGCGGCGGGCTGCTGCTGGGTGAGGCAGTGGACGGCGCCGCCCTCCAAGAGAAATATGCGGCTGTCTATCATTTCTATCTTGCGCCCCGCAAAGGCGCTTCCGATTATTTCCCGCGCGCGCGCGTCGCTCTTCGGCTGGCCGAAGGAAGGCATTAAAACCGCCCCGTTTACGACTAACCAGTTCGCGTATCCGGCCGGAAGAATTTCCCTTACCCCGCCCGCCCCGGTTTTGAAAAGCGGCTCGTCGGGCAGGGGCAATTCCAGCACTTCGTACGCGACGCCGTCGGCGCCGGAGGCGCGTTTTAGCGCTTGCAGATTCCTTTTGAGGCTCTCGTGCGACGGATTATCGGGGGGGCAGACGGACGCCACTATTTTTCCTCCGGGGGCGAAGCGCGCGGCGTTGTCTATGTGCCCGTCGGTATCGTCGTTGAAAAGTCCGTCGTCAAGCCACAGCACGCGGCGCGCTCCGTAGGCCTGGGTTAGAATTTCCTCCGCCTCGGATTGCGAAATCCCCGGATTGCGGTTGGGGTTGAGCGCGACGGATTTCGTGGTCATCAGCGTTCCGTTTCCGTCGGTTTCGACGGCGCCGCCCTCGCAGATGAAATTTATGCGAATGTCGTCGATTCCGCATGCGGCGGCCATTTTTGCGGCCAGGGCGTTGTCCCTGTCGAACGGCTCGAACTTTCCGCCCCACGCGTTGTATTTGAAATCGACGGCTTCGAGCTTGCCGCCGGCGAGCCGGAAGATTGCGCCGCAGTCGCGGCACCATACGTCGTCGGTTTCGTGCGGGAGGAAGATGACGTTTTCCATTGCGCAGCCCGCCTTTATCAGGAACTTTTCCGCCTCGCGCGCGCCTTCGGGCGGGCAGTTGATTTTTACGGTCTCGTATTCGGCTATTTTTGACGCGAGCCCCGCGAAGGCCTCCAGCGCCTCAAGCCTGCACGAGCTCCACCACCGCTCCTGCGACGGCCATGTGATCCAAACTGCCGACTGCTCCGACCATTCCGCCGGGACTTTGCTCTCCGTCATTTCGCGCGGCCTCCGCCCTTGGATTTTTTCGCCTCCGCCGCGCCGCGCCTGGATATTGCGCTCTTTTTGCGCGCAAGTTCGCGCATGTCCACGGCGATGTCGTCCGGCTCGAATATTTCCGAACCCAAAAGCCTCTCGAATATGTCTTCCAAAGACACGACGCCGGTCAGCGACGCGAATTCGTCCACGGCGATTCCTATCTGCTGATGCTTCTTTATCAGCTGCCTTAAAACCGAAAGCGCGCTGCCGTTTTCCGGCACGAAAATTGCGGGGCTTTTAAGCGAGCCTATCACCATTGAGTCGAGGTCGTTGGCCTTTGCGGTGAGTATGTCGCGCCGCCGCACTATTCCGGTGATGTTGTCTATCGAATCCTTGTAAACGGGTATTCTGGAAAATCCCAAGTGCGGGTGCTCGCGGAACACTTCTCCGATTGTCATATTTTCGTCGAGCGCCATGACGACGGTGCGCGGAGTCATTATTTCCGATATCGGAACGTCGTCGAGCGAGAGCGAATTTTTTATCAGGTCGCGCTCCTGCGGCGACAGCAGGCCGTCGCGCTCCCCCCTGTTTGCCAGGAGTATGATTTCGTCGTCGCTGGCAGAGGCGGGCGGCCTGTTCGCGATTTTGCCGGCGAGCCTGCGCGGCAGTTCGGAAACCGGGTAGAACAGGATTCGCAGCCACGCGACAACGCCAACCGCGAAAGGCTGGAGCGCCGGGCGCAAGATTGCTCCGGCGATTCTCGACAGCATTTCCGAAAACAGGAGAACCGCGATTGCGAGCGCGGCCGGGAATGCGTATTTTGCCAGCGGGCCGTCCCCGAAGCGGACGCAGAACAGCGCGCCCGAAAGCGCCGCCCCGAAAACGGTTATCGCGGCGTTTGCCGCCAGCATTGCGCGCGCCGTGCGGTCCGCCTCCCGCGCGAAAGTCTCCAGCATTTTTCCGCGCGGTTTGGATTTGCGCTTGAGCGCCTCAATCTCGGCCGGCGTCGCGCCCGACACCGCCGTCTCTAACATCGAGCAGAACGCCGACGCCGCTATGGTCGCAAGTATTGCAAATAGTAAAGCCGCCATTTTATTCCGTCTATTTTTTCGTTTGCGCGCGCGCCCGCGTTGCGCGGAAGAATTTTTTTGCCGCGCGCTCGTCCGCCGCTATCTGCTTTTTTAGCTCCTCCAGTGATGGGAACTTCGCTTGCGGGCGGAGAAACTTGAGCAGGCGCACCCCGATTTGCGAGCCCGTTTTGAGCTTTGTTTCGCCGAGGACATGCGCCTCTATGACCGGCTTGTCCCCTCCGGCGCTCGGCGCGGTTCCGTATCCGACAACCGCGGGGAACGCCTCGCCGCCCGCGGCGACGACTTCGCCCGCATACGCCCCGTACGGCGGCTTGCACGCGGGATTCCACGGCAGATTGAGAGTCGGAAAGCCCAGCTTGCGCCCTATGCGCCTGCCGCTTTCGACCTTGCCTTCGACCTCGTAGGGCCGCCCCGCAAGCCTTTTGTACAGCGGCATGTCGCCGCGCTTGAGAGCCTCCCGCAGGCGCGTGGAGCTTATGCGCCTGCCCCCCGATTTCACGCGGGGCACGGCGGCGTATTCCCAGCCCATTTCGCCGCAGATTTTCCGCATGGTTTTTGCGTCGCCCTCGGCGTTTCTGCCGAACAGAAAGTTCTCGCCCGTCACAATCGCGCACAGCTTCGGAAACTTCTCCGACAAGTCGCAGGCGAACTTGCGCGCGGAGGCGGAGGCGAACTTTTTGTCGAACTTTTTTACGAACACGTTTTCCGCCCCCGCGTCTACAAACATGCGCGCCCTG
>CALXMX010000079.1 GCA_944389575.1 uncultured Opitutales bacterium
GAGTGTCTGGCTGGAATTTTTTTTGAAACTCTTAAAATGCGTTTTTTAGCGCGCAATTTTGCCCATTCTTTAGGCGTGCGCCTGAATTGCGCGCGTGGCGCGGCTTCTCCGCCGTCCGCCTTCCGGCGTAGTTTTTTGCGTTTACCGTCTTGCCGCGCCTGCCCGCCGAGGGGAAGGGGAGAGGTTTAGGGGCGGGAAAATTTTTGGTCTTTTGCCTTGCCGGCTCCGTCGATTGCCGGCTGATTTGCTTTGCCCCGCCCGCCGCAAACGCCATGGGTTTAGCTTCCCGAGAAATCGCGGCTTCGCCTAATGGTGGTATCCGGTGTTGGCCGATATGTTCTTTGCCCTGTAAAGCTGCTCTAAGAGTATGGCTCTCGCAAATTCGTGCGTGAACGTCATGGGGGAAAGCGAGATTACTTCGTCCGCGCGCGCCTTTACTTCGGCGGAAAGCCCGTATGCGCCTCCCACGAGAAACGCGCAGTCGCCCGCGTCGCCTTCCAGAAGCCTTGCAAATTCCCTCGACGTGCGAAGGCGCCCCTCCTCTCCGGCGGCGTAGACTTTTCCCTTGAAATTTTTTAAGTGCGCAAGCATGCGCTCGCCTTCGCGTTCAGGGTCGGAGTCGCCTATCTCGGCAATCTCGGCGCGGCAGTAATGCGAGAGCCTCTCCAAATAGTCGCCGCACAAGTGCGCCAGCGCCTTGTTCTTCATCTTGCCTACCGCGATTATCTTCAGGCGGCGCATGCGGCTATCTCTGGCTCCCTTCGGCCTTTTTTGCGGCGTAAATGCTCAGTTTGGGAGCGTCCGCTCCGAAGCCCTCCCGCGCAGATCTGACAGCTCGCGCCGCCGACAGGGTCGGGTTGGATTCGTCGTTTTCAAATATGTTGTCCCGCCCTATTTCCGAGAACGCGCCGGACGATTTCAGTATGCGCATTATGTCCTCGCGGACTTCGCAGAGAATCAACCTGCGATCGGATTGCGACATTCGCCTGTTGAGCTCCAGAATGTCCATGACGCTCGTGGCGTCGAAGTTTATAGCGTTTCTTAGCTTTAGGATAAGGACCTTCAGGTTTTCCTCTCCGGCGATTCTCCTGAATTGGTTTTGCAGGACGTCGGAGGCTCCGAAGAACATGTTGCCCTCGACGTGGACGATGGATATTTCCGGGTCGGAGCGCGGGGTTTTGGACTCGATTTTTTCGAGCTCGCCGTCGTCTCTGATTGAGTATTCCACCACTTCCGGCGCGCTGGCCTTTTTTAGAAACAGCAGAATCGAGAGCGCAATCCCGGCGTATATGGCGTTGTCGAGGCTGCTGAACACCCCCACCATGAATGTGACAAGAAACACCAAGGCGTCGCTGAACGTGCTGGTCAGAACCGTTTTTATCGTCTTTAATTTGATTAGCGAGAAGCTCGTATAGACGACTATCAGCGCGAGCGTCGCCTTCGGTACGTATTCGATTGCGCCCCCGAACAGGGCCAGCGCGACGAGTGTGAATATCGCCGTGAACAGGTTGAAAAGCGTGGATTTCGCGCCGCTGTAAAACGCGAGCGTCGAGCGCGTCATGGAGCCGGACGCAAGCGTTCCCGACCCGAACGCGCACCCGATGTTGGCGACGCCGAGCGCGAAGATTTCCTGGTTTGTGTCGAACCTGTCGGCCTTCATCGCCGCGAGGCTCTTGCCTATCGAGACGCCCTCGATTGCGCACAATATGGCTATCGCCAGCGCGAGAGACGCGGACTGCTTTAGGCTTATGACGGAAAAATCCGGAAAGGACGCATTCCAGGAATCCGCGTAAACGGGGGAGAGCCTGTCGATTTCCATTCCGAAATGCGCGGTACATACGTAGGAGGCCGCCGCCGCAAGTATCATTGTTATGCCCTCGGCGGGAAGGCGCTTTGCAAACGCCTTCATTGGCAGAAAAACCGCAAAGGTGAAGGCCGCCATTCCCAAAGACGCGGGCTGGAGCCCGCCTATACAGTCGATTGTGGCGCGCACCGTTTGGACGAGCGTGGTGGGCGCAAAGTCCTGCGGATAGGAAAATCCGAACAGATTGCGCATTTGGTTTGCGATTATCAAAAGCGCGCCGACCGTGACGTACGATATTATCACCGTCCGCGAGATGTACGATATTACGAACGTCAGCTTGAATACGCTCGCCAATATCAAAAACAGGCCCGTGAGCGCGAGTATCGACGGAACCGCCGCCATTCTCGCGGCCTCGTCGACCATTCCGGCAACCGCAAACGAACTCAGCAGAATTACCGCCGACGCGTTGCTCGGCCCCAGCGTGACGTATATCGACCGGCAGAATACAAGCCCGATTAGCGACGCTATAACCCCGCCGAAAATGCCGTAGGATATGGGCAGCCCCGCGATGAGCGCGTACGCCATATTTATGGGGAATGAGAGTACCGCAACGTTGAACCCCGCCTTGACATCGCACATCAGGGCGTCCGTTCCGTAATTTTTAAACTGCGCGGCGAGCGGAAAAAGCTTGACGCTTTTCCAATCGGAATGGGCTTTAAATTTGTACGCCAAGTCTGCGTCCCGTTAAGTCTGCGTCCCCGCTATTTTTTTGACTCCGCGGCGCGCTGGCTCTTTATGATCGCCAGTTCTTGCGGGGAAAGTTCGAGCCATATCTGCGAATGCTTTATTTCCACAATGTAATTCTTGTTTTCCGATATTCCGTATTTGCGCCTCAATTCCGCGTCCAGGGCCTTCATCGCCATCTCGTCTTCAGAAAGCTTCTTTGTGAGCTTCATCTGCTTTGGGGCGTCCATAGTGGAGGCTATTTCCTTGCGCAGCTCGCCCAGGGCGGCCTTTTGCGCGAGCATTGTTCCTAAGCTCCTCTGGAGCTCCGCGTTTTCCCTCGTGCCCTCAATCGATTTGAGGCGGTAGTAATTGGCGCCGTTTTTTTGGATTATCCTCATGGGGTCCATCTGCGTCCCGTCCGAAGTCTTCAAATTAGAAAGTTCCTCTTTTGAAAGCGCGGTGCATATGTTCGACGAAAGGAATATCATCTTGTACTTTCTGTTCGAGGCGAACGCGTACTGCTTGCGCATGATTTCGTCGTTCGCCTTGAACTCCTTGTCGAGGGCGTCGAACACCTTTTGAATCTCCGCTTTTTTGGCTTCGTCCTTTTCCTCGCGGAGGCGCGTCTGAAGCTCCTTGAGCTTTCCGGCGTAGCGCCGCATTGTGTGCACGTTGTAGTTGAACAGGTCGTTTTGCTCCGGAGTTTTCAGCTCGCTTACCATCATGTATTGCGCCCCGTCCATCAGTGCGATGTCGCCCACTTTCTGAGCGGCCGCGGGAATCGGCGCGGCGGCGGCCGCGGCGAAGGCGGCGATTGTCATTGCTGCTTTCAAATTCATGGCCTATTTGTCCTCGCTTGAATCTTCCATTATGTAGAGCCTGCCGTTCATATTCGGGTTTACGTTGTCGCCGGAAGACGCCTTCGAGGCTCCCGTTCCGGAAACGTTCGCAGACGCCCCCTGTTCGTCGGCCTTCTGGCGCGGCTGCAACCCGGCGAAGTCCGTGGAGATTCTCTCGTAGAAGGCGAGGAGCTCGTCCAGGTCGGACACGGCGAACTCGAGATTTTTCGCGTGGGTGGTCGTCGGATAATCCTTGTGCACGGCGGTCGCGGTGAGGAGCTTGCGCAGGTCGCGCACGGGGGTTTTTGCGAAGTCGGAATCCCTGACGGCCTTGGCCGACGAGAACGCCTGCGACATTCTGTCTATTGCGGTTTTTGAAAACTTCCTCTGAAGGATTTTTTCAAATTGTTCGGAGTTCATGGGCGTGGCGTGGTAGATGCGCACGTTATTCGGGGAGCCGGAGAGCGAGACCGTCACCTCCGTGACGAAGATGGCCTGCTGCACTATGTATTCGTTTTTCGACACCGACACCACGAGCGACGCCTGCGCGTAAAACGACGTTTCGTCCGGAAACTGTATTCCGAAAATCTTTTTGTTTTTCAGGGTTTCGTCGTCGATTTCAAATGCGGCCGCGCTCCCGCAAAACGCCGCCAAAAGCAAAACCAACGAAAGAAGTTTCGCTTGGTAAATCTTCATGGTTGCATTTACGGCGAAAATGTGGAAAATGGCAACAAGAAAGTTCTAAGTTTCCCCCATGTTAAGTTGCAAAGGTTTGACGGTTCGCGTTGGAAATTCGTCCGCGCCGATTTTGAATAACGCTGAAATAGATTTTGAGGCGGGCGTAATGAACGCCGTAATAGGGCCGTCGGGCTGCGGGAAGACGACGTTAGTGAAGGCGATGTTAAAAATACTTCCCGCGGAGGGCGAGTCGTTCTTTTGCGGGGAGAGAATCCGGGAGTCGGAGGACATAGTCGGAAAGGTCGGGTTCGCCCCGCAGTTCACCTGCGTGCACCCGATGCTGACGGTGAGGGAGGCGGTGGAGTCCGCGCTCGAAATATCGGTTTCGGATTCGGCGGAGCGCGCGCGCAGGCTGGAAAACATTTTGAAGATAATCGGCTTGGAGGAGCACGCCGGCAAGTTTGTCTCGTCGCTTTCCGGCGGGCAGCTCCGGAGAATCGGCTTGGGCGTGGAGCTGGCCTGCGACCCGCCCGTCATGTGCTGCGACGAAGTGACGTCGGGATTGGACCCGCTGTCCGAAAACTCCATTCTTGACATGATGCAAAAGCTCTGCCGGGAGCGCGGCAAGACGTTTGTGTGCATAATACACAACCTCGCCAAGCTCGACTACTTCAAGCGCATAACGGTGGTGCACTGCGCCGAAATAGTCTTTCAGGGCTCGCTCGACGAACTCAAGGCGTATTTTGAAATAGACTCCGCGCTGTCGCTCTACGACGTTTTAAATTCAAAGGAGGTTTCGCAGTGGCGGCAAAAGTGGGCCGAGCGGCGCGCCGAGATTGCCGCAAGGCGCGCGGACGAATCCGCGGGGCGGGGCGCCTCGGATTCCGCGAGCGCAGAGGGAGTTTCGGCCTCCGGTGGCGTTTTTTCGGGGGCGGCTTTCGGAGGCGCGTCCGGTTCCGGAGACGCGCTCGGTTCCGGCGGAGCGTCTGGCGGTTCGGCCTCCGGAGGCGCTTCGGGGGGCGGGGAATTTTGCGGAGAGTTCGGTGCGGTGCGCAGGCCGTCTGCGGCCTCCCAGCTTTTGACGCTTTTGCGCAGGCGCTACAAGCTGTTTTTCAGGGATACGACCTACCTGTTTTTGACGCTCGCCATCAGCTTCGGTTTTCCGCTCGTCGTCGTGATATTCGCGCTTGGCGGGCTTCCGCAAATCGAGACGCTGGCCCTCGACAGAAATTTGGGCGCTCTCGAGGAGCTTAGGGAGAATCTGCGGCTGCAAATCGAGGCGGCGAACACCGCGACAATCGTGACGGGGCTGATTCTCTTTCAGGCCGTTTTGCTCGGCCTTATGGGCGCGAACAATTCCGCCCGTGAAATCGCCTCGGAGCGCAGCTTGTATGAGAAGGAGCGCCTGTTGGGGCTGCGGCCCTCCGCGTATGCGCTTTCAAAAATAATATACACGCTCTCGCTTGCGCTGTTTCAGGGCGTGTGGATGTGCGTGTTCGTAAAGTACATTTGCAAGTTCCCGGGCGACGTCTTCACGCAGTCGGCGCAGATGGTGATGGTGTGCGCCTCCATGACGGCAATCTGTTTGGCGTTCAGCGCGAATTTTTCCTCTCCGGAAAAGTCGAACTTGGTCTCCATATATCTGGTGGGGTTCCAGCTCCCGCTCTCCGGCGTCGTGCTCGCGCTTCCGGAGGCGCTCAAATGGGTCTGCCGCCCGTTTATCGGGACCTATTGGGGCTGGGCGGGATACCTTACCTCCATGAAGGATTCGCCGATTTACGACGCGTACGTGCAGACTTCCTCCTCGTGGGAGGCGCTTCCTTCGCCGGCGCTTTCTTTCGCCGTCATGTCGCTTCAGTGCGCCGCGGCGCTCGCCTTCGTGTTTTGGGGGTGCTCCGTCAAGAAATGGTCTTAGTAAACGGCCTCGAAACCCTCATGGGAGCGCGCCTTAGGGACGCGCCTTTTTGCCGATATTTATATGCTTGAAATACCCTTAAATTGTGCGAGAATCAATAGAGCCGCGCGGGAATGTGCGGCAGGTTTTCCCGCTTCGGCGCTGGTATCGGGCCGGGCACATATATTTTCACTGATATG
>CALXMX010000080.1 GCA_944389575.1 uncultured Opitutales bacterium
GGGGAAAATTCGGGCCATTACATATTTTCGGACGTGTCCCCCTGCGGGGACGGCCTGGCTTCCGCGCTCTCGGTGCTATCGGTTGCGGTTTCCAGGGGAGCGAAGCTGTCCGAGTTGCGCGGGGCGATCAAGATGTACCCATCGGAGAGCGTCGCTCTGGAGGTCGCGCGCAAAATCCCCGTCGAACAGACGCGAAATTTGAGCAGGGCCGTCGCGGAGTGCGAGCGCGAATTGGGCGCGGCCGGGCGCCTGCTCGTGCGCTATTCGGGCACGGAGAAGAAAATCCGGCTCTTGGTGGAGAGCCGCGAGGCCGCTCTGGCCGCCGAATACATGGATAAATTGAAGCGCGCCGCAGAATTAGACTTGCAGTAGCGCGGCATTTAGTATAGTATTTTTTTCAACTTATTACTTTATTGGAAATACAGGTAATCTATGGCAGACGAAAATATAGATTTGAACGCGGAATCCGTCGAACAGAATATCAAGGATATAGACCCGCGCCTCCTGCGCCAGCTTGAGGCCGCGGAAAAGAGCATGGATAAGGAGCCGGGATACACGGTCGACGTGTGCCGCTCAATCCTCTTGAAGTATCCGTCGTGCGTCGAGGTGCGCAGAGTTCTGCGCGAGGCGCAGTTCAAGAAGGCGGGAAAGCCGAATTTCGCGGCAAAGGCCAAGGCGAAAGTCCAGGGCTTGGTGTTCGCGGTCAAGGCGGCGCAGCTTATGAAGAAGGGCGATGCTCTCCGGGTTCTTTCGGAGGGAGAGGACGCGCTTTCGGACTGCCCGGAAAATTCCGCGGTGCTCGGGGCGATGGCCGATGCGGCGCAGTCGCTTCAATATTGGGGAACCGCGGCGGAGTGCTACCGGGCAATATCCGTGTTCGAGCCGAATAACGACGCCAATCTGATTCTCTTGGGCAACGCCTATCTGAAGAACAAGCAGCCGGAGGAGGCTCTCGCCGTCGGGGATTCCATACTGCGCCGCAACGGCGGCAATGGCGACGCACAATCGTTGGTTCGCAGCGCGTCGGTGATGAAGACCATGCTCGACAAGTGGAAGGAAAATTCCGAATCGTTCCGCGAAAACATCAAAGACAGCGGCGAAGCGGCGGACTTGGAAAAGCAGGCCGGCCTGATGAACGACGCCGAAACGCTTACCAGAATAGTCGAAAGGCTCGCCGTTCAGATAAAGCAGGATCCGGAGAACGTCAATTTGTACCGCGACATATGCGCGTCGCTGCGAATGCTCAAGCGCTATGACGACGCCCTCGAATACGTGAAGCAGGCGCGCCAGCAGCCGCTCGGCAAGGCCGACACAACTCTCGAAAAATTGGAGCAGGAATTCGAGATGGCTATTATGGAACAGCAAATCGAGAAGGTCGAGGCGGAGCTTGCGGCGAATCCTTCGGACGAGGCCATAAAGGCCAAGCTGGAAAAGCTCCGCAGCGAGGAGCACTCTAAGCGCATAGAGATGGCGCGCCTGATGGTGGAGCGCTATCCGAACGACTTTGCCAACCGCTATGTGTACGGAAAGCTCATGCTCGAGGACGGTCACCTGGACGAGGCCATTATGCAGTTCCAGCTTTCGCAGCGCAACCCCAACGTCCGCCAGCAGTCGCTTCTCGGATTGGGAAGGGCGTTTATCCAGGGCAAGAAATACGACCTCGCCGTCGATCAGCTTGAAACTGCCAAGCGCGAGTCCAAGCTCATGAACGATTCCAAAAAGGAAATCATCTACGAGCTCGCGCACGCATACGAACTGATGGGAGCGGCGGACAAGGCCTTTAACGAATACAAGGAAATATATTCGTCGGACATTTCCTACCGCGACGTGTCCGCAAAGATCAACGCGTACTACGAGGACAAGAACAAGTAGGCGCATATTTTTGCGTGTTGCTTGCGCGGTCGTCGAACTTAGGCGCGCCGCGCCGGAGAAAGCCTCCCGTTCGCGGGGGGGCTTTTTTATGCTTGCGGGGCGAATTTTTTTAATTTGCGAAAGGGATTTTTTAGCCGGCCGAATAAAATGCGCGTAGCGCGTGGAACTTTGCGGCTCCCGCGCCATGTCCCGAATGTATTTTGATTTTCTCTGAAGAAATTTCCTGAAGAAATAAAAATTCTTCGGGCGAACTTGGGGCGATACCGCGTTGAAGCTGCAGCTTCCTTGAGAATTGCAATCCCGTTGGAGGGAAAACGGCAAAAGGCGTAAGAGGGGAAGGCGGCAGAAACGATACGAACGCTTTGGCGCGGAAAACGCGGAGGAAAATGCCGCGGATTGCCCGCAAAAAAAGATGAGTGAATTTTATTTTTCGGCACGGCGCGCCGCGCGCACAATGCGCTTTGAAGTTTATATAACGCTTGCAAAAACCTGCCAAAATTTTGGCTCAACGCCCCAAAGAATCTGGAAGGTTTTCCCAAAAGCACAATATGCGCTGCCGCCGCGCGACATTCGGCGCAATCTGCGGATATTTAAAATTTTTTTATACTTTAAATTTATTAAATTTTCCGATTATCCTTATCGCCGCCCACGAAAGAAATTGATTTCTTTGCGCAAAGCGCGCTTAAAAAAAACGATGGACTCAAAGGGCGGAAAGAAAATAGCAAAAAATGCCCAAACGGCGTTTTGTCCCGTACATTTTTTTACCGCTTAAAAAGTTTTTGGACTTTTTTGCAAATTTTGCAGAAGGCGCCCTCGGGGCGCGCGCCGCGCGCGCAAATGCGCAAACCGCAAAATTCGGCGTAAAAAACGGGAGCGCAGCCGCGCAAATTGCAACACAAATTTCCGCACAAATTGCCGCGCAAGACGGCGCAAAAACGCGTACAGCCACAAAAAGCACGCTGATAAGACACGCATTCCGCAGACTGCCGACAACCCGCTCCGGCGGGAAAGTATGCTTGCAAAATTTTGCCGAATGAAAAAAAATCGCCCGATAAAATGAAAATCGGAATAGGACAAATCAACACCCGAATAGGGGACTTCGGCGCGAATGTAAAAAAGATTTTGGACGCCTCCAAAAAATTCGCAAGGGAGGGCGCGCTGTTCGGGGTGTTTCCCGAATGCGCAATTTCCGGATACCCGCTGAAGGATCTGGTGTTTTACGGCCGTTTTGTGGACGAGGCCCAAGCCGCGATGAAAAAATTGGCGGGCGAAGTTCCGCTTCCAATTATAGTGGGCTGCCCCAGTCGCCGAAGGGGGGCGATAGGCTTCGGAAATTCCGCGTATCTGCTGGAGCGCGGCGAGGTGAAAATGCTCTGCGGAAAACGCCTGCTGCCCAATTACGGCGCGCTGAACGACGCGAGAAATTTTGATCCGGGCGAGGAGTTTTGCGTCGAGGAAATCGGCGGAAGGAAGGTCGGCGTCTGCATTTGCGAGGACATTTGGACGCTTCCCCAGGTCTCGACCGCGGCCAGATATGCCGACAAAAAGTTGCCGTT
>CALXMX010000081.1 GCA_944389575.1 uncultured Opitutales bacterium
AATTTGAGCGCCTTTGCCGCGAGTTTCCCTCGCCGAGCTGCGAGAGGTGCTTTGCGACCTCCTACGTATGGCGGATATTTTTCGACTATCGCGTCGCTATGTGGCGCAACAGGCTTGTCATATTTGAAAACTCCAACGGGTGGCTCATGTATCCGCTCGGCAGGGATACCCCGCCGGAGGAGCTTTTGGAGCTCGTGGAATTGACGCGGGAGGCCGGGTTTGAGGTGAAATCCGTGTACGACGCCCCGCCGGATTATCCGCAGACATACCCGTCGACCGCAGGATTGTTTGAAGTGTCGGCCGAGGAAAAGTACTTTGACTATCTCTATGATTTGAAGAAGCTTTCCGGGCTTAGCGGGCCGATTCTGCGCAAGAAGCGCAACCACGTAAAGCGCTTCAAGTCGGAAAATCCCGATTGGATTTGCGAGCCTGTAGGGGAATCGAACATTTCGCAGGCGCGGGAGTTCATGGAATCCATGGAGGCGGGGGAGGAAATTGCCGCAATATCCTGCGCGTTCGACAATTTTTTTGAACTCGGCTTTTCGGGCATTCTCCTGCGCGCGGGCGGCGGGCGCATAATGGCCGCGGCCGTCATGGGGAAAATCAACGACGACGTTTGGGACGTGAATTTTGAGAAGTCCGACAAATCCGTCGAGGGCGCGCCGCAGATGATAGTCCAGCTCGAGGCCGATTACCTGCTCGGGCGGGGAGCGAAATTTATGAACAGGGAGCAGGATATGGGCCTGGAAAATTTGCGCCACGCGAAGAGGTCGCTCGACCCGATTATGTTCAGGCGGCTGATGCTCAATCCTGCGGGAGGAGGCTCGCGGTGGACGCGCAAATAAGAAAGATAACCGCCCCGGATATGGCTTTGGCGCGCGAGCTGTCGGAGCTGTATAGGCTTGCGGGGTGGTCGGACGGCTCGGACGGACAGGACGGGCAGTCTCTGAATATTTTGCGGAACAGCTTTTGCTGTTTTGGGGCGTTCGATTCGGGTCGGTTAGTGGGCTTTTTCCGCGCCCTTTCGGACGGCGTGAGCGACGCGTACCTGCTCGATATGTTCGTGCGGCCGGAGTACCGCGGACGGGGAATCGCGGGCGGCCTGTGCCGGGCGGTTTTGGCGTGCCTAAAAGAGAGTGGGGTGGGGTACATTACGTGTATTTCCACGCCCGAGGGGCTCGGCGTTTACAAGCCGCTCTCCGACGTCATGCAGTCTTACACTCCCATGAAGTTTAGGTGATTTTTGTCCGGCGGGCGCGGAACTTTTGAGCGGAGATTTTTTTAAAGGCCGGAGCCCGCTTTAAGTTTTTGCGCGTGCCGCTCACTGTCTGCGTTTTTTTCGCAGGCTGTGGAGGCGATTTTTAAAAGGCGCGTCTGGAACGCGCGCGACGGCGGCACCTTTTTTTCTCGCGAATTTTCTTTTCGTGTCGGCGGCGTTTTTTGCGTCAGTGGCGAATTTTTTTGCGCGCAGGTTTTGCGCAGAATTTGGTTTCGTCGGATTTTTTGCGCGCGAATTTTTATGCGAGAAAAAGTTTTGCGGGAAGATTTTTTTTGAATCGTTCAGGCGTCGTGCGGAACTTTTGAGCGGAGATTTTTTTAAAGGCTGGGGCCCGCTTTAAATTTTTGTGCGCCGCTCACTGTCTGCGTTTTTTTCGCGCAGGCTGTGGAGGCGATTTTTAAAAGGCGCAATAATCTTGAAAACGTCGGGCGGCGCGCTACTGTGGGGTGTATGAAAAGAATGGAAAAGTCCGGAAAGGGCAAATCGGCCGGAGAAAACTCCCCGAAAAAAGCCGCGGGAAAGTCCGCGGGTGCGAAAACCGTTTCGGCAAAAAAAACGGCCGCGGGCGGACAAGCCAGCTGGGGCGGGCGATTCAGCGAGCCTCCCAGCGCGCTCATGCTCAGATTCGGAGAGTCGGTCTCGTTCGACAGCTTCTTGGCAAAATACGACGTTGAAGGTTCGAAGGCACACGCCAAAATGCTTGCGAAGTGCGGAATAATAAAGCCGGGCGAGGCCAAGAAGATAGTCGCGGGCTTAGACGCCATTTTAAAGAGGATAGAGTCGGGGAATTTTTCTTGGAAGGAGGAGCTTGAGGACGTTCACATGAACATAGAGCAGGCTCTCACCGCGGAAGTCCCGGAGGCCGCCAAACTCCATACCGCGCGCAGCAGAAACGACCAGGTGGCGACCGACATGCGCCTGTTTTTCAAGGACGCATGCCTTGCGATGTCCTCCAAACTGCGCGCTCTTTTGGGGGCGCTGGTTGATTTTGCCGACGCCAACCGCGACGTGTTCATTCCCGGATACACCCATCTTCAGCGCGCTCAGCCCGTGAGCGCCGCACACCATATTTTGGCGTGGACGGAGATGTTTGCGCGCGATTTGGAGCGGTTCGGATTCGTCGCCGAAGGCGCGAATGTCTGTCCGCTCGGAAGCGGCGCGATCGCCGGAACAACGCTGCCGATCGACAGGCTGGAAACGGCGCGGCTGCTGAATTTCACCGATCCCGAAACCGGCGACCCGATCGTCACCGGCAATTCCATGGACGCGGTTGCCGACCGCGACTGCTTCATGGAATTTTGTTTTGCGTGTGCGGTTTTGGGCGTCCACATCTCGCGGGTTTGCGAGGACGCTATAATTTGGAACACTTCGGAGTTCGCGTTTGTCAAGCTGCCCGACGCCTTTACGACGGGCTCGTCGCTTATGCCGCAGAAGAAGAATCCCGACGCGTTTGAGCTGATGCGCGGAAAATCCGCGCGGCTAATCGGGAATTTGAATTCTCTGATGGTCTTGGTGAAGGGGCTGCCCATGGCTTACAACCGGGATTTGCAGGAGGACAAGCCCGCGGCGTTCGATTCGTTCAGGCAGGCGTCGATTTGCGTGGAAGTGCTGACTGCGTGCGTGTCGCTGATGTCGTTCGACAGGCGGAAGTGCGCGGAGGCGGTTTCGGATCCGCTGTTGCTGGCCACGGATTTGGCCGACTATTTTGTGATGCTGGGCGTGCCTTTCAGGAAGGCGCACCACATGGTCGGCTCTCTCGTGGCCCTTTCGGAAAAGTCCGGCGTCCCGATAAGCGAACTGTCCGACGCGGACGTACTGGCGGTTTGCCCGCAGGCGGATTCGTCGTGGCGGAGCGTGTTTGACCTCCGCAGGGCGTTCGCTATGAGAGAAAAGATAGGAATGCCCGGCGCACGCCAGGTCGAGGCTCAGATTGCCTCGTGGAGGGAGTTTTTGCGGTGCGGAAAATAGGCTGGCGGCTCGTGGGGCGCGGTCGGAATTTATTCGGCAAGCCGCTCCGCGCGCCTTCGGAGCCGGTAATAGCGGAAAGGTTTAAGCGGGAATGTTTGTAGACGAGGCCAATGTCACATTGAAAGCCGGCGACGGCGGCAATGGCTGCGCCGGTTTCAGGCGGGAAAAATTCGTTCCGTTCGGCGGCCCGGACGGGGGCGACGGCGGCAAAGGCGGCGACGTTTACGCCGTTGGGGACGACAACGTGTCGGATCTGGAGGCCTTCACGTTTTCGCCCAATATCCGCGCGGGAAACGGAGGCAAGGGAATGGGCCGCCAAAAGACCGGGGAGAGCGGCGCGGACGCGCTGATGCGCCTCCCGCTCGGCACCGTAATCTACAACGCCGAAAACGGGGCGGCGGTGGCAGAGGTTCTTGAGAAGGGCGAGAAAATTCTGCTTTTGCGCGGCGGCCGCGGCGGATTGGGCAATGTCCATTTTAAAAGCTCCACCAACCGCGCGCCGCGCCAGTTCACGCACGGCGAGGAGGGCGAATCGGGAAGCTTTAAGCTCGTGCTAAAGTCGATTGCCGACGCGGGTTTGGTGGGATTTCCCAATGCGGGGAAGTCGTCGCTCGTCAATATCATTACTCCGGCCAGGCCGAAAGTCGGGGCGTATCCGTTTACTACGCTCCATGTGAATATCGGCACGATTTCCTATCCCGACACCTATGAGAAGCTCACCCTGGCCGACATTCCGGGGCTGATTGAAGGCGCGAGCGACAACCGCGGCTTGGGGCACAGATTCCTGCGCCACATAGAGCGCTGCAAGGCGCTCGTCCTGATTATAGACATGGCCGGCACCGACGGCAGGAATCCCGCCGACGACTATGCCGGGTTGATGGGCGAACTTGAAAAATACTCCCCCGACTTGCTTAAAAAGCGAATGATTGTAGCCGCCAACAAAATGGACGAGGAGGCCGCGTCCGGGAATTTGAAGGCGTTTAAAAAGAGGTATCCGAATCTCGATATAGTTGCGATTTCGTGTTTGACGGGGGAGGGAATCCCGCGTTTGAGGAGCGAGATTTACTCTGTCTGCAAGTCCGCATTGTGATTTTCGCCTTTCGCTGAAACGCGAAAGCGGCGGACTGCGCGGGAGGAGGGGCGGCGCAGCGAAGGGCGGCGCGCGAGATTTTTTTGCGAAAGCGTGCGCGCGAAGTTTTCTTTGCCCTTAATTGGAGGATTCTTGGTCGGCGCGTAGTCGGCGATATCGGGGGACTGCGCAATGCCGGTTTATGGGGCAATGCCTGCGAAAAATTGCTAAGGTGTGCGCAGTGGATTTCGTCGTCGTGCGCGCCTTGCGCCGCCATTGGCCGGCACTATGCCTAAAGAAGGCGACGCCGTCCTTTGAAACTCGCGGCGGCATGAGGGCTTGCGGCCGGTTTTTTAGTTTGCCCCGGTGAGCGGATGAGCGCCGTGTTGGGAAAGGGTGTTGATCTCGGAGGTGGCCGGGCCATTAAAAAAAAAAAGAGATTATTAGCCATTGCGG
>CALXMX010000082.1 GCA_944389575.1 uncultured Opitutales bacterium
GATTTCATCGTTCAATCCGTCGCGCCGCGCGATTGCAAAGCTGGCGCTGGAGGAGCTTGTCGCGGACGGGCGCATAAATCCGACGTCGATAGAGGCGGCGGTCTCGCGCGCGAAGGAGAAGATTTCGCAGCTGGCTTACGACGCGGGTTTGGAGGCGGCCGAGTCGCTCGGCCTGGCGCGCGTGAATCCCGACATACTTTCGCTGTTGGGGCATTTGAACTTCCACCTTTCGCTCAACCAGAACACGCTTTTGCATTCGGTGGAAACCGCGAGATTTGCCGGAATGATAGCGGCGGAAATGGAGTACGACGCGTCTATTGCAAAGCGCGCGGGGCTGTTTCACGACATAGGCAAGGCGATAGCTGCGTCGGATTTGTCGCACGCGCGCGCGGGGGCGGAGGCGCTGCGCAGGGCGGGGGAGTCGGAAATCGTCGCCAATGCGGTCGAGGCGCATCACGGGGAGGTTGCGGCAGCGAGCGTTTACGCGGCGATAGTCAAGCTTGCAGACTCCATTTCGGCGACGCGCACGGGCGCGCGCATGGAGGCCGCAGAAGGCTATGTCAAGCGCATAAGGACGCTCGAAAATCTTGCGACCTCCTTTGAGGGCGTGGATGCGGCGTACGTCCTTCAGGCGGGGCGCGAGTTGAGGGTCATCGTAAGTCCGGACGAAGTGGACGACGCGACCGCGTGCGCGCTCTCGTCCAAGATATGCGCAAAGATAGAGGAGTCCGTCGGCAATTCAATTCCGGTAAAAATTACTATAATACGTGAGCGCCGGTTTACAAAAACGGCAAACCTGCCGCGCGGATAGCGGGTTTTCGCGTCGAAACGTCAAACTGTCAAACTGCAAAGGATATTGGATATGGGAAAATATTATTCCATAACTGTGAAAAACGGCGGGCTCGAAATGGAAGTCTGCAACGTGGGCGGGGCGATAATGCGCCTGTTGGCTCCGGACTGCAACGCGAAGATGGGCGACGTCGTTCTCGGCTACCGCAAGCCCGAGGCGTATTTGAAGGGCCGGTGCTATTTCGGCGCGCTGATAGGGCGCTACGCCAACAGGATAGGCCGCGCGAGGGCGGTTGTCGGCGGCAGGCGTTTGGCGCTTGAGGCCAACGACGGGCCGAACAGCCTGCACGGGGGATTTCGCGGGTTCGACAAGGCTCTGTGGGACATGCGCGAGTGCTCCGGAGACGGCTGGCGCGGAGTGTGCCTGAAGTATCACAGCGCGGACATGGAGGGCGGCTATCCGGGCAATCTGGACGCCTGCGTCTATTACCGCCTCACCGACAATGCCGAACTGGACATCGAGTACCGCGCCGCTTCCGACAAGCCTACGCTGTGCGCCCTGACTAACCATTCCTATTTCAACCTGTCGGCCGGCGCGAGCCCGGACATTCTCGACCATCACGTGAAAATCAACGCGGACTATTACACGCCGGTGGACTCCAGCCTGATTCCGACGGGCGAGATTCTTTCGGTTCGCGGCACGGCGCTCGATTTGCGGAAATTCAAAACCGTCCGCGCGGGGGTCGAGGGAAACTCAAAGCTCATAGCCGACGCCTTCGGAGGATACGACCACAATTTCGTATTGCCGAAGGCGGGTCCGGAGATGGTTTCGGCCGCCTGCGTGTTCGAGCCCATTTCCGGGCGCTGCATGGAGGTCTTGACGAGCGAGCCGGGCGTGCAGTTTTACACTGGAAATTTTGTGAACAACGAAAGGGGGAAGTCGGTTTACAACAAATACGCGGGCTTCTGCCTCGAGACGCAGCGCTGGCCCGATTCCCCCAACAAGCCGCACTTCCCGAGCGCGGAGCTCCTGCCCGGCCAAACCTATTCCTCGCGGACGATATACAGGTTCAGTTCCATGCGCGAGGCCTGAGGCGTGAGGCGCGATGTTCTTGGGGGCTTTCAGGCTGGCGCTTTCGGCGATCGCGATTGCCGGGCTGTGGATTGTTTTTGAGGCCGGCAGGCGCGCCGACGTCGCAAATGCGGCCGCCGCGGATTTCGCCGCGCTCGCCGACGTTGATTTCCGGCTTTTGGCCGAGGAGTATTGGGCCGGCGGCAATGCGGAGGCGGCTCTCGCGTGTTTGGAATACGTCATCTCGAACGATATGGCCGACGCTCCGGCGTCGCGGATTCTGTATAATAAGTACCTGGCGCAAATTCGCGCGCGCAAGAGCGCGCTCGGCAGGCTTTCCGCCGTCGGCAAGGGATTTCTGCTGGGCGAGGTTGACGGGGCCGACGCGCTCGCGGGGTCGGTTCTGGCCGATCTGGTCGTCTACGGCGACGTGCGCGACATTGTCCGCGAGGGGTTAGTAAAGGAGGACGGAAACGGATTTGTGCTGGCGATGGCTTCGCTCGGGCTGGCCTCGACGGCGTTTCCGCCGGCGGATTCGTCAGTGTCGCTGCTGAAGCTTTTGGCAAAGACCGGATCGCTTTCCGAACCGCTTAAGAGGGTTTTTATCAAGTGCGCAAAAACGGCGGCGGAGGCGGTGAAAAATCCGTCCAAAAACGCGGGCGCAGTCGCGGAGGTAAGAACCGCGCTGGAGCCGGTTGCCGAGCTTTCAAAATGCTCGCGCTCGTGGACCCAGTTTGCGTCTGTCATGAAGTATGCCGAAACTTCAAAGGACATTTCCGCCGCCGCAAAGCTGATTGGGAAAGATCCGTCGAACGCGCGGAAGCTGGAACAGATTTTGACGCTTTCGCGCTTCAGGGCGCCGGACATGTTCCGCGCGATAATGCGGACGGGGCAGTTCGGCATGGACCGCATATACGCCGCGCTTAGAAAGGGACCCGCGGGGCTGTCGCTTTTGGGAAAGCATCCGGCGTTTGCGGCGCGCGCGGCGAAAAATTCCGCAAAGGCCTATCCGCTTATAATGGATTTTCTGTCGCTTGAAATCGCCAAGGCGGCGGGCTTGAAGTATGCGGCCTACGGGTTGCTGTGTGCGGTTCTCGCGTTTGCGGCGTTTTCGCCGCGCGGAATTTACAGGTTTGCGCGCTCGCAGGGAGCGGGAGCTGCGAAGTCGGCTTTTGCCGTTGCGGCGTTTATTTTTGCGGGTGCGGCGCTGTTTTTCGGATTGGCCTGCTATGCGGATTTGAAGTTGTCCGAACGCGGGGGCGGAAGCGCGCAGGCGAGCGGGGCGCAGAACGGTCGGGCGGGATTGAACGCGTATTTGGGGTACGCCACTTGGAATGTCGACGCGCGCATCGACGCAGGGCGGTGGTTTTTGGATTCGTTTGAATCGGCCTTTTGCGCGCCCATGATTAAAACCGGCCGCGGCGTCTTTATAGCCTGCGATTCGAAAAATCTCGGGCTCTTTTGGAAAGATTCCGCCAAGGGTCGCGTATTCAATTTGGAAATATCTGCGCAGCGCAGGGGCGACAACCCGCTTTCATTCATTCCAGACGAAATATTTGTCTGCAAGGCGAATCCGCGCCTTGCGCTGATAAGGGTTCCGGAGAAATTTTCGGAAGAACTGAGCCTTGCGGCGTTTGATTCGCGCGAACTGCCCAAGGGCGAGCGCCCGGTTTTGTTTGTTTCGGAGAACGGATTTTCTTCGCGCTCTCCGACGCTTTCGGTTGAAAACGGCGAATTTGCCCTGTATGTCAAAGCCGGCGCGAAGGTCGGGGACTTTGTCGTCACCACGCCGCGCGGCCTGTTCTTGGGGATTGTCTCCGAAGCGGCTGGCGAAGGCGCGGACGCGGCGCTGGGGGTATTTCTTCCCGAAAGTTTCGGCGCCGATTCCTTTGAGTCCGTATCCTTAAAGAAGGCGGAGAAGGAGAAGTATTTTTCGGATTTCTCGGCGGCGGCTTCTCGCATTCAGAAAGGAAAATAATGTCCGGCGCTTTTGTCATTGCGCTGGGCGTTTGCCGCGGCGCGCGTCAGATTGCATTCGCTGTGCTGTGCGGGATATTTTTTGAGATTGTCGCCGGAGCGAAGGGGTGGTGCGGAGCGCGTGGTATGCGTGGTATGTATGGTATGAGCGTGCGAAGAATATGCGTTCGCGCTTCAAAAATTGGAATTTTTTTTCACGCTTCTTAAATGCGCATTTAAACGTTTGCCGACCCTTTTTGCGCGGGTTGGAAGATTGCTCTTTAGAGGTATAGAAGGTCTGTTGCCGTCGCGCATTTGCGCCCGGATAATTTTTAGCTTTCGTTCCGAGAAACTGCCGCTTTTTAATTCGCGTTTTCGCAGAGCGTTTTTTTGCGGAGGAATTGGAAACGCCTTGAGGCGCATCAATCCGTATTGGCGCGCCGCCGCGCATATGGGCGTTGCGGCGTTGTTCAATGGGGCGTTGCGGCGAAAGAAGCGCAAGAAGCGCGCGTCTAAAAATCCTACAGCGGCCGCCGCCGGACGCCCTTGGGCGGCGATATATTTTTTTGGGCGTTGCCTTATGAATTTTGTGCCTAAGCGCGCAAGGCCCAAGCTAAGCTGGGGGCGGCGGAATTGAGATTGAAAAAATATCCGCCCGGCAAATTTTGATTTTTGCTAAAAAGGCGGGAGCCAATCATTGGAACGTATGGGAACTAAAATGGGAGCCCCCGCATGTGCCGTCTTATCCGATTGTTTTCGCGGCCTCCATAATCGAAGGTGGGTGCTATCCGCGAACTTTCGCCATCCGCTCGAAGGCGGTTCGACGGCCGTCCGCAGGAGTCAAGCTCCCGTAATAATGTCATTAAGGCGGGGAAACGGTTGGACAGTTTCGGACACCGCAGAGACTCTTGATTTTTACATTCTCACCTATACGCCCGCCGCGCAAGCTTTTTGTGGCCCTTTTTGCGCGGCAGTCATTTTGAGAGGTAGGTTTTCGACTTGAGCATCTTGTTGTATTGCGACAGGATTTTCACGCCTTCGCGGGGCTTGATTTTGTCAGCCTTCACCGCGGCGTCTATCTGTTTTTTCATCAGGCGGGAAATGTATTCGCTCTTATATTGGACTTGCGGGAGCAAGTCTTCTATCATCGAGCCCTCAATCGCTTCCTCCACGTAAAACCCGTCCTCCTCGTCGTCCTCCAGAAATACGTGTACCTCGTCCACGCGGCCGAACAGGTTGTGCTGGTCGCCCATGATGTCTTGGTAGGCGCCCACAAGAAATACCCCGATGTAGTAGGGCTTGTTCTTCTGGAGCCTGTGGAGCGCGATTGTGTCGCACTCGTCCTGAAGGTCTATGAATTTGTTGATTTTTCCGTCCGAATCGCAGGTGATGTCCACTATGGTCGAGTTTACGTCGGGCTTCTCGTTGAGGCGCGTGAGCGGGACGACCGGAAAGAGCTGTTTGAGCGCCCAGTGGTCCAGCAGCGACTGGAATACGGAAAAATTGCAGACGTATTGGGCCGAGAGTATCTCGTCTATTTTTTCGAGATCTTCCGGTATTTGGTTTTCGTTTTGAATGTCGTTTCTAATGTCGCGGCAGATGCGCCAGAATATGTCCTCAGCCTGCGCCCACTCTTCGAGCTTCAGGTATCCGTGGGTGAACAGGGTGTGTGCCTCCTCCTTGAACTGCTCGGCGTCGAGAAATCTCTCCAGCTGGCTCTTGTACGAGTTTTTGCGCTCGAGTATGTGAAGCATGTCCTTCAGCACCGGTTTGGAGTTGCTCCTCACCCGTATTGCGCCGTCGCCGGAGGCCTTTTCTATGCAGTCCTGGACCTCTAAAACTAATATCGAGTGCGGAGCGACAATCGCGCGCCCGCTCTCTGTGACG
>CALXMX010000083.1 GCA_944389575.1 uncultured Opitutales bacterium
AAATCCCCCCCGCCACCTTGCGCGCAATTCCCGCGCGCAACGAGCCCCCCCAGTATGCGCGGGACGGCATGCCAAACGGCCGCACGCCTCCTTGTACAAAACCTTTTCGAGCGACAACCCCCGCGCCGGAGCCGCCTGAAACATATTCGAGCGCCGCTTGGATTCCAGAGCGTGAATCAAATCCTCCCTTTTCAGCCTCCCCCGCCCAACGCACACAAGCGCGCCGGTCAAAAATCTCACCATCTTATACAGGAACCCGGATCCTTCCGCCGTTATCTTGATCTCCCGACCGCGCCTGGAAACCTCCAGCAGACGAAGCGTTTTGACGGGATTGGGCTCGTCCCCAACCCCGCGCGAAGCCGAAAATGCGGTGAAGTCGCGCGTGCCCACGAGGGCCTCGGCGGCCTCCGACATCGCCGCCACGTCCAATTTTGGCGCCACAGACCAGCGGTATCGCGCAATCTTAGGCGGGGCAAAACCCTCGTAAATTCTGTAAACGTATCGCTTCCCCGCCGCCCCGTAGCGCGCGTGAAATTCGCGGGAGACCCTTGAGACTTTCAACACTCTAATCGAGTCCGGCAATCCCGCTCCGAAAGCGGCCAAAAGCGCGCGGACGGGGTGGCGCCAGGCTGCGTCGAAATGGAACACCTGCGCGTCCGCATGGACTCCCGAATCGGTGCGGCCGCTCCCGTGTATCCTGACGCTCCGCTTAAAGATTTCGGCCAGCCTGCGCTCCAAAATGTCCTGAATGGAATTTCCGCCCGGCTGGCTCTGCCAACCGCAGTAGTCCGTTCCGTCGTACGCCACAACGCATTTAAAGCGCGCAATCCCGCCGCTCTCGGCAGGCTTGCCGGAAAATATCTCCGCCAAAATATCGCCCGATTCGCGAACAGCGGCCGAGCCGGCATACAACTCCCCGTCCGCAGACGGGCGGGCGGGCGATTTCCGTGAACATTTGCGAATACTGGAGGAGCCGGCTTCCATGAACTTTCCTTTCTACGCGCCGAAGTTCTCCCCGCGGGGGTCGGGCTTCATTCCGCCGTCGATATAGTCCTGGAGCACTAAGGCAATGGCGCGCGAATCGATATCGCCGCTGCGCCGGTACCTCTTGCGTGCCGCCGTTGTCTTTCCCGCCGCCCGCGGATTGAGCGCGCGCAGGTCGCACTCGGCCTGGAACGAGCTCAAACGCTCGTCGCAACGCTCAACCGGAAGCGAAAAACGGGCGCGCAGGCAGTCTATAAATCCGTCAACCTCGCGAGCCGTCGCCCCGACGGAACCGTCCATATTGAACGGATAACCCACCACTATCTTGTCTATGCGGCGCGCGCGCACTTCCTCGGCAATGCGCTCCATGCGCGACTCAAGAGTCGCCCCCACCGCCGCTCCAATCGGAACGGCAACGCCCAATTCCGTATCCGCATACGCGAGGCCGACGCGCTTGCGGCCGTAGTCTATTCCAAGCAAATTCATACGCCCCACTTCAGCACATTACAAATCCACCCGCGCACTGTCGCCCAAAAAAGAGAAAAACGCGAACAAAAAATAAGTTTGCCAAACCCTCCGCCCCGGCTGTTAATACACACGTGAACGACAGCATACGAAGACTCTTGGACGTGCAGGAAAAACACGCCGCACTCATCAAAGCCGAAGCCGAACTTGCCGGACTGCCGCAAACCCTAAAAAAATTCGACGCTCAGCGCGCCGAAGCGCTCGACCTCCTCGAGCGCGAAAAAGCCGAACTGGCTTCCATGCAGAACAGGCGGGCCCAAATGCGCCTAAACAGGCGGGACTTGGAGGATCGCATAGCAAAATACAAAATCCGCCTCTCGGAAGTCAGAAAAAACGACGAATATCAAATCCTCTCCGCTGAAATAGAGCGCATATCAAAGGAAGCTTCGGACATTGAGGACGAGGAAATCGCCCTGCTGATGCGAATAGACGAAAAATCCAAAGACGTCGAAGCCTCCGCCGAGAAGTGCCGTGTGGCTCTGGAGGAAATATCGGCGCACGAGAGCGCGCAGCTAGCGCGCAAGCCCGGCCTGGAGGCCGCCGCCGAAGCCGCAAGGGCGGAATTTGAGCGCGCCAAAGAAGCCGCCGACCCGAATTTTATCGGCGCGTATTTGAAGATTTTTTCAAATTCCGGCAGGCTGCCCGTGGTTGTGCCGCTCAAGGGCGACGTGTGCGGGGGCTGCTTTCTAAAGCTCCCCTCCGACGTTTCCGAAATAGCGGCGAAGGAGGAAAATTCACCCGTGCTCTGCGAGCAGTGTGGAAGAATAATATACGTCTAAAATATATACGCGCCTGAAACCGATTTTCCCAAAACGCGCAAAATTTCCCCGGCTCCGCAAAAATTTTCCCGAACGCGCCAAAAAGCCGCCGCAAAGGCCTCCGTTCTCCTTCGGAAATTTCCAATAGCCGCAAAATGCGGAAGGCGCCCGGGGAAAGTCCATTGCGGGCGGGCTTGCCAAAACCGGCGGCGGCAAGCGGTATGACAAGCGACGAGCGGCAGGTGGCGAGCAATGACCGGCAAGTGGCAAATAATAAGCGATAAATTCAAAAAACGGTAAGCGGCGGCCGCCCGGAAAACTCGGCAATCAGAAAAATCCCCTCCCCATTCGCGCGCACATATTGAAGTGCGCAGGAATTTTTATGTAAAACTTACAAAGCCGGCTAAAAATCTTTCGGCAAAGACCGTTCAGCGCATTCTGCACACGTGCAAGCACGCGCAAACCGATACTTTTTGCATGCCCGCTCAAACCCCGGACGCCTGCGGGTGCGAAACGCCGCAGGCACATTTCCTGCGGCGCGCGGGCAAATAAAAAAATCGCGCTGCATTCTGCGGCTCGTTTTAAACAAAATCACAGTTCGCCCGCGCCGCAGCCGAAGTGTTCCAAAAAAAATTTTTTTGCCCGATTTTTTTTCTTAAATTTAAAAAAAAGCACCCCAAAGAAGCCGAAAAACGCATATTTTTTACTCGCGCCTTCCGGTTAACTCCTTAACCGGCAAAGACAAATCCCATGGCAAAAACCGCAAAACGGCTTGGTTGCCACATAAAAAATCGCCCCGAACGCCGGACGCGCCTAAAAAAGCCGCTTCAGGGCGCGAAATTTTTTTTCGGCAAAATGCAAGGAATTTATTCAAAAAGTTATTCACATCTGCATTGTGAATAACTTGTACAAAACTTCTTCTTGAAACTTTCAAAAATAGTTAGATTATTGTTTTTATCAAAGGCAAAGAGCGTCCGCCCGGCCATTTTGCAAATGCGAGGCGAAGCGCTTGCCGGGGGGAAATGGCGAACGCTTAAGTTTCATTATCAATAAATTATACAATTTCTATGAATTTCATATCCATTCAATACGACGTAAAATCCGCCCTCGACGGCGGATTTTTCAACCTGTGTACGCAATATTTGGGAAACGAATGCGCGCTATCGGCTCACAGTCGGCATATTGTGAATAATTAGGCATATCCGACCATGGACGAACTGATCACAGCCCCATCAGAAATTTGGCAAAGAGCCAAATCTGAACTGCAAAAGTGCGTCACCAG
>CALXMX010000084.1 GCA_944389575.1 uncultured Opitutales bacterium
ATTATAATCGGGCGGAAGCGCTCCATACAGGCCTCGTGCACGGCGTCGCGCGGCTCCAGCCCCTGCGCCTCGCGCTGGATTGCGAAGTCTACCATCATGATGCCGTTTTTCTTCACTATGCCCATCAGCATGAATATGCCGATTGCCGAATATATGGAAAGCTCCATGTCGAACAGCCACAAGCTCCCCAGGCCGCCCACTATGGCTATCGGCAGCGCTATCAGCACGGTGACCGGGTGGATATAGCTCTCGTAAAGAATGCCGAGTATTATGTACATGACGAATATCGCCACGAACACCAACACGAACAGGCTGTGCATGGTCTGCTGAAACGTGACGGCCTCGCCTATAAACATGCCGTTGACGTTCTGCGGCAGAATCTGCTCCGCCATTTGCCCCACGATTTTCGTCACGTCGCCTATTGCTACTCCGGGGTATAGGTCGAAGTATATCGTGACGGACGGGAAATTGTTGATGTGGTTTATCGTCACGGGCGCAAGAATCTTTTGCGTCGTGGATATGGCCTTAAAGGGAATCATGTTGGACAGCGTATAGGCCTGCTGCCCCTGCGTTCCGCTCCCGGAGAGCGTGCGGACGGGCTCGCCGCCCGTGATTATGGAATCGGCGGAGAAATTGAGCCAGTCGAGGTCGTTGACAAACGACCGCTGCGACTTCTTGGCCTCCATGATGGTCCAATACTGCTGGAACGGCGACTTTATCAGGTAGTAGAAATTCTTTGCAAAAGAATCCTTGAACACGTCCGAATACACGTTCGGGGAGCTGCCGAGCATAGCTATTTTGTCGCGGTAGGGCTTCAGGGTCACCTGCGGATTGTCTATGTATAGGTCGCTTTGAAGGTTTGAAAACAAGTCCGTGCGGCGCATTGAAAGGGCGTTCATCAGCTTTTGCGAGGCGGCGAACAAGTCCTGCTGGTTCATGGAAGTCATGGCGAAGGCGTACTTGCCCTGCTCGGTACTCGTGGCGCCGGTAGATATTTTCAAGGTCGGCTGCGCCTGAAACGACGACACCAATCCGGGTATCATCGAAATGCCGCTGTTTATCTGGTTTGCGACCTCCTCAATGGGCGGGCGCTTGTCCTTGTCCTCAAGAACTATGAAACCGAAGCCCATGTTCTGGTTTATGAAGGCCGAAACGCCGGAAACGAGTATGTAGTTCTTCACCGCGGGATTGGACTGGATAACGCGCGACACGTCCTTCTGAAGGTCCCCTATCTCGTACGTCGAAGCCTTGGTGTTCGTCACAAAGACGCCCTGCATGAAGCCGCTGTCCCCGATCGGGAAAAATATCTGCGGAAGAACGCGGAAAAAGTAAACGACGCCGCACAGGCAGACGGCGATTATGCCGAGCGTCAGCACATTGCGCCGCAAAAACCACGATAGCGTCGGGGAGTAAAAGCGAAGAAAGGCCGCCTCCACCGTGTGCGACACCCTCTCCACGGGCGTCTTGTCCGAGAGGTTTTTCGTCCTGCCCTGGAGCACGCGGGCGCACATCATCGGAGTCATGGTGAGGCTCACCAGCCCCGACATTATCGTGGCCGTCACTATCGTCACCGAGAACTCCTTGAACACGCGCCCCGTTATGCCGCTCATGAACACGAGCGGTATGAATACGGCCGCCAGAGACAGCGTCATGCTCAAAATGGTGAAGGAAATTTCGCGCGCGGACTTGAAAGTCGCCAGCCGCGGAGTCTCGCCGAAGTCCTCCATTCTGCGCACGACGTTTTCGAGAAACACAATGGCGTCGTCGACCAAAAAGCCTATCGCCATAGTCAGCCCCATGAGCGACAAGTTGTTTATCGAAAACCCGAAAGCGTACATGAAAATGAATGTCAGCAGCAGCGAAAACGGGAGCGCGACCGTCGGTATGAGGGTGTCCCTAAAGCGGCCGAGAAACAAAAATATCACGAATACCACGAGAACGAACGCTATAAACAGCGTCTCCTTGACGTCCTCGATATTGTCTATGATGAGGGTGGAGCGGTCGTAGAACTCAAAGAGCTCCACGCTTGAGGGAAGCTCCTCGCCGAGCCTCTCAACCGCCTTTTTCAGGCCGGCGACGGTGGTGACGGCGTTGCCGTCGGCGCGCTTTCTGATACCCATGGCAATTGACGCGTAGCCGTCGTCGGTAGGCGTGGTACGCGTCCAAAACGAGGCGTTCAGGGTGTCGTACTGAATTGAATCGACGGCCTTTGCGATGTCGCGCAGATAAATCGGGGCGCCGTCCTTGTAGCCGACGACAAGCCCTTCGTAATCCTTGGCCTCCGAAAGCTGCGTGTCGGGGAATAGGACGAACTGCGTCGTGGGGCCGTCGAGATTGCCGGAGCCAGTCATGTTGGTGGAGCGCGCAAGGGCGTTCTTCAAGTCGGTCATCGTATAGCCGAGATTGTAGAGCTTCCGCGTATCGACCTCTATGCGAACCGCGCGCGGCGAGGCGTAAACGTCGACTTTCGAGACGCCCTCGACCATGTTCAACTGCTGCGCCACCTGCGTGAACGCGTAGTCGTACAGCTTCCCGACCGTCATGTCCTTGCTGATTGCGGTTATGACGTATATGGGCATGTCGTTCGGATTGTCCTGCGTGAACGAAGGCGGCGATGGGAGGTCGGAAGGCAGGTTGCCCATCGCGCACTGTATGGCGCTCTGCACGTCGGTGGCGGCCGCGGATATGTTTTTATTCAGCGAAAACTGGAGGACGAGAGACGTCGCCCCGAAACTGTTTCTGCTGGTCACCATTTCAATGCCGGGAATCTGCATGAACTGCTGCTCCAGCGGGGAGGCGATATTCGCCGCCATTATGCTGGGATCGGCTCCCGGATAGCTGACGCTCACCTGGATTACGGGGTAGTCCACTCCGGGGAGGTCGTTCACCGGCATGGACCTGTACGAAAAGACCCCGAAAAACATCGCCGCAAGAGCGAGCAGAACGGTCATTACCGGCCTGTTTATAAACACGTCGGATATTGACGTCCCCTTTATCTGCTTGTTTTCTTCGGCCTCGATATCGGCCCGTTGGCTACTCTTGTCTTCCGCCATAGGAAAAGCTCCGTAAAAATTATCTCATGCACTTCCGCCCGCGCTAACCGGCAAGCCGCAAAACGAGGCGCGCTACTTTTGCGCCCCCGCTCCGGAAGGCGCCCCGGAAGCCGCGCCGGAGTTGACGGACCGGGTTGCCGCCCTGACCTGCGCCTGCACAGCGTCCGCCTTGGCCGCCGACTGCGCGGCCTTCTTCATGTATTCTGCCCGAAGCTCACCCGCTATGGTCGAGGCCTCGTACATAAATTTGCGCATCAATTCCGGATCTACAATGGGCTTGCCTTCGGCGTCCATTATGCGCCCGCCGGCGTCCGCGCGGTAAACGAAGGGGCCGGCCTGCAAGCGAAGATCGCTGACGCGGAGCGCGACGAGCTCCCCGCTTTTTACGCCGCCCTTGACAAGGCGCAGCTGCCCCGGATAAAGCTGGCCACTTTCAACAGGCTGCTGGCGCATGACGTACACTCCCCCTTTGTAGGGGGTCGCCACATAGACGAACTCCCCCGCCTGGTTCATCTGGACGCACTCGTCGGGAACGAGCACGGCGGAGTTCAGCTTCGCCATGTCCACGACAACCTTCACGGGCTGGTCGGGCCAAAAGAGGTGGTCGGCGTTGTCCAACTCCCCGCGCAGAACGGCCGTGCCCGTCTCGTAGCGTATCCGGTTGAGCACGATGTTGACTTTCGCCTTGCGGAAACGCTCAGAGGCCATGTCGTCCTCTATGTACGACACCGTAATATCCAACATTCCGCCGCGCTCTTTCATCAGCCCAAGGGCGTCGTAGAGGCGCTGGCTTGGAATTACGAAGTCGACATACAGCTTGTCCGCGTATTCAATCGTGGTAATCGCCGAGGAATTTGCGGTGACAACGTTGCCGACGTTTATGTTGTAAAGGCCGACTTTGCCGTCCACGGGAGCGCGCAAATCGCACCAGTCCAAATTTATCTTGGCGGTCTCCAGCGCGCCCTTGAGAGCCTCCACCGTGCCCTTGTCGGCCTCCACTTTGGCCACGTAAGAGTCGAACGTCTGCTTGTCCACGTAGTTGTTCTTGGCCAGCTTTCTGTTGCGCTCGACCTCAAGCTCGTCTATCTTCAGCTGCGCGAGGGCCTGCCTCAAATTGCCCTCCGCCTGCATGACGGCCGCTCGATACGGGCGCTTGTCGATTTCGGCCAGTATCTGGCCAGCTTTGACAAAGTCGCCCTGCTTGAAATTGATTTTTACAATCTGGCCCGACACCTGAGGAACTATGCTGACGCTCTCAAACGCCGCCGTGGTTCCGGAGGTGGCTATGTACGCATACACGTCCTTCGACACCGCCGGCGTCAGGAGCGCGGGAGTCGGAGGAATGAGCGAATCCTTCTTCTGCTCTTTGGCACAGCCGCAAAGCGCAGCCGCAAGTACTGCGACAATCAACAATGGAATCTCTTTCATATCATACCGTACTGCAAATCCCGACCGGGCGTTCTCCCCGAAATTCCCCACTCCGAAAAGCCCCGCGCGAAACCGCATTGTGTGTTTATTTTATTTTAAATTTTAGACCGAATGGTTAAACTTGAACTTTTTGTCAATTAAATTAAGGCGCGGGTCGAATACCCACCCCCCCTTTGCGGGCGAATGGGCGTCCCACCCGCCGCCGAATGTCTAAGACAACCCGCAATCCCATAGGTTCGCAATATTTTGCGAAATTCTCCGCCGGGAAAATACGTGCGGGAGCGAGCCGGCCTCTCAATTCACAATATTCCGCGGCCTGCCCTCGAGCCACGAGGCTATATTTTCAGCGGCGATTTCAATCAGGCGCGCGCGGGCCTCGCGGGTGGCCCACGCGTTGTGCGGCGTTATAAAGCAGTTAGGCGCGCCTATGAGCGGGCTCCCCGAAACGGGAGGCTCCTCGCATAAAACGTCCAAGCCGGCAGCGCCTACAACTCCCCTTTCGAGCGCCTCCGCGAGCGCGCCCTCGTCCACGAGCCCGCCCCTGCCCGCATTTATTATCCACACTCCCCTGCGCATCTTGGCGATGGTCCGGGCGCAGACGATGCCGGCGGTCGCGTCGTTCAAGGGGCAGTTAAGGCTTATTATGTCGGAGCGCGAAAACAATTCGCCGGCGGAGACAAATTCGGCGACGGCGTCGCGCGTTCCCGCAGCCCTGCTCGGCGAAAACGCCAGCGCCCTCATGCCGAACGCCGCCCCGATTTCCGCAACCCTGCGCCCTATCGCGCCGTATCCGAAAATTCCGAGCGTCTTTCCCGAGAGCTCGACCGTCGCAGACAGGCAGAAGCACACGTCCCGGCTGCGCGCCCACTCCCCCCTTTCAACGGCCTCGGAGTGCGCCTGCACGCGGTTCGAAATGTTCAAAATATGCGCAAAAACCGCCTGCGCAACGCTGTCTGTCCCGTAGCCGGGCGCGTTTGAAACCGGTATGCCGCGCGAGCGCGCGAACTTTAAATCCACGTTGTTGTATCCCGTCGCCAACACTCCGACGTACTTTAAATTCGGAAGCCCGCCGAGCTGTTCGGCAAACATGGGGACTTTGTTGACAAGAACTGCGTCGGCGGAGCGGGCGCGCTCGACTATCAGCTCGGGAGGCGTCCTGTCGAAGGAGTAGACGGTTCCGAATTTCTCCAACGGCGACCAATCCAAATCGTCGCGGACGGTCGTGTACGCGTCCAAAATCGCTATGCGGATTTTCTTCATCTTGCGAGTGTGAGAGCCCGCGGCGGCGGGCGCAACACAAAAAAAGCGTCAAAATCTGTTTGCGCGGCCGCCGCGAATGTGAAATAAAAAACGACTTATATATGAAATACGAACACGTCATATGGGACTGGAACGGAACGCTGCTCGACGACGCGGATTTGAGCATCGATGTGTTCAACCTCATGGCGCGCGCCTACGGCCTGCGAGAGATAGACCGCGACTACTACCGCGGCAACTTCCGCTTTCCCGTCGTCGACTTCTACAAGGACGTCGGCTTCGACTTCGACAAACACGATTTCCGCGCCGTCGGAGAGTTTTTTATAAATTCCTACAACTCCCGCCGCCGCGAATGCTCGATTTTCCCCGGGGCGCGGGAGCTTATGCGCGCCCTAAAAGAGGCGGGAGTTTCGCAGAGCGTGCTCTCGGCATACAGGCGGGATTTTCTGGCGGACGCGCTGGAGAAGTTCGGCATTGCGGAGTTTCTCGACTCCGCATCGGGGCTTGACAACATTTTTGCGGCCTCAAAGGAGAAGCTCGGCCGGCGACACATCGCGAACCTGAAAATTCCACCGGACAGAGTTCTGATGGTTGGTGACACCGAACACGACTTCCGCGTCGCAAAGGTCATGGGCGTCGACTGCGCCCTGATGGAGTGCGGCCACAACGCCGCTTTCCGGCTGAAGAAACTCGGCGCGCCCACGTTCCCGTCGTTCGCCGAATTGTCCGACTTTATCCTGCCCCGACAATAGCGCGCCGCATGGCGACCCGCCGATGATAGAACTTAAGAACATATCCCTCTCATTCGGCGCGCGGCGGATTTTCGACTCCGCATGCGCCGTGATAAACCGCGGCGACAGAATAGGGCTGGTGGGCTCAAACGGCGCGGGCAAATCGACGCTGATGAAAATCTTGGCCGGCCTGGAGGTTCCGGACAGCGGCGAAATTTCCAAGCCGAAATGCGCGACGGTGGGCTACCTGCCGCAGGAGGGAATCGTGACGGCGGGAAGACCCCTGCTCGAGGAGGCCGAATCGTCTTTTGCGGACATAATGGAACTGCGCGCGCTACTCGGCGAAGCCGACGAGATTCTGGCGGCGGCCGACCCATCGTCGGACGAATATGCGCAGGCCGTGTGGCGCACCTCCGACTTGCGCCAAAGGCTGGAGGACGCCGAAGAGAGCAAAATGCGCCCGCGCGCGCAGGCGGTCTTGGGCGGGCTCGGATTTTCGCAGTCCGACATGGCGCGCGACTGTTCCGAATTTTCCGGAGGCTGGCAGATGCGCATAGCCATGGCGAAGCTCCTGCTGGCCGAACCCTCGTTGCTCATGCTCGACGAGCCCACGAACCACCTCGACATCGAGTCCGTCGCATGGCTCGAGGACTACCTGCTCTCCTACCGCGGCGCGATAATGCTGGTCAGCCACGACAGGTCGCTTTTAAACGGGGTCTGCACGCGCATAATCCATGCAAACTCCGGAAGGCTGGACGCGTACTCGGGAAATTACGACTCGTTTGAAATCCAGTCGGAAGCACGCAAGCGCCAGATTGAGCGCGCCGCCGCCAACCAGTCGCGCCAAATCGAAAAGACCGAGAGGTTTATAGAGAGGTTTCGATACAAGGCCTCAAAAGCCGCGCAAGTCCAGAGCCGAATCAAAATGCTGGACCAAATAGACAGGATAAAAATCGAGGACGATGAGGCAAAAATTAAATTCCGCTTCCCGCCCGCGCCGCGGAGCGGGCAAACTGTCCTTAAGCTCTCCGGCATAGAGAAGTCCTTCGGCGACATAAAGGTTTTAAAGGGCGTCAATCTGCGGCTCGAGCGCGGGCAGCGCGTGGGCGTGGCGGGCGTAAACGGCGCGGGCAAGTCAACGCTTGCAAAAATCATAGCCGGGGAGCTTGCGCCGGATTCCGGGACGGTCGAGCTCGGCCTCAACGTGCGGCTGGCGTTCTTCGCGCAACACCAATCCGGGCAGCTCAACCCCTCAAACGACGTCCTCACCGAGGCCGAGGAGGCCGCCGACCCGCAGCGCCGCCCCTACGCGCGCTCCCTGCTGGGCTCGTTCCTGTTCCGCGGAGACGACGTTTTCAAAAAGGTGTCCGTGCTTTCCGGAGGCGAAAAAAACAGGCTGGCGCTCGTTAAAATTCTCCTGAAGGAGTTTAACTTTCTGCTTCTCGACGAACCCACAAACCACCTCGACATGGCCTCGAAAGCCGTATTGCAGGAGGCCCTGAAAAACTACGACGGCACATGCATGATTGTCAGCCACGACAGGGCCTTTCTCGACCCGCTGGTCGACGAGGTTATCGAGCTTTCCCCCGTGGGAATGCGCATCATTAAGGGCAACCTCAGCGACTACGTGGAAAAAATCCGCCTTGAGGGGCGCCTTGCCGCCCGCCCCGCCGCCGCCGCTCGCCCCCCTTCCGAAAAGGACAGGCGCAGAAGGAAGGCGCAAATCCGCGCGAACATCTCCCGGCTGCGCCGCGAAACCGCGGATTTTGAGGCTAAAATCGCGCGCGCCGAAGCCGATTTGGAAAATATGGAACAGCAGATGGCCTCGCCCGACTTCTTCAAAAAAGGCTCCCAATGCGCCGCCGCCACCGAAGCCTACAACCGCCTGAAGGAGGAGCTAAACGGGCTCTATTCCGAATGGGAACGCGCCCAATCCGAGCTCATAAAAGCGGAAGGCGGAAACGAAAATGCTTGAATACCCGAAACTCGCACATATCTTTTAACGGAATTTTAAAATCAGCAAAGCGCCGTTTTTGCCTGTCGAAACGTTTTTGCTCAAGCCGCCCGCCGGCCGCGCGGCCTTTCGGAACCGCAAGCAAAAAACTTCGGCGGACGCCTTGCGGATTTCAAAAACTCCCTGCGACGCGCGGAAACTCCGGGCCGAACCGCTAAACGCCTTTCGCCGCCCGCAATTTCCGCAGCCACTAACACAATGAAACAGATTCTATCGAAATACAGCTTCATCAGGATAGCGTCTCTGACGCTCATCTATACGCTGATAATACTTTCCTCGCTGTTAGGGGCGTATCTGGTGCGCTTCGATTTTTCCGCCAAAGTAGTCGCAAAGATTCTCTCCTTAGAGCCGCTTTGGGCGATAGTGCTGACAGTGTGGGCCGTCAACATATTTTTTCTCTACGCGTTCGGACAGTTTCGCACGTATCTGACATCGTTCCACATTCCGGACATGGTCAAGATATTCTGGGCGTACACGTTCTCGTGCGCGCTGATTCTGCTGATATGCTTTACGCAGTTTTTCCGCGTTCCGCGCGGCGCACTGCTGATACTGTACGTATCGCTCATGCTGATGACGTTCGTATTCAGAATGGTGCTGCGAATGTATCGGGAGGCGGAAATAAAAGACTCCGACATCGTTCCGCACAGGTCGAGGCGCCTTTTGATAATAGGGGCCGGCGACATAGGCACGTCGCTCGCCGCCGAGCTGCTGGGGCGCAGGAACATCGGATACGTCCCCGTCCTCTTCCTCGACGACGACAAGGGCAAATACGGGCGCCAAATACTCGGCCTCGAAGTTCTGAAAATGCCGGACGATTTTTCCGAAATAAAGGAAAAGTACTCCATAGACAAGGCGGTGATCGCCTCCGTCCGCTTTTCCCCATCGAGAATCGCCGAACTAACCACCGCCCTCCACAAGGCCAATTTGGACGTGTCGATAGTGCCGTCATACCACGATTTGGTGTCGGGCAAAATCAAGATTTCCAAGATGCGCGAGATAGACATTCAAGACGTCTTGGGACGCGACCCCATAAATCTCGACTCCGAAAAAATCGACGCCATGCTGCAGGGCCGCGTGGTCATGGTGACCGGCGCGGGGGGAAGCATAGGCACGGAGCTGTGCAGGCAGATAGCCGCGCGCAAGGTCGACACTCTCATAATGCTCGACCACTGCGAAGTGCAGCTTTACAGGGCGCAGCAGGAAATTTTGAGCGAAGGCTACGGAACGCCAATAAAGGCCTTTGTGGGAAATGTGGCCGACGAGAGGCGAATGGAACACATAATATCCCGATACAACCCGAGCCTCATCTTCCACGCCGCCGCGCACAAGCACGTTCCAATGATGGAGTACCAGCCAAGCGAAGCCCTGAAAAACAACGTGCTGGGAACATGGACGCTGGCCCAAGTCGCAAGCAGGCACAATGTCGACAAATTCCTGCTGATATCCACCGACAAAGCCATAAACCCGACGAACGTCATGGGGGCGTCGAAGCGTATGGCCGAAAAGGTCGTCCAGGCCATGCAGGGGCGCGACGGAAATAAGACGCAGTTTGTGGCGGTGCGCTTCGGCAATGTGCTCGGCTCGTCGGGCAGCGTAATCCCGACATTCAAAAAGCAGCTGGCCGAAGGCGGCCCACTGACGGTCACCCACCCGGAGGTCACGCGCTATTTCATGACGATTCCCGAGGCCGTAGGGTTAGTATTGCAATGCGGGGCGCAGGCTTTCGGCGGCGAGATATTCGTGCTGGACATGGGCGAGCCCGTAAAAATAATGGATCTGGCGCGGCAAATGATACGCCTGAGCGGATATGAGCCGGACGTCGACATAAAAATAAAGATAATAGGCCTGCGGCCTGGCGAAAAGCTATATGAGGAATTGCAGCACAAAAACGAATCGCTCATAAAAACCGATCACCCGAGAATTTTCGGCTTCGTGTCCGAAATGGCCACTTACGACGAAATGAAAAGCGTTGTGGAGGAAATAAAGAACTCCGCAGACAGCATGTCCGTAAACAACCTGAAGGATTTTATCCACAAGAACATCGCCGAATACAACGTTCAGTATTACGACTGAGCGGCGATTTGCCGCGGACAAAACGGCGGCGCGGCAAGCGGCGCAATAAAAAGCCGACCCGCGCGGGAAGGAGTTGATATGCCACCCTCTATGTGTCACCCTATCCGCGCCCAGCGGCGATATGGCGGGAGCCTGCGCGAAAGCTATCGCACCGTTTGCCGCAGAGAGCGCCGCGGAAGTTTCCGCGCTCTCTGCAATAGGGGCGTTGCCGCGGAAATTGCCGCGTCGCCCGCCTCCCCTGCCCGCGGTTTTGGGTGCGCCGAGTGCGCCGTTTTAAACCCGCCATACTTTCTACATTGAGAGCGGACATATTCCTTCCCTTACCCGGCGGCGGCCCGAAGTTTTTGCGGCATCAACTCTCCGCGATTTCCCGCCACTTTCCGCAGCCTACCGCAACTTCCCGAACCTCCCGCAGCGCCGACGCGCAAGAAGCGTCGAGGGCAATGCAAAAAGCGGGGAGCTACGAATCCTCCCGCAGTACCCCGAAAAGTTGGGAACAGAGCGCGCGCCCAAATGCCGCCGCTCGAATTCTAACCGCCGAAAACGTCCTCTATTTTCCAGTTGTCGCGCCACCTTATTACGGGCATTGCGCGCCCCCCCGAGCCCTCCCACTCGATGGGGAGGACAATGTATCTGCCGTCTATGGCGTCCTCGGAATTCCAACGGTCTCCGAAATATATGAAGGCGTCCTTTTTGCCCTGAACAGGAATGACCGCGCTGCTCTGCGAGCGGAAAGTAGTGTCGGCCTTCGCCTCAATGGGAAGGGTTTTCGACTTTTTCTGGCCTTCGCCGCGGCACGGGTTGCCGAGCTCCTTCCACTCGCCGAGCATTTCGTCGGCGACGGAAACCCTGCCGGGATTAGGCGCCCAGCCCGTACAGTGCGACGAGAACATGTAGTACCTGCCGCCCCTCTTGAAAAATGCGGGCGCCTCGTGGTACCCGCCGGGGAACGCGCGCGCAAACCTGCCCGTGAACCCCGTGTATTCGGGATTGAGCTCGTGTATGTGGAACGTGGAATTGTCCTCGCTCGCGCAACCGAGATACGCCTTGCCGTCGTCGTCGGCAAACAGCGTCATGTCGCGCGACATCTGGCCGCCGTCGAAGTCGCGCAAAAAGGCGAATCCGCGCGCGAGCGCCTTTTTGCGTTCCTCGCCCCTGAATTTTTTCGACTTCCAATTCGGGTCTTTTTCGAGCTCCGCGCGGTACGCCTTGAGCGCGTCCGCCCCGTTCACCGGATACTTGCCGGCGTTGGGGCGGAAGCTTCCGATGTATTTATACGGGCCGGTAATTTTGTCCGCAACCGCGACCCCCGCGCGGGCGGTGGTGTAGTCGGGCTTTTCGGCGCAGATGTCCTTCAAGTCTGCGGATTTCGCGGTCGGCCCCTTGCGGAATTCGAGGTGCATCCACATCACGTACTTTTTCGTCCGGGGATTGTAAATGACTTTCGGCCTCTCCAATATTGTGCCGCGCACGATTTCCGAATCCGGGTCGGCGCTCATTTCAAGAGCGATTCCCTCGTCCTTCCAGTTGTACAGGTCGTCGGACGAATAGCAGTGCACGCCTACTACCGACTTGTTCCCAAGCGTCCCGCCAAGCTTGTGCTCCCCAAAAATATAGTACTTACCGTTGTCGAAAATCGCGCCCGCGCCGTGGGCGTTTATGTGCCTGCCGTTGTCGTCGAGCCACACCTGCCCGGGATTGAAGGAGTCGTATTTTAGGACGGAGGCGGAATTTACCCCGCCCGTTCCG
>CALXMX010000085.1 GCA_944389575.1 uncultured Opitutales bacterium
GATATAAGGTTTAACGACGGCGTTCGCGGTGCGGAAATTCTCCCGGAGCGGCCTCTTTGACTATCGGGATAATTTTAAATCTCAAACGCGGTTTGAGGTTTTTTGAAAAAATCTTCCGGGCGCCTCTTTAATAAAAAGCGGCGGCGGACGGGAGCGGATTCGGCTTTTCGGAAAAATCGGCGCGCGCAGGAGCGGTGCGCGCAGGGAGAGGAGCGGAAGAAAAAGGAGAATTTCCCATCTTACGGCGCGTTTAAGCGCGCGGGATCGGCTCTTAACCCGCGTTCTTTGCGCCCGGCGAAGAAAATGCGATAGCGGCGCGGCGGCGGACGCGCGGCCGGAGCGCAACAAAGCGTGTGTCTCCATCGCAGTCGGGGCAAAGCGCCTACGCTTTTTTAAACCGCCCTCGCTTTTTTCGGTTGCGCGGGTGAGGCGGCGGCGAACACTTTGCGGGCGTGCTGCTTGCTGCGTACTGCTTGCTGAGTACTGTTTGTTGCATGCGGCTTACTGCGTGCGGCTTACTGCATGCGGCGGGAGGCCGACTTTTTTTTTACGCGGCTCTCGCAAGCCGCATCGCCGCGCAGTTTGAAATTTTGGAGTTTTTATTTGGGATTTGAGAGCTTTTGCCGTTTGTAATTTGGGCGCGCCTTCCGCAGAACCTTCGCAATCTCCTTGAGCCGTACCCTTATTTAGGCCGCAGAAGTGGATATTAATATTCGCTTCTTCCCAAGACCTTTTCATGCGGAATATTTGGGCCCTTGCGTTTATGCGGCAAACGCCCGCGAAGGGCGCGCTCCGCGTCGCGCGGCGCAGGCGCAAATATCCGGGCGTCGGCGCGGCAAAAGGTTAATATCTCCGCCGAATTTTTCGTTTGGAAAATTTTAGGCGCAAGCCCGCGCGGCGCGGCGCGCGCGGATTTTGGCTTTTATTCGCAGGGCGTCAGATTGTTTTTCAGCCTTTCGATGTCGGCCTTCATGAGGGCGAAGAAATCGTCGATTTTGCGGAGGCTGAATGCGGGGATTCTATTGGACAGAAAACACGCGCGCGAGTCCCCGCTATCCGGATTGAGGCACGGCGTCCCGGCGCGCGGATCGGAATCGGACTCCATGTCGGAGGGGAATATACGGACTCCCGCGCGGCACAGGTAGATGTCGTCGCCGAATTTTTTGTCCGGGAAGTCCGCGCCGAACTCGGCAAGCTTTTCGGCGCAGAGAAAATCTCCCGGCGAATTCGGCGCGGAGAGCGCGGCGCGAATTGCGTCTTTCGCCCCTTTGGAAAAATACCAAAAGCGCGCCATCGTCGGCTCGAAAACCGCCGCGTAGTCGCGTCCAAATTTCAGGCCGAGCGAATTTACCGCTTTTGCGAGGTCGGCGGGCGTTTCGCATTTTTGCGCGCCGCATGCGGATATAACCGTAAATTCGCATTCGCGCCCCGCCTCCTCGACGGCCCCGATGAGGGATTCGGCCTGCGATTCCAATTTTTTCAACGCGGCGCGAATTGCGGATTCGTCGGAAATGTTTTTCATGAGGAAGTCTGCGAATCCGCGGTTGCGCACAAATTCAAAATCCGCGCCGGCCCTAGCGGATTCGAGCGCACAGCGCAGATTCTGCGCGTCGCTTTTCCGGGCGTCGGACAGGTAAAATTTCAGTCCGCTTTTCTTGAGAATATTTCCCAGATTTTCCAGCGGCGCAAGGCCGTTTTCGGCGAAGGGATCGGACTTTTCGCAATAGTCGAAAAATGGGAGCCTGTGGTACGGCATGGAAAAAATTTTGAAATGGCCGGGGTCGCCGGAGAATTTTGCGGCGGCTTTTGAAATTCGCTTTCTGAACCATTTTCGGTTCGTAAGGCATTTTGGGTGCAGTCCGGCCCCGAAGGCGAATTTCAGGTATTTGAACATGCCGAAGGGGGAGGTTTCGGGGGAATAGTAGAAAAATGAAAAGCGGCCGTGTCTTGCGGGCGGCAGGCCCGAGGAAATTGTCGCGTCGGCGGCGTACAGATCCCCGAGGCGCGTTTCCACCTCTTGGCGTCGTGTTAGGCGGGAGCGCATGAACGCGCCGCTCTCGGCGGTTTTCCAGCCCAGCGCGTCTATGAGCATGTATATTGCGGTCTTTTTTTTCTCAGGCTTTTCCATTGATATCTGCCGGCGGCGTTTTTCTCGGAGCGTCCCGCGCGTTTTCGTTTTTTTTGCGTCGCGTTTTTGCGCTTAGGATTGGGATTATTTGCGGCGATTGCGGCGGGTTTCAAGCGTTTTTCGGAATTTCCCGCAGTCGGCGCGATTTTTTCGCGGCAGGGGCTTTGTCAAGCGGGGCGGAGTTCGCATTGTTCTATGCGGCGCGCCTGCCTGGCGGCGGAAGCGGCCTTTCGTGGGGTTGACTCCAGCAGGAGGCGGGGACGCGCCGGCAAAAAGACGGGGTTAAAAAAGGCCGCTTAAGAAGCGGCGCAGGGCCGGGCTTCTATCGGGGGCGGGCCGCTTTTTTGGCGTGTATGAAAAATTAAAAGCTTTACGTATTCGACGCGATAATATTTAATCCGTAGGATTACCACAAAGATGAAACAGCGTACCATACTTAGAGAAGGAAGCATAAACGGAACGGCTTTGCATTCGGCCGCGCAAGTGACGATGACGCTGAAGCCGGCGCCGGAAAATACCGGCATCGTATTCAGAAGAAGGGACATATTCGGCAATCCCGAAGTAAAGCCCCATATAAGTTTGGTAAACGATCTCGTCCGTAGCACGGGGGTGAAGTCCGGGCACACGCAGCTGCATACGATCGAGCACGTTCTCAGCGCGCTCTCGGGAATGGGAGTGGACAACTGCATAGTCGAAATGAACGCCGCAGAGCCGCCGATTCTGGACGGGTCGTCGAAGCTGTTTGTGAATTTGATTCAGGAGTGCGAGCCGGTCGAGCAGTCGGCGGAGCGCGGCTGCTTTGAGCTGCGCGAGCCCGTTTCCGTGTCGGAGGGGAACCGCTCGATAATCGCGCTTCCGTACGACGGGCTGAAAATTACCTGCACATCGGCCGACGACAGGGGCATTCATACGCAGCACCTGTCTATGGACATAGATCCGGAATCCTACCAGGCGGGCGTGGCTCCGGCGCGTACGTTCACGATTTACGAGGACATAGAGGAGCTTTTAAAGCTCGGAAAAATCCAGGGCGGCAGCCTCGACAGCGCGATAGTCATCAAGGGCGACAAGATCATATCGAAGGAGCCCCTGCGCTATCAGGACGAGTTTGTCCGGCACAAGATTCTCGACATAGTCGGCGATATCGCCCTGCTTGGCGTTCCGCTGAAGGCGCACATAGTAGCGGTGCGCCCCGGGCATGCGCTGAACGCCAAGCTGACGATGAAAATTTACGAGCAGATGGAGCGTTTGAAGTCCGCGCCGCCCGCAAAGCCGGCGTCGTCGAAAAAGCCCAAGATTTTTACGGAGGCGGCCTTGGATACGCGCAGAATTTTGGAGCTCTTGCCGCACCGCTATCCGTTTGTGCTGATAGACAGGGTGACGGAGTCGCGCGGGGATACGGAGCTTACGGCCATAAAAAATGTGACGATAAACGAGCCGTTTTTCCAGGGGCACTTTCCGGGGAATCCCGTCATGCCGGGAGTCCTTCAGCTTGAGGCCATGGCGCAGGCGGCGGGAATACTCATGCTTCGCCACATCGACGGAGAGGACAAGCTTGCATTCTTCATGAGCGCTGACAAGGTCAAGTTCCGCAGGGCGGTAAAGCCCGGCGACCAGCTTGAAATATCCGTCAAAATCACTAAGTCGCGCGGCGACAAAATCGCGTGCGCAAGCGGCGAGTGCCGGGTCGACGGCAAAGTGGTATCGAGCGCGGACCTCATGTTTACCGTCTTGAACGCGGCGGAGGCCCCGTAGAAACTTTTCGGTTCTTTCCCCGCGCGGCGCGGCAATTTGAGTTCGACATGTCAAAGATACACCCCACAGCCATCATAGAAAAGGGCGCGCAGCTCGACGAAAACGTCGAAGTGGGCGCGTACGCATACATCGGTTCCCAAGTATGCATAGGTTCGGGAACGGTAGTCGCCCATCACGCGACTGTGGACGGATATTCGTTCATAGGGCGCAACAACCGCATTTTTCCCTACGCGTTCATAGGCGGAATGACGCACGACCTGAAATACAAGGGCGGGCGGGCCGGCTTGAAAATAGGCGACGGCAATGTGTTTCGCGAGTACACCACGGCGCATCTGGCCACCGGCGACGGCGATTTTACCGTGATAGGCGACAATAACAACATATTGGCCTACAGCCATATAGCGCATGACTGTACCGTTGGAAACAATGTGGTGATCAGTTCCCATGCGGCTCTCGGGGGTCATGTGGTTGTCGAGGACAACGCCGTAATTGGCTGGGGTAGCGGCGCGCATCAGTTTTGTCGAATCGGGGCGTATTCAATGTTAAGCGCAAGTTCCAAGCTGGTCAAAGATCTTCTTCCGTTTTTTATGGCGGACGGCTCTCCGGCCGAAATTTGCGCGATAAACAAAATCAACATGCAGCGCAACGGATTTACTCCGGACGAGATAGACATGGTTTACAGCGCGTTCAAGTTGCTGTACAAGAGCACGCTTTCCCGCCCGTGGGCGATCGAGGAGTTGGCCGCGCGCGAAAGTTCGAAATCCCGCGTGATAAAAATGATTTTGGATTTTGCGCGCGGGCAGACCGAGCGCGGATTGGCCTGAAACCGCTTCCGGGAAGGTTGCGGAAATCGCGCGGGCGGCGGGCGCGCCCGGCCAAGCTGTCGCGCTCGCCGAAGTTGCGGGCGTTGTGGAAATCGCGCGGGCGGCGGGCGCGCCCGGCAGGGATTTGCGCGGGTTGGCGAATACCGGCGGGAATTTGTTTCAGGACGCTTTCTCCCGGTATTGTGCGCGGCCGCGCGTCGGAGTTTTTTGCGGGGAACTTTGATTTTTGAAACTTGCGCGGCGCGCATTCGGATAATCGAATTTTTTCGCCGCTATTTCATGTAAAAAAATGCTGTTTTTCGTAGAATTTGGCGGCGGACTTTTCCGCGAGGTGCGGCGGTTTGGGCGCACAGCCGTGCGGGGTTTTAGTCGGAAGGCGGATTTTTTTGAAGGGGGATTCAATACGCGATATGATTTGTCCGCTTTGCGCTG
>CALXMX010000086.1 GCA_944389575.1 uncultured Opitutales bacterium
CATTCGCCGCGCGCGCAATTTCGCAATTTTGAACCGAACAAAATCGCGCGGAAAAATTCTTAAAATCCGAAACTAATCCGCGCGACAATTCGCGCGCGCTCCTTCAAGCGCGCGCCCGAACCGAAACTGCACCGCATTCAACCTAAAGCGCGGCGCAAACGCGCGGGCGCCCCAAACAACCGAAACTAAACAAACACGCCTGCGAAAATCAAACGCAGACTTCAGTCTGCCCTCCCTACTTCCCGCAAACGCCCCGCAAGCGGCCTCCAACCGACCACCCGCAAACGCCGACCTCCAGCCCGCAGGCCCCAAACTCCGCATTGCAAATCACAACGCAACAAACGGAGAAATTGACGTTTAATATTCCCACCCATTCGCCGCGCGCGCAATTTCGCAATTTTGAACCGAATAAAATCGCGCAGAAAAATTCTTAACATCCGAAACTAATCCGCGCGACAATTCGCGCGCGCTCCTTCAAGCGCGCGCCCGAACCGAAACTGCGCCGCATTCAATCTAAAGCGCGGCGCAAACGCGCGGGCGCCCCAAACAACCGAAACCAAACAATCACGCCTGCGAAAATCAAACGCAGACTTCAGTCTGCCCTCCCTACTTCCCGCAAACGCCCCGCAAGCGGCCTCCAACCGACCACCCGCAGCCGCCGACTCCAACCCGCAGACCCACAACCCCTCCGCAAAGCGCTACCGCCTTGCGGGCACAAATATGTCGAGTCTGGGAGAGCCTAAAATTCCGGAGGCCACGGAGCCGCGATAGGAAGTTGGCACGCTCAAGTAGTGGTTGGCCGCCGTATTATACACGGTAATTTCGAGAGTGTTCTCGGTTATGCGAACAAGTTTTGAAATGTCGAAAGTCCACGGCGGAGAAAAGCGCACTCCCGCGTCATGCCCGTTCACAGAAACCCGCGCCACACAGCCGACAGACCCCAAATTCAAGACGATTTTTTTGCCGAACGCCCCGTGCGGAAGCTTGAATTTCTTGGAGTAAACCGCGCCCCCCGAATAGCAGCGCAGGCCCTCAAGCTTCGACCAAGAGCCGGGCTCAATTTCGCCCACACCGCATATCTGCCTTATGTAATAAGGAATCGCCGCGCCGCCGCCGAAGCCGGGCAAGGGCCTGGCGATATCGATTCTCACTTGTGAGACCCCCTTTGTGAATTTCGGCGTCTTGGCCCTGTACGCCCGAAGTCCGTCCTCGCGGACGCCGAGCTGCGAGACGCGCGCGGGCTGCCCGTCGATGTAAACTTTCACGCCGTCGCCAAAGGCGAAAAAGCGAAATTCGTCCAAAGCGGGCGCGCTCTCAAATTCAAACGAGAGCGGCTCAAAGAAGTCGGTCGAGGCGTCGAAGTGCAAAAGCGACTTCATTCCGTTCCACTTGGACGACAGCGGCCGCTCCTGAAGCGCATACGTGTAATAGCCTTCGGCGGAGGCGTCGGCAAAGGCGAAATACGTCTCGCAATGCTTGTCGTATCGCAATATAAGGTCGTTGGCTCCGGCCTTGAGCGCCGCCTCCGCGGACGACGGGTCTATTGAAACGCCGTTGACAAATACCTGCGCGGGTTTGACGCCGCCCGACAGAATCTTGAATGCGCCGTCGCGCGGGGCATAGACTTTCGTAAACAGATAGTAGTATTTTCCCGCGGGATCCGCCACCCGCTTGTAGGCGGTCATGGCCTTGCGAATCGCGCCGAGCCGAATGAAGTTGTCGGAAATTTCCCCCTTCAAGCCGTGATAGCCCTGGTGCCCCACGTCGCCGAGAACGCCATAGCGCATTGAGATTTTCAGCGGGGAAAACTCGCCGGACCTGCGCGTCTGGGCGGTCAGGACGTCCTCGTCGGATAGGGGTGCCGGCAGCGGGCCGAGCACGTTGAATTTCGTCGAATAGCCTATCTGCTCAAGATTGCGCGTCTGCTCCTCCGGGAAGGAAGCAAGCGACGGCGGAGGCGGCGAAGGCAGTTCCGCGCCGAATTGAGAGGGCCTCAAAAAGCGGATTTGCGCGCTCAAAAGCTCGTTGGAGGCCGGCCAGATGTAATCCCCGCGCGAGTTGTCGAGAACGGGCTTGAGTGAGAAGCTCCACTTGCCGTCAAGCGGCGCAACGGCCACGCGAACGTCGTCCGCGCGCGAATCTCCCATGACCTCGACCACCGGACGGCGAGACTTGTCGAAGCGGAATATGTGGAAATCGTAGGCCGAAAGCGGCAGGCGAAGGCGGGTCCTCACGGAATTTTGCGATAAAATCTTAACCCTTGACTCCTCCCCGGAAAACGGATCTAACAACGTCACTGCCCCGGTGGCTCTGAAGGAACACTCCGTGCCTTTCGGAAGGTTGTAGACGAAGTAAAAATCCTCGCCGTTTATGCGCCTGTGCATAAACTTTGGGGCGGGCTTAGGCTTGGAGTCGGCCGCGACCTTCCGCTGCGAGGCCGGCTTGACGGAAACGACGTTGAAATCCGGCTCAAACGCGGAGCCGGCCGCGGCCACAATGTCGGAAATCGACGCAAACACTAATACATTTTGAGTATTTTTTAGAATTTCCTCCCGAACCATGTCGAACGCGGAGGACTGCTGGGAATCCGCGGACAGCGGCCGCCCTTCCGGCGCCGCGGAAGTTTGCGAAGATGCGGCCTGCAACGCCGCCGGGGACGAATACTGCGAAACCGCGGAAATCCCGTTGCCGGGCGCTCCCCCGGAATCCCCGCCCGCGGAATCGGCGCCCAAATTCGCCCCGGAAGGCAAAGCGGCGGAACCGGCAGAGGCGGAAGCGATCTCTTCCGAATAGTCCGACGCAATCGGCGCAAAGCCCAAAAACCATATGCGCGCCCCGGCGTTGGCGAGCGACGAAAGCTTCTGCAATGTCGACATGCGCATGGCCTCCATCGCGGGAATTATGAGAACTTCAAACGCCTCGTCCGCGATGCGTATCTTTCCGCCGGAAAATTCCGCCCGCTCAATGGAGCGCGCGTCCGCAAAGTCGAAGTCTATTCCCTCCGAATAGAGCGCTTCGCCGAGCTTGAAGGCCGCCTTCACGGAGGAGTCGCCAAATCCCGCCACTTTCGGCTCGACCGGATACATAACCGCGACGTCCGCGCAGTGCGCGCCCTGCGACATCAGAAAGCTCAGCCTCTCCACGCATTTCAACAGCGCCGGCATCTCCGCCCAATACGGTTGGTGGAAGTGGTTGCACGGCGGCGCCCATTCCCACCAGCCGCCAAGCGTGGAGTAGTAAAGCCCGTGCAGGCTAAGCAAATTCTGCCCCATCGCGTAGTTGGAAAATATTGCGTTCAACAGATGCGCAGAAGTCTGCCCCCAGCCCGACGCGTAAAACCCCTCACGCCACACCCGCGGCCGCGAATACATGTGGGCGATGGACGAGGCCACTTTGTTTTTTATCAAGTCCGACGCCCCGCGCGGCTGGTCACAGCCGGGGGCCTGATTCCACGACTGCGTTCTGAAATAGTCGCCGAACTCGTCAACCCGGCGCCCCCTGCCCCCGTGGTCGCAGCCGTACACAAGGCCGCGCTGCTCGTGCCAGTCGAAAACCGGCTTGAAAAAGTTTTCCTCCGACAGCGAGACAAACACGTCGTTGTAATCCAGCTTGATTTTCGCCGCAAGCGGAGAGTTCTCCGAATCCATAAAGAGCAAATCGAGGTAGTCCGAGACGTCGTACCCCTTGCGCTTTTTAAATTCGTCGCGCAGATACGGGCTCCACACATTGCCCCTGAGGTTGAAATTCAGCTCGTCGCTGAAAAAGAAGTTCAGGCCGTCCGAGCCCCCGAGTCGCTTTTCAAACTCGCCGAAAAAATGCTTCACATAGAGCCTGCCCGAATCGGGATTCGACGGGTCGAAAGAGTTCTTTGCCGCGCGCGCGTAGACATAGCAGAGCATATGGCTTCCGTTGCGCTTCAGCTCCAGGATTCCGTTGCCGCCAATCTGGCTTGTGACGAGCTCGCGGGTGGAGGCGATGGGCTCGCCGTCGTCGGTAAGCGCGTACACCGCGGCGCAAATCGGCAGGCCGAGAGGAAATCCCCTCGCCAGCCCCCCGTCAAAAACCTGCTTTACGACCACAAGCTGCGACGCCCCCAAATCAGGATTTTCCGCCAGAGCCCTGTCGACGAACTGCCCCTGCCCAACGCCGAGGGTATAGTCGCTCAAACTGACCGTCATTCCACGGGCGTTCGCCTGATTCTTAAACCATGCAAACAGCTCCCACCATGCGTCGCTCATCAGCGGGGGCTCGGTCTGATACGTGAGCCCCCAGCTCTCGCCGCCCTTGTCGCTGTGCGCGTAGTTGACCTGAAGGCTCTGCACGCCCTTTCCCTTGAGAATGTCGAGATGCCAAATCAGGTGCGATTTGTCCAGCTTGTCGCCCATCCACCAGTAGAACGGAACTTCGCCGTATCCGTTCGGCGGATTTTTAAACATCTCGACGGCGTTGAAGGAGCCCTCCTTCAGAGGCCTGCCCTCGCCCGCCGCATAAAGGCCGCACGCGGTGCACAAAATGCAGAGCGCGCCCGCAAATTTTGCTGTCATATTTTGTTTCTCCCCCAAAATATATTAAAAAGCGAAAGGCAAAAAAGTTTCACTCCGACGGTTTTTTCCCGCCGCCTCTCGAATCCGCGCCGGCCTCGGCGGGCGCGGACGCCACGGCGCGCTCCTGGCTCAAAATGGCTTTTCTCCCCTTCCACAGCAGCACGAAAAACGCCGTCAGCGGAATCGCCAAAACCATTCCTATTATGCCGTCGAGAGCCACTCCCCAAAAGAATACGGAAAATATTATCACCGTCGGGTGGAGCCCGGTTCTGTCTCCCATAATTTTCGGCGTCAGCACGTATCCCTCCAACAGCTGTACCGCGCCGAATACGCACAGCGACGCGAACACTAACCATATTCCGCCCCCGTCCTGAAGCGCCGATACGGGAATTATGACGCTCAGCCCTATTATCGTTCCCAAATAGGGAATCAAGTTCAACAGGCCCGCTGCAAAGCCGATCAGAAAGCCGAAGCGAACGCCAACCAACGCCAATCCCGTTCCGTAGAGAACGCCCATAATCAGGGCGATTGTCAGCTGCCCCCTGAAAAAGACCGTCATGATTTCGGCGAATCTGCGGGCGAAGAACACGATGTCTTCGCGCGTCTCGTCGCCGCACCAACGAATGTTGCGGCGAATGAAGGAGTACGGGTCGAAGTTGGTCGAAAGCATGTAGAACAGGTATATCGGAACGACCGCGAACGCCGCCGCAAACGCGAAATAATGCGCCGCTCCACCCGTGGCCGAAACCGCGGTGCGAAACACCCCCGCGACGGATTTGGCGATTGAGTCCACGCTCATCGCGCCCACCGCGGAGGACTTCAGCTCGACAAGGCGCGCCTGAATTTCGTCTTTTGCGTTCGGGAACCTCTCGCCCAAAAAGGCCGCCGCGTTCGCCAACCCGTCCGGCACCGCGCGCGCGAGCTGGACGGTCTCCTCAATCAATATCGGTATCGCGAAGGCCAGCAGCGCAAGCGCCGCCGCCGCGACCGCAAAATACAAAACCGTCACCGCCCAAACCGGGGGCATTTTCAGCCGCCTCTCCATGAGGTTGACAGCCGGGCGCAAGAGTATTGAAAGAATCGCCGCCAGCGCCAGCGGCCACACGACCGCCGAAAACTTGTTCAGAAACGCCGCCAACACTAAAAACGCCAGAACTGCAAACGCGCCGATTGAAGCTACGGAAACGCACGCCACAGCCCAACCGGCAACTTTTTTCTGGAAAGCGTTCAACATTTTCCGAAAATAAATCCAAAAAAGGCTTTAAAATGCAACCAAATTCTAAAGGCGCAGACGCGCGCGAAGGATTCATAGAAGTTCGCGGGGCGTGCGAGCACAATCTGAAGAATGTCGACATAGACATTCCGCGCGGAAAGCTGGCGGTGTTCACCGGGAAGAGCGGCTCGGGGAAGTCGTCGCTGGCGTTCGACACAATTTACGCGGAGGCGTACAGAAAATATATGGAGAGCCTCTCGGCCGACGCGCGCGGCCTGCTCAGCCAGATAGACAAGCCCGCCGTCAAGAGCGTGTCGGGGCTGTCGCCGGTGATAGCCATCGAACAGCGCAAGTCGCTCGGCTCGAATCCGCGCAGCACGCTGGCCACCCTTACCGAAATAGCCGACTACGCCCGCGCCGTGTGGTGCGCCGTCGGGGAACAGCGGTGCCCGAAGTGCGGCGGAAAAATCATGTCCAGAAGCGCGGACGACTGCGTCGCCGAGATACTCGCGCTCCCGCCGGACTCGCGCGTGCACATATTGGCTCCGTGCGCGCGCGGAAAGGCCTCCGCGCTCAAACAGAAATTGAAGCTCTTGAGGCAGCGCTCTTGGCAGCGCGCGCGCATAGGCGAAAAGATATTCGACATAGACGACGCCGAGGCGGAAGCGAAAGCCCTGTCGGAAATAGGGGCCGGAAAAACGGCGACCCTGGAAATTGTCGTCGACAGATTTCCGCTTTCCTCCGTATCGCGCGGAAGGATAGCCGACTCGCTCGAGCTCGCCCTGCGGGAGGGCGAAGACAAGGCCGTGGCGGCTTATTCATACACCTCTGAAGACGGCTCGCAAAAAAGCGGAGAGCTGTTTTTAAGCTCCGCCTTTTCGTGCCAAAAGTGCGGGGCCGCCTACGGGCCCATTTCCGCGCGGAGCTTTTCCTTCAACCACCCTGACGGCGCGTGCGCGCTGTGCGGCGGCATAGGAAAAATCATGAGAGCCGCCGAGCAGCTCGCCGTTCCCGACCCCGAAAAGAGCGTGCGCTCCGGCTCAATCAAGGCGTGGCGCATAGGCGCAAAAAACATAATCATTCAGCACAACGCAATGCTCCGCCAGCTCGCCGAACAAATCCCGTTCGACCCGTCCGTGCCGTGGAAAGACCTTCCAGGGGAAGTCCGCCGCATACTGCTGTACGGCGACGACAAGCGGCTGTTCACCTTCCGCCTGAGGCGGCGCAGGCGCGCGTCGGAACCCGAACACTTCGCCGGAGTGCTCGCCGAAGTCGACAGGATATGCGCCGAGACCTCGAGCGACGGCCTGCGCGCGCGGCTGGCCGCATTCCAGGTGTCGTCGAAATGTCCCGAATGCGGAGGCGCGCGGCTGAACGCGCGCTCGCGCAACGTGTTCGTGGCGGGGGAATCCTACGATTCGTTCCTGTCCATGCCCGTCGGCAGAGCCAGGGAATTCGCCGAAAAGCTGGCCGCCGACCCGCGCTGCCAAAGCGCGTCGGAAGCCGTCAAGGGGCTTCTGGAACGCCTGAATTTCCTGTGCGAAGTGGGGCTCGACTACATCTCGCTCGACCGCGAAGCCTCCACGCTCTCCGGCGGAGAGGCGCAGCGCGCGCGCCTCGCCACGCAGCTCGGAATGGATCTGACCGGCGTGACGTACGTGCTGGACGAACCCACAATCGGCCTGCACCCCTCCGACAACAACATGCTGCTCAACGCGCTGAAAAAACTGCGCGACCGCGGAAACAGCGTACTGATGGTGGAGCACGACGAAGCCGCGATACGCTCGTGCGACTGGATTGTCGAAATGGGGCCGGAAGCGGGCGAGCGCGGGGGGGAAGTGACGTTCTGCGGGAGCCTCGAAGACTGTCTGAAATCCGACTGCCGCACCGGACAGTACCTCTCCGGGCGGGCGGCAATTCGGCGCTCGTCGCCGCCCCTCGCGCCAGACTTGCGGCGCCTGACCGTAAAAAAGGCGCGCGCAAACAACCTCAAAAACGTGGACGTCTCCTTCCCCGTCGGCCTGTTTACCACTCTCTGCGGAGTGTCCGGATCCGGGAAGAGCACTCTGCTGAACGACATACTCGCAAAGGGCGCGCGCTTCAAGCTGAACGGGGCGAAGGAAATTCCGGCGCCGCACGGGGGAATAGACGGGCTGGAGTACTTCGACAGCTGCGTCCTAGTGGACCAGTCGCCGATAGGCAAAAGCCCGCGCTCGAATCCCGCAACCTACACAAAGCTTTTCGACCTCCTGCGCGAGCTGTATTCGCAATGCCCGCTGGCGAAAATGCGCGGATATACGCCCGGGCGCTTCAGCTTCAACGTCAAGGGAGGCCGCTGCGAACGTTGCATGGGCGACGGATACATATGTTTGGACATGCAGTTTCTCGGCGAAGTTTACGTCTGCTGCCCCTCCTGCGGCGGAAGGCGGTACAACCGGGAGACGCTCGAAGTAAGATTCAAGGACTTGAGCATATCGGACGTGCTCAACATGACCGTCACGGAGGCCATGAACGTATTTTCTGCGCACCCGCGCATAATGTCCAAGCTCCAGACGCTGGACGACGTCGGGCTGGGCTACATACGCCTCGGGCAGGCCGCCAACACGCTCTCCGGCGGAGAGGCGCAGAGAATGAAGCTCTCCTTAGAGCTCTCCAGACGCTCCACCGGAAAGACTCTCTACATTCTCGACGAACCGACAACCGGCCTGCACTGGGACGACGTCGACAAGCTTCTGAAGCTCCTGTTCAAGCTGCGCGACGCCGGAAATACGATTATCGCCATAGAGCACAACCCCGACTTTATCCGCATGTCCGACTGGCTCGTCGAGCTTGGGCCCGGCGGCGGAGAGGCGGGCGGCAGGCTGATTTTTGAAGGCTCATTCGACGAACTCTGCAAGGCGCAGACTCCAACCGCGAAATACTTGGAAAATCCCGCCGCTTCCCGGGCCGCGCCCGCGCCTTCGGCGCGCGCTCCGAAAGCTTCTAAAGCCCCGAAAGCGGCGAAAACGGACGAGAAAAACTCCGATAAAAAACGATGAAATACTTGGCTCCCATCGCGCTTCTGACAATATCGAACGCCTTTATGATGTTCGCCTGGTACGGGCATCTGAAGTTCAAAAGCTCCCCCCTGTGGGCGGCGGTGCTGGTTAGTTGGTCGCTGGCGTTCTTTGAATACTGTTTCATGATTCCCGCAAACAGAATGGGAAGCGAACACTTTTCCACGGCGCAGCTGAAAACCATGCAGGAAGTCATAACCCTCGCGGTGTTCTTTTTCTTTTCGATTTTCTATTTGAAGGAGGAATTCAAGTGGAACTACGCCGTGGGATTCGTATTTATAATTCTCGCGGTGTTCTTCATATTTAAGGAGTGGTGACTTTCACACTTGGGCAGCGGCGGCTGAAAAGTTCAGAAATAAAAGCTCCCGGCGAAAGGCCGAAACGAGGGAGGCTCAAAGGTGACGGGAAAATCTCCCATTAAGACGGGGGAACGAATGGAGTAAAAATCCCTTTGCTTCCTCTTCTCCCTCTTTCAATTAAATAATTTAAAAGGCATAGAAAGAATATGAATCCAACAAAGACGATAAGGCTTATTATTATCGCCAAGATTGTAGACCATATTGTCGGCTCCGGATTCATTTTCTTATGACATAAATATAGTTCAAAGATTCCATAACTCAACAAAAATCGGGGGAAATGGCGGGCGAAAAACACAACATGGAAGCTGCGGTAAAAGCCCGGCTTGAAGCTTTGGAGAATTTCAGGACGCGCTTGGTGAAATAAATCGAAAGGCAAAAGAATTTTCCGAACAATTCCGATGATGCAGGTAAAGTCCGGTCGGAAGTTTAATATCGGCGGAATCGGCGCGCGCATATCCGACCTCGCAATGACGTTTCCAAATTCTGCGGCGGTAGCTATCGAGGCGTTCGGGCAACAGGAGGCGAAGCGATACAAAAGCCGAAACATACTTCGGCGCAACGAGGCAATCCCGCAAAAACCGCGACGGACAAAGCGCCGCCCTCCCGCGATTGTCTTGAAAACCGCGGACTTTTTGAAAGCCGCAAGTTTCTTAGAGAGCGCAAAGCGCCGCGGCCATGATGATTTTTCGTCTTGAAAAACTGCCGCGAAAAATTTTATTTAATTTGCGCACCCGCCTGCGCGGGAAAATGATGGAAGATTTTATGACGGCAAAAATTCTGACAATCGCCTTCGCCGCCGCGGCTCTTCTGGGCGCGGCCGAAGCCAGCCCCAAGCTTGAGATTTACGACTCGCCTAAATTGGCGGGCAAAAGCATTGTGTTCGTCACGCACCGCCAATACGCCAGAAGCCACCACAACACGGACACCATGTGCCAAAACGGCGAGATTACGGAAAATCTTTGGGACCAGAGCGCGGGCGGTTCCCAGCTCGTCCGCG
>CALXMX010000087.1 GCA_944389575.1 uncultured Opitutales bacterium
ATGGTGGGTCCGAGCGTCTCAATGCAGTGTTTACGCTCACGGCCGACATGATAGACGCCCTGCGCGAACTCACTTTGGAGCGCTCGGCGCCGAGGCAGCTCGACAAGCCCGCCCCCGTTTCGGCCGAGAGGAAGCCGGTGGGGTCGGAGCCCGGCGCGAACGGCGGGGTCAAGGATTTGCCGGTTCCGTCGCCCGCCTCCGTTCCCGCGCGCGGCGCCGCGCCGGAGCCCGACAAGGGCGCGCCGGCAAAGTAATGCCTTTTCTTGGAGCGGGCGTTTTGGAATGTGAAAACTAAAAATTCAGGAGTGAAGGCGTCGACCTTTTTGCTCAACGCGTTTTGGCGCGCGCTTTTTGTCTTGAATATATTTTTGTCGGTGGTTGCGGCGGCGGTAGCGCTGCTGCTGTTTCTGTTTTTGTTCGTCGGCAAAATTCCCGCGCCGCAGTTCGTCTGCGACCTTGCTGAAAGGCAGATTCGCAAGGCGGGCCTTTCGTGTTCGTTTTCCGCGATTTTCTTTTCGTTTCCGGATACGGTGGAAATCGTGCGCCCCAGCGTCCGGCTGGGAGGCTCGACATTTCCCGTGTTTTCGGCGGACAAGGTTGAAGTTGGCGTATTCGGCCTCTCTCTGTTTTCCGGCGATCCGCAGGTGAAATTTGTGTCCGTGCAGAACGGCCGGCTTTCCGACAGCATGGGCGACATTCTGCACTCGCCCAAAATCCGCGACATCGCCTTTAGCGCAAGCTCCGAGGGGCCGTGGTGGATTGTGCGTTTTCTGAGCTTTAAGGCCGGGAATCTCACCGTGAGCGCGCGCGGAACTTTGAACGAGGGGTTCGATCCGAAAAACATGCTGTCGGAGATGTTCGGCTCCGGGGGCGTCGGCGGGGTTTCAGGCCGCAAGCCGTCCGGTTCGCCGGCGGATTCTTTCGTCGGCGCGTTCGACTCCGCCCTCGAGAAGGCCGTCGAATTTGCGGGCTATTTCGACGGCTTTAAGGAGCCTTCGCTCGCCCTCGATTTCGTTTTTTTCGAGGGGGATTCCGGCAGGGTCAGGGCGGATTTGAACTCGCCCAAATGCTCGTACAAGTTCGGCGAAATAAACGTCGATGCGCAGGACATATCGGCGGCGGTGTCGTTTTCCTCCGGTTCCGGCAAGGGGCGCAGAATGCGCCTCGACTTTTCCGCGCTTCGCCTCCAGTCGGAGGGATTGCCGTCGTGCGAGAACGTTTCGTTCTCCGCCGACGCGTTTGCCGAGTACGGCGCGCTCTGGCTTGAGAATGCGGAACTGTTCGCCGGCAAGATAGCTTGGCGCGGGTTCTTTGTGGACAATGTGACGCTGAGGAAAGACGCGCTTTCTGCCGAAGACTATTCGCGCGGCTGGAACGTCTTTGCCGCATTTGACAATAATAGGCTGGGCGGCGTGTTTTCCTTTGCCCCGGGCGGCAGGGTGAGGGCGGATTTCAATGTGCGGATCAATCCCCGGGGGATTTTGAACCTCGAGGAATTTTCCGACATTCCGGAGCTGGCGCAGCTGGACTTCCCGGACGGCATATCCGCCGACGGCTCCGTATATTTCGACATGCCGAAAAGGGAACTTTCAGTTCGCGCGTCGTTAGAGTCGGAGAATTGCGTGGTGATGAACATTCCCGTGGAGAGGCTTTCGGGGTCTTTGGAATTTGACGGCGCGCGGGGCGTCATGGACGCGGACAAGCTTTACGTCAAGACCCGCGAAGGCTGGACGGTGCGCGGGCAGATGCTTCAGAATTTCGGCAATAAGGATTATAAAATCAGGGTGTTCGGCTCGATTAGGCCGATGGCGATAGCGCATTTCATGGAGCCGTGGTGGGGCAGGATAATGAAGTCGTTCGCATTTGCCGGCGACGGAAATTTTCCCCGCGCGGACGTCTCCGTCGAGGGGCGCTGGGGCAGCCCGCAAAAAATCTGGTGCAGCGGCGAGGTGTCGGGAAGGAACGCGGTGTACAACGGCTCGCAGTTCGATTCGTTCGGCCTGCGCGTGTGGGTCAACCCGTCGCGCATAACGCTGTACGACGTCTCGCTTTCGTCGGCCGACAGGAACGCCCACGGGTTCATAGAGTGGCTCTACGGCAAGGACGGAATCACGAGGTTTGAAAGGCAGAGGCTGTTTTTGGAGTCGAACTTAAATTCGACGGAGCTGATTTCGCTGGGGGGTGACGACGCGCGCGAGATTCTGGACGTGGTGCGCTTCCACAACGCTCCGAGGCTGACGCTGAACGCGGAGCTCTCAAACCCGTCGCTCGGCGGCGGCGGGGACGAGTTCAACGCGGAGGTTTTCGCCGCCGGCAGGACGCAGATAGAGTTTGCCTCGCTTGAGAATTTGCGCTTTCGGGCCAGGAGCAACAAAATAGACACGAACATAGACGACGCCATGTTCGACTTTTGCGGCGGGCAGGCGGAAGCTTCCATAAATCTGCGCAAGGTCGACGGCGGAATGCTTTTCGGCGGGAGGGCCAAGGCCTCCGATATGGTGCAGTCTGAATTCTTCGAATTTCTCGACGACCTTGATTCGTCGCCAGACACTCCGTCGCTCTCCGCGCTTTCGCCGGAACGCGCGGCGGAGTCGGGGCAGGGTGCGCCTGCGCGGCGCGAAGCGGACGCGCGGGGATTGGCGGAGGCCGCGCCCGGGGAAGGCGGCGCGCCGCCTTCTATTTCGCCGCAGGTTTCGGGAACGGCCGCCGGAGGAGGCGCGCCGGCAGATTCGGCTTCGCCCGACGCGGACGGGCTGATGGGCGAAAACGGAAAATTCGGCAGGGTCAACATAGATATTTCCCTGTCGGGGGATTCGCGCGATTTCAACAACGTGTCCGGCTCGGGATTCGTCGTTTTGTCCAACAGGGATCTTTTGGAGCTGAACGTGTTTGGATTTTTGTCCCGCGCGCTTTCCGCGCTGAAGCTTCCGTTCGGCAGCTTCGATATCACGCAATTTTACGGTCCGTTCAAAATCGGCGAAGGCAATGTGTCGTTTCCGCGCCTGTCGATGGAGGGGCCGGTGATGCTCATACGCGGTTTTGCTTCGTACGATTTTTTGGAGGACAACCTTCAGGCAAATCTGACGGCGATTCCGTTTGCGGGGATAAGCACGCCGATAATTTCGAGCATAGTAAAAGTCATAAACCCGCTCACAAGCGTCGCGACGATAAAGCTGCGCGGCAAGCTGTCAGATCCCGAGATGGGGGTTTCCATCAACCCCATGAACATATTTGACAGGGAGAAAAAAGACCGCTGACTGCGCGGTTAACGCGCGGCGGTATTTTCTTGTAAAAAACGGGCGGAAATCCGAATATTTACGCATGGAAAATCCTGAGGGAAAACTCAAGTGCGGGGTGGTCGGCGTGGGCTATTTGGGCCAGCACCACGCGCGCATATATTCCGAGCTGGATAACGTGGAGCTCGTCGGGGTGTTCGACAGCGACGCTGAACGCGCGAGGGAAATTGCCGGTCTGTACGGCTGCCGGGCTTTCGGCTCGATCGAAGAGCTTGGCGAGGAGTGCGAGGCCGTAAGCGTCGTCGTCCCGACCGACAGGCATACGCAGATCGCGCTCCCGCTGCTCGAACAGAACTGCGACCTTCTAATAGAAAAGCCGATTTGCACGTCGGTCGAGGACGCGGAAAAAATTTTGAAGAAGGCGCGCGAAAAAAACTTGATAGTCCAAGTCGGGCACGTCGAGCATTTCAATCCGGTGATGGAGTTTATGGAGGAGCACGTCAGCTCTCCGCGCTTCATAACGGCTGACAGGCTCGCGCCGTTCAACCCGCGCGGAACGGAGGTCGGCGTCGTGCTGGACTTGATGATTCACGATATCGGCATCGTCCTCAAGTTGGCGAACTCTCCCGTGGCGCGCATAGAGGCGGTGGGCGTCAACGTCGTCAGCCGGCGGGAGGACATCGCAAACGCGCGCATAGTTTTCGAGAATGGCTGCGTGGCAAACCTCAATGTCAGCAGGGTCAGCCTGAAGAAACTGCGCGAAATAAGGATATTCCAGCCCGGCGGATACATGTCGCTCGACTTCATGAATCAGAAGGGGCACCTCGTAAAGATAAAGAGGGCGGACAAACCGGAGGATTCGGAGATAGTTTCGGTCGAGGTTCCGATTGAGAAGGCGGAGCCGCTGAAGGTGGAGCTTGCAAGTTTTGCCGACTGTGTTTTGCACAAACTCAACCCGAAGGTCGGGGCCGCGCTCGGGCGCCGCGCGCTTGAGGTTGCGCTGGAAATCACGGCGCAGATAAGCCGCATGCGCGCGGAGTACGAGAGAGAGACGAAGGCCGAATGAGCTTGTCGCCTTCAGTCGCGCGGTTTGACTTTGCTCCCCCCGACGGCGGCGCGTGCGACATTCTCATCGTGGCGGGGGAACATTCGGGAGACGAGCAGGCCGCGCGAATGTTAAAGGGCGCGCTTGCGGCAAATCCCGGCCTGCGCGTCTGCGCGTTTGGCGGCGGGAGCCTTGCTTCGGCGGGCGCGCAGCTGCTTTTCGACATGACCGCGTTTTCCGTCGTCGGCCTGTTCGAGGTTTTGAAGAACTATTCGTTTTTTAAAAAACTCTCCGAATCTATTGTCGATTGGATTGACAAATATCGCCCCGCCGTCGTCTGCTTCGTCGATTACCCCGGCGCGCGGTTTGACTTTGCTCCCCCCGACGGCGGCGCGTGCGACATGCTCATCGTGGCGGGGG
>CALXMX010000088.1 GCA_944389575.1 uncultured Opitutales bacterium
AATGCGGCCGGGCGTGCAGTATCGCATCACCATATCGCTCGACCCCGACATCGAGTTTGCCGAGTAGGGCGCGCGCCTGTTTGCAAGCGCGTTTTTGCGCGCGTAGCTGCGCGCGGAGTTTCGTAGGAGTTGTGCGTTGTAGACTTCACAGCTGTGTGCGAAGTTGCGCGTTGTAGAGTGCGCGCGGAATTGCGCGTAAAGCTGTGCGTTAGCGCGCCCGGCGTTTGAGCGGCTAACGTCTGCGCGCCTAACGTTTACGCGTATGCGTTCGGCGCGTTGCGGGTTAAATGTCAGCTTTGAAGATGCGCGCCGGCTTAGAGGTTCGGCGCGTTTTTTTTGCGGCGGGTTTTATATCTTTGGGCAAAATGCGCGATGGAGAGCCGTTGAAAATTCCACGGCTATTTTTTTGCTCGGGCGTATTTCGGGCAAAAAAAGTTACCGCGCGGGCGTTGGCTGAAACAATATTTTGCCGTATAAACTGACCGCATTTTTTTGCGGTTTGTTTGCCCGGCGATTTGCGCGGAAATAAAAAAGTCGCGCCAAAAAAAGTCGCGCCAAAAAAATCCGCCCGGCGGCCGGACGGATTTTTGCGCAAAAAATTCAGGCGGAAAAACCGCGGGCGTCAGAATAGCTTTTTTATTCCCTCCGCTATGGATTTTACGGCCTTTTCGGTTTCTCCGGCGCCGGATTGTATGGCAGAGCCCGCCTTTTGCGAGCCGCTGTCCCAGGCTGAATTTAGCCCCTTAATGCCTTTTTTTGCCAGTTCCGAAAGCGCCTTGGTCGTAATCTGCGCGGTGAGCTTTTCCATTATGGTTGCGCCGAGCTGTGCGGCGGTAAGCCCGCCCTCCTTAACGCCCAAGTCGCGGACTTCAAAAGACGGCATCGGAATCGGGACGAGTCCGTCTCCGTATCCCGCCTTGATGTCGGCGTCTTTAAACACTAATTTTTCCACTATAAATTTTATGGGTTCGGACTGTTCGGCTTTTTCGGCGGAAGCGTCTTTTGCGGAATTTTCCGATTTTCCCGAATCGGAAATTCCGGCCTTGGCCTTGAGTATTTCCACTATGTCGGTCAAGTTCGACTGCGAGACCGTTCCGGATTTTACGGTCATTACGACCTGAAGCCCATCTACGCTTATTTCCTCCACGCGCACGAGCTTTTGGGAGAAAAACTGCGACGGGCTGAAGTCCGCATCTACATACACCCGCTTGAAGGCTATTGCGTTGCCCTTATAGTTGTAGTTTTGCGGATTTGTGATGTAGAAGTTTGTAAGGTCTATCTGCTGCGTAAACGGATTTAGATAAACGGAGCCCAATCCGGAGGTTATGGGAGTCCCCGCCGTGACGCTCTTTAGCGCGTAGTCGGCCACGTAGCTCATCGTAAAATAGAGCGCGACCGCCAGCACGACAACCGTCAGTATGCCCAATTTCACCAGTGAAAACAGGCAACCTCCGCGCCGTCGGACATAGAGAAAACTTTTTGTGCTCATGGTTTGGAATAAAAATCTAATATCGGGAATATGCAAGTTTTTTGAAGCAAATCTTGCAAATTTGAGACAAATGTGAAATTGGTTTTGTTCTGTATGAAAATAAGGGCTTTTAAAGGACTGACGCCGATTCCCGGCGAGGCGGAGGCGATCGCGAGCCTTCCGTACGATGTCGTCAATTTTGAGCAGGCTTGCGAGCAGGCAAAGGGCAAGCCGCTGAGCTTTATGCGCGTGGTGCGCTCCGAGATAGAGCTTCCGTCGGGCACTCCTCCGTATTCCGACGCAGTCTACCGCCATGCCAAGGAGAATTTCGACAAGCTTGTCGAGGGCGGGCATCTCGTCCGCGAGCGGGCGAATTGCATGTATCTTTACCGCCAGCAGATGGACGGGCATTCCCAGACGGGGTTAGTCGCGGTATTTTCGGCTTCGGATTACGATTCCGGAGTGATAAAGAAGCACGAAAAAACCCGCGAGGACAAGGAGAACGACAGATATCGCCTCACCCGCACGCTGCGGGCGAATACGGGGCCGGCTTTCCTCACCGTCAGGGACGATAGCGGCTTGGAGGAAATAGTGGCGGACAAGTCCGACGCTGATGCGATCTTCGACTTTACCGCGGACGACGGCATACGCCACACTGTCTGGAGAATATCCGACCCCGATAAGCTAAAAAAAATAGCGCAGATTTTTGCCGCAATTCCCTGCGCCTATATCGCGGACGGCCATCACCGCAGCGCGAGCAACGCCCGCTGCGCCAGAATATTGGCCGCGGAGAATCCCAACCATACGGGCGACGAGGAGTACAACTGGTTTTTGTCGGTGGTGTTTCCCGCCGGCCAGCTGAAGGTGCTGCCGTACAACCGGGTTGTCCGCGACTTGGCTGGCTTGGACAGGGAGGAGTTTTTGAGGAGGTTGTCGGAGGTGTGCAAAGTTTCCGAAACCGATGCGAAAGAGCCGTCCGCGCCGAAACGCGCGAATATGTATCTCGGCGGAAAGTGGTACGCGCTCGATTTCGGCTCGGCCGACGGGCTTGACGCGGTTTCGTCGCTGGACGTGTCGCTCTTGCAGGACAGGGTGCTGTCTCCGATATTGAAGATAGGCGATCCGCGGACGGACGCCCGCATTGATTTTGTCGGGGGAATCAAGGGGGCGCGGGAGCTTGAGAGGCTCGTGGACGGCGGGGAATTCGCCGTGGCTTTCTCGATGTATCCGACGAGCGTTTCGCAGCTGATGTCGATAGCCGACGCCGGGCAGATAATGCCGCCTAAGAGCACTTGGTTTGAGCCGAAACTGCGCAGCGGGCTATTCATACACACATTCTGAATCCGCGCAGGTTCGCGCGCATAGCCCGACGCGCTTTTGAGCGCGTGTTGCTCTGTGGCGTTGATCTGCGAAGTTGTCCTGCAAAGAATTTTTTACGGTGGTTTGGCGCCCGCGGAGGTTGTCGCGCATAGCGTGTTTTTTTGCGCGTTCGCCTTTTGCCGCGCGGCCGGGCAAGAAAATTTTTTTACGCGCGCATGTTTTGCGCGCATATTTGCCCCCGCATGCGAAAAGCGCGCGCAGCCCGTTTATTGCGCGAAGCGTCTGCGGGCAAGGCGCCGCGCCGGCGGATTCTGCCTTGTAAATCTCGCCCGCCAAATCTCGCCCGGCAAAATATACTTTACACATTGCGCCGTGTGGTAATACAATAAATGCGTCAGAACAGATAAACTTCAATGGGGGAATGCGAATTATGAAAAAATTGTTGGTGTTTTTTTGCGCGTCGGCCTTGTGCGCTCTTGCGGGAACGGCGGCCGAATATTACGTCGGGCCGGGCGGTTCCGATTCCGCCGGAGACGGAAGCGCGGCAAAGCCTTTCGCCACATTCGGCAGAGCCGCCGAAGCTGTGATGTCCGCGCCCGAGGGAAACTATAAGATAACTGTCGCGCCTGGAGACTACGAATTCCAAAAGTCCGTGCGTTTCACAAAATCCAAAATGAAGGGTAAAACGCTTTCGATTGTCGGAATTGCCGACGGCAAGAAGCGCGCCAGGCTGCTGGGGGGACGCACGGTGTCGGGCGACAATCTCGCGGAGGTGACCGATTCGACGATATTGGCGAAAATCCCGAAAGACGCGGAGGGAAAGCTCTATTTTCTCGACTTAAAAAAATTCGGAATGACAGACTACGGCAAGTTGGGGTGCCGCGGCTGGGGATACGGGAATCCGGCGTTTGAAATGGAGGCGCACAAAAACTATGCGGCGCTCACGTGCGCCAAGTATCCGAATACGGTAAAGCCCGCGCCGATTGGGGAGGTTCTGGACCACGGGACAATCACGCACGACGTTGTGGGCCTGAAGAAAATCGAGCGCGACCCGAATCCGCGCGGCGGAACGTTTGTGTTCGACAGTCCGCGGGTAGCGCGCTGGGCCGGAGCCCCGGATCCGTGGATAATGGGAAATATGTCCACCGGCTGGGCGTACGAGCACACTCCGATAAAGTCCATAGACGCGGACAAAAAGTCGATTACGCTCGGCGCGCCTTCCGTATACGGGGTTTGGTCGAACACTCTAAAGAAGAGCGAAAGAGGCTATCCGGCGCGCGCCGATTTGGGCGTGAGGGGATTCCACATCTTCAACCTCCTCGAGGAAGCCGATGCCGATGGCGAGTACTATATTGACAGGAAAAACGGAATATTTTACGTGATACTGAAAGAGCCTCCGACTAAAGACGACGCGTTCACATTCTCGCTCGTTTCGGCTCCGCTGCTCGAATTTAGGGACGTATCCGGCGTGTCGATTTCCAATGTCGACATATCGATTTCGCGCGGGGTGGGGCTGACTGTTTCAAACTGTTCAAACTTCAAGATAAGCGGCTGCGTGTTTAGCGGTTGCAAGCTTGGCGCCGACATTTTTGGGAACAATATAAAATTCGACCGCTGTATCGTGCGCTATAACACGGCGGGCGGAATGGTCTTTCGCGGCGGCGACGAAAAGACGCTTTCGCGCGCAAATTCGGAAATAACGAACACGGAATTTTACGAGAACGCCACGCGCCGCGAACGCGGTTCCCATGCTCTGACGATCACGGGAGTGGGATTGCGCTTGGCCAACTGCCACTTCCACGATCACCCCGACCATACGGTTGTTTACGGCGGGAGCTATATCACCATTGAGCGCAACATATTTGAGCGCTGCTGCAGAAATGCCAGCGACATGGGCGTCATATACGGCGGCGGAATCAGCGGCGCGCACGGCAGGATTGTGCGATACAATTTCTTTACCGAAAACCTCGCAAACGAGGGGGACGACAAATCCGCAATTTGCGGCGTGTACCTCGACGAGGGCGGATTCGACGTGAATGTTCACAATAATATTTTCTGCCGCACGGGCACGCAGGCGAAGTCTCCGGCCTTCGGCGCAATTTACATTCACGGGGGCGCGAACGCGAGGGCGACCAACAACGTGTTCATCGACTGCGACTCCGCATTCGGCTGCCAGCCGTGGACCGACAAGCGCTATGCCGAAAAGCTTGAAAACCGAAAGAACAACTACAAGTTTCTGTGGGAAATGATGAATTCGGAGGTCTACAAAAAGGCCTATCCGCCGATTGAAAAAATGCTGGATCCGTCGCAGCCGCGTTTGAACTACGCGGAAAACAACAGGGTGTTCGGCACTTCGATGGCCATGAACGGAGACTTGTACCTGCGCGGCAACAGAAATATTTTTCCGAAAGAGGGAGTCTCGAGAGGCATGCTGTTTGAAAAGAAAAACTGGACTCTCGCCGACGTCGAAAAATATTTTGGTGACGACCCGCTCGTGAAAAAGATTCTATCGGTTCCGATGGGAATATTGAAATAGTACGCCCTCCGAGGAAGATGCGCCGCGCAAACGCGCCTTGCGCAGATTGCGCAGATTTGCGCGGATTGCGCGGGTTGCGCATATTGTACAGATTTGCGCGCTTTTGCGCGCTTTGTATAAATTGCGCGGATTGTACGGGTTCGTAGGCTGTGCGGATTGCACAAATTGCGCCGCCGCCTACTTTCGCCACGCCGAGCCTTGTTGCGGTTCCCGGGGTGAGCGGAATTTTCGCGGAAGTTGCTGTGCGCGGCGGCACGCGCGCATTTCATGCGGAGCGCATTTGCCGCATTGTCATATTGCTGCATTGTCATATCGCCGCATTGCCATATCGCCACATTGTCGCATTGGTTGCATTGATGCATGAATCGCATTGTCGCGCGGGTTGCGCAATCGGCAGCCTGCCAATTTGGAAGGAGAGGCTGCGCGCGTCTTTACATTGCGCGCGTTTTTTGTTTGCGCAATTTGCGCCCGCGCTCCCCGTGCGCGCGAATTATGGGCGCAAGTTCGATTTCCAATGGAACCAGCGCGAATATTATCAACCGTTTCCGCCATTTTTAATCGTAGGGGAATGAGAAATTCCGCCGGCACAATTAGGCAGATTTTAGACAGAAACATGTATTTACACTCCCCGGGCGAAATGGTAATATCGGAACGCAATAAGAAGAAAGGTATCCCGATGAAAAGAAAAGAATTTATCGCAATGATTCCCGCGTCCCTTCTGGCGGCCAAAGCTTGGGCGCAAAAGCAGGAGGGCGCTAAAGGCAAAAAGATGCTGATAGTGTATTACTCGTGGAGCGGAAATACGCGGCATCTGGCAAATATAATAAAGGAGGCCACAAAAGCCGATATTGTGGAAATAGTCCCGGAAAAGCCCTATCCGAGCGGGTACAGGCAGACGGTCGACCAGGCGAAGAAGGAGATAGACGCGGAATACAAGGCGCCGATAAAGACCAAAGTCCCGAATTTGGCCGAGTACGACATAGTGTTTGTCGGCTCGCCCAACTGGTGGGGCACTATATCGTCGCCGGTGAGGACATTCCTGGCCGAAAACGACTTTTCCGGAAAGAAAATCGCGCCCTTCATGACGCACGAAGGCAGCCGCATGGGGCGCGCCGTCGGCGACATAAAAAAGCTCTGCGGCAAGTCCGAGATTCTCGAGGCGCTCCCGATAAGGGGAGGGTCGGTCAAAAATTCCGCGGAGGAAACTCAAAATTGGCTCAAGCGGCTGGGAGTTATCTGAAGGGCTCCCGGCGGCTAAATCGGCGTTCGTTTGAGCCGGCCGGCGCAAATATGGGCAATTCAAAAATATTCCTTCGATGAGACCGAAAATAATCTGCCATATGATGGCCTCCGTGGACGGCCGCCTGGTGACGGACCGCTATACCCCGCCGTTTGACGGGAAAAACGCGGACGACGTGATAAACCGCTACTTCGACGTCTGCAAGTTCCTGAAAGGGCAGGCGGAAATATTGGGGCGCGCAACCGTGCACCGCCACTTTATGCCGAAGCTTTTCAGGGCGAAGAATCCGTCGCCCGCGCGCGCGCCTAAGGCGTTTGTCGGAAAAATCCGAAAAGGGGCAATCCCAACAATCGTCTTGGACGCCCGCGGAAAGACGCTTTACGAGGCCGACAAAATGTCCGACGGCTTCATTGCCGTCCTTGGGGAGGGCGCTCCGAAAGAATATCTAACCCACCTGCGGGAAATGGGGGTTTCTTACGTATTCGCCGGTTCCGACGGAAAAAATCTGCCGAAGGCCATGGACGCCGTCGGGGAAATTTTCGGATTCAAACGCGTGTTGCTCGAGGGCGGCGGAATAGTCAACGGGGAATTTCTGAAGGCCGGGCTGATCGACGAATTGAGCATCGTCGTATATCCGGGCATCGACGGGCTTTCCTCCGCGCCCTCCATATTTGAATACGCCGGAAAGCGGGGGGAGCTTCCCGCAAGCGGGCAATCGTTGGAATTTGTCTCCGCCGAGCCCATTGGCGACGGCGTCGTCTGGCTGAGATACAAATTCCACCGGCGGCGTTCCGCCGAAGCCGCCGAATAATTCCGCAGGGCCGGGCGGGCCATTCGGGGAATTGGAATACCCGAAAAAATTTTTCCTCCCCAGGCGTATTTTTTTCCTCCGGGCGCATTTCCTTTTCCGGACATATCTTTCTTTCCGGGCGCAAAGAGGCCGGGGAAGCGAAGCTTGTTTCTATCCGTGCCGATTCCGCCGCCT
>CALXMX010000089.1 GCA_944389575.1 uncultured Opitutales bacterium
TGCTACGCGCATTTTGGACAGGAGAAGCTCTTTGAGCTTTTTTCGCAGCTTCATTCCGCTACGCGCCACAGGGGAAAGTCGCCCAAGTTTCACTCCGCGCCTTCCGGGCGCGGCGGCGCGGGTGAAAGCGCGGGGGAAAGCGCGAGTTCCGGCGCGGACTCGCCCGCTATCGGCGGCGGCGCGCGTTCCGAAGGGGATTCTGACGGCGGCGGCGAGGGGCGCTCCTCCGGTTTTGAGTCCGGAACGTTTGAATCGGAAACCGCGCAGTCAGGAACTTCGGCGGAGTCGGGCGGCTTGGCTGGCGGCTTGGTTAGCGCGGCTGCGGCCGATGGCGGCGCAAGCCCACAGATGCCCGCTTCCGGAGGGAAAGACAAGCTTCCAAAGGATGGCGATTCGCGCGAGGCCCTCATGCGAAAGCTCAACCTCGCAATATCGGACGAGCGTTATGAGGACGCCGCAAAAATCCGCGACATGCTCAAGGCGATGTCCGCAAAGCCGTGAGGCTAAACAATTCCGACATTTTTAATGAAAACCGGCGCAGACAGTGGGGCGGCAAAACCGAATGGGGATTCGGTCGTCATAAGTTCCCGCGTTCGCTTGGCGAGAAACCTGGCGGGCGAGAGGTTTGTGAACTCGGCCGACTCTCAGACTCTCCGGCGCGTGTACGAAGTCTGCGCGCGGGCTTTGGGCGCAGCCAGAAGGCTAAAGGCGGGTACGCTCTACCGCATAGACGAGCTCTCCCAGAGCGAGCGCATGGAGCTTTTCGAGGAGCGCAAGATAAGTTCCGACCTCTTGAGCGCGGACGTTTCGCCGCGCGGGCTGTACCTTTCGGCCGACGGCATGAGCGGCGCGATGATAAACGAGGAGGATCACCTGCGGATTTTTGTCGTCGGCCGCCGCTTGTGCCCCGCGTCGCTGTGGCGCGCGGCCAATGCGCTGGACGACGACATCGAGCGCGGCGTTGAATACGCCTATTCCCCCAAGTACGGCTATCTAACCGCCTGTCCGACGAATGTCGGCACGGGGATAAGGGTGTCGGTAATGATGCATTTGCCCGCGCTGGAGATGCTTTCGGACATGGAGAAAATTGTGCGCGGCGTAAACCAGCTGGGCATGACTTTTCGCGGCGGATACGGCGAGGGCAGCGGATCGCCGGGGGCGTTTTACCAGCTTTCAAACCAGCAGACGCTTGGGATATCGGAGGGCGAAATTGTCGCAAAAATTTCCAAATACGCAAAGAAGATCAGGGAATTTGAATTGGACGCGCGCGCGCGCCTAAGGGAGGATTCGCCCCTTTTGCTTGCGGATAAGATTCTGCGCGCGCACGCAATGCTTTCGGTTTGCAGGCTGATAGACTCTGCCGAGGCGCTGGGGTATTTGTCGTCGCTTAGGCTTGCGGCGGACATGGGAATGGCGAAAATTCCGATCGAAACCATAGACGCCTTGATGGTGTCCATACAGCCGGCGCATCTGGCAAAGCTTTCGGGGTTGGAGGGAGACTCTTTCGACCCGGTTGCGCGCGATTGCGCGCGGGCGGATTTTCTGCGCCGCGCGGTGGGCTCGTTTCCCCCTCCGGCTTTTCCGGATTCCCGAAAAATCTGAAAAAAACGGCCGCACTTGGGCATGCGCGCTTATTTGCGCGCGCTTTATGCCGAATTAACAATCAAAACGGCGGAGGTTCGGGGTTCTTCCGGGTCGGCCGGAGACAATTTGACAATTTAGGAAATTTAGGAAAAACATAAATATGCAGCATACACCAAGAGCTCAGCAAGTTTTGGCGCTGGCCCGCAAGGAGGCGATCAGGTTTCGCCATAACTACATAGGCACGGAGCACATTTTGCTCGGCATAATAAGGCTCGGGCAAGGCGTTGCGGTGAACGTCTTGCGCAAGCTTGGCGTTAGTCTTGAGAAGGTCAGCGCGGAGGTGGAGCGCCAGGTTCCGGCGAACGACTCCCCCATGGGCAGCGTGTCGGAAATATCCTATTCGGTGCGCGTCAAGAAGGTTTTGGCGCTGGCCTCCTACGAGGCCATGAACCTCAAGCATAATTGCATAGGCACCGAGCACATTCTGCTCGGCCTGTTGCGCGAGGGCGAAGGCGTGGCGGCGCAGATACTCCGCCAGTTGGGCGTCAATATAGACGACTGCAGAATGCAGATTCTGGCCGAGCTCGACCCGAACTTCGCCGGCGACGCCGCGCCCTCCGAGCCCGACGAGATTCATCAGCAAAACCCGTTCGACCAGCCCGGGCCGATTCCGCAGGGAAAGCCGCAAAGCGCCCTGCGCGCGTTCGGCCGCGACCTGACCCAAATGGCGCGCGACGGAAAGCTGGACCCGGTGGTGGGGCGCTCGCGCGAAATACTCCGCGTGATTCAGATACTCTGCCGCCGCACGAAGAACAATCCCGTCTTGGTGGGCGAGGCCGGAGTGGGCAAGACCGCCATTGTGGAGGGTCTGGCCCAGGAGATAGCCAACGGCGAAGTTCCGGAGATACTGGCCAACAAGACCGTAATTTCCCTCGACATGGCTCTCATGGTTGCCGGCACCAAGTACCGCGGCCAGTTTGAGGAGCGCATAAAGGCCGTCATGGACGAAATCGCTCGGGACGGGAACGTGATACTTTTCATAGACGAGCTTCACACAATCGTCGGCGCGGGCGGAGCGGAGGGCGCAATGGACGCCTCAAACATATTCAAGCCCGCGCTCTCAAGGGGAACGCTCCAGTGCATAGGCGCGACAACGCTCGCCGAGTACAGGAAGTTTATAGAGAAGGACAGCGCGCTCGACAGGCGCTTTCAAAGCGTGAAGGTGGACGAGCCCTCCGCCGCAGACACCGTAAAGATACTGCGCGGCCTGCGCGCAAACTACGAGAAGCACCACCACTGCGTCTATTCCGACGCCGCGCTCGAGGCCGCAGTGAAGCTCTCCGAACGCTACATAACCGACAGGTTTCTGCCGGACAAGGCGATCGACGTAATCGACGAGGCCGGTTCGCGCGCGCGCATAAAGATGATGGAGCGCCCGGAAGAGGTCGTGAAAATCAACTCTTTAATCGCCGCGGCAAAGGAGGAAAAGGAGGGCGCGATACGCGACCAGCGCTTCGAGGAGGCCGCAGCTCTGCGCGACAGGGAGAAGTCGCTGTCCTCCCAGCGCGACGACATAGTCAAGGCGTGGAAGGCTTCGCTGGAGGACAAGCGGGTCGAGGTGTCGGAGGACGACATCTACACGGTGGTTTCGACGTGGACGGGAATACCGCTTTCCAGAATGGAGACGGAGGAGAGCAGGAAGCTTCTTGAGCTTGAGGACTGCCTGCGCGCGAACGTCGTGGGGCAGGACGAGGCCACCGGCGTGATAGCCCGCGCGCTGCGCCGTTCCCGCGCGGCCCTCAAGGACCCGAACAGACCGATAGGCTCCTTCATGTTTCTCGGACCCACCGGAGTGGGAAAGACGTATCTGGCAAAAATTCTGGCCGAGCAGATGTTCGGCAAGCAGGACGCCCTGATACAGATAGACATGTCGGAGTATATGGAGAAATATTCCGTGTCGCGCCTGATAGGCTCTCCGCCCGGATACGTCGGGCACGAGGACGGCGGGCAGCTCACTGAACAGGTGCGCCGCCGCCCGTACAGCGTGATTCTTTTCGACGAGGTTGAGAAGGCTCACCCTGACGTGCTCCAGCTGCTGTTGCAGGTACTCGAGGACGGGCGTCTGACGGACAGCCTCGGGCGCACGGTGGACTTTCGCAATACGATAATCATACTGACCAGCAATGTCGGCGCGCACATTCTCCAGCGCAACAACTTCATGGGCTTTGACGCGCTTTCGAGCGGGTCGGAGGACTATGAGAAAACCAGGGAACGCGTGATGGACGAAATGAAAAAGTCGTTTCGCCCGGAGTTCCTGAACCGCATAAACGACGTCGTGCTGTTCCGCACGTTGACGAAAGACGACATGCGCAAGATTGTACAGCTGGAGCTGGACAAACTCCGCGCGCGCCTTGCGGAAAAGGGATTGTCGCTCGTCATGGACGATGAGGCGGTGGACTTCCTGATATCCAAGGGCTGGGACGAAAAGTACGGGGCGCGCCCGCTCAAGCGCGCGATAGAGCGCGAGCTGGAAGACGTGCTTGCCGAGTCTATTCTTCGCGGAGACATTGCGGAGAGCGAGTCGTCCGTAAGGGTGTCGCTCGACGCGGACAAGGGAAGGCTCGCATTTATTCAGCGCAAGCCTCCGAAGAAGTCCGCATCGAAGTCGGCCCAATAGCGGGCGGGCGGACTTGAAGCCGGCTGATTGGGGCATGGACTTGAAATTAGGCTTGGGCTTTTTTTGGCCTTGGCCATTGTTCTCAGTCCTGATATTGGTCTTGGCGTTATTCGCGCATTCGGCAAATTTGCGCGCGTTTCGCGCGGGCAGCCGGCGCGCGCGCGTGCGCGCCGGGCCACGCCGGCCTGCTTGCCTTGACTCCATTCGCGCATTCGGCAACCTGCCGGCAGGAATGCGCCGCAATTTGAGAGGATTCGCCGTAATTTGCGCAAAATATGCGAGCTGTTTTTTCGGCGCGTCGGCGCGGGTTGTTCAGGGTGAAGCGGCAACTATGGAATAATAGTATGGTATTAGGCGCGTCCCGTCTTTCGGAGTCCTGCGCCGAATATTCGGCCAGATTATCTGTTGCGCGTTTTATTCGCCGTGAGCGCGTCCTTCAGTTTGTTCCGCAGTTTGGAAGGGGTTGCCATGCGTCCAAAATGCGCCCGCCCGCGGCCGCTTCATTATGCCGCTTCGGATAGCGCTGACAAAACAGCGGGCTTTTATGGGCGCTTTTATAGCCGGGCCGCAGGGGGGCGATTTGAAGTTTCGGCTTTACTGTTTTTATAAAAATCTCTAATAATCACAATTCGTCGGTTGCATGCCGATCGTAATTAACAGTTCTAACGATTTTTTATTATGAGATACTTGCTGGCATTATTGTTGCCCCTGTGCGCGGTTTCGCACGGAGGGGAAATTGTAAAGCTTTCACCGCCGAACTTGGAGCGCGGCGAATGCGTAATGAAGGCCTTTGCAAAGCGGGCTTCTGTAAAGTCGTTTTCAAAACAAAAGCCCAGTATGGCCGACATATCCGACCTGCTCTTTGCGGCAAACGGGGTAAACCGTCCGGAGAGCGGGAAGCGCACGGCTCCGTCGGCACTCAACCGCCAGGATATAAAGATATACGTATGCCTGCCGGAGGCGGCGTATTTGTATTTGCCGAAGGAGCACGCCCTTGAACTCGTGTCGCGGGAAGACTTGCGGCAGTCGGGGGCTCCAGTGTGCCTCGTTCTCGTCTCCGATTTCAACGATCGTTGGAGCGGATTGGACGCCGGAATAGTCTCGCAAAATATTTCAATTTTTTGCGCCGGGACGGGGCTTGGAACGTATCCACACACGACAATGAATGCGGACGCGCTTCGGAAGGGGCTGAATTTGAGCGCAAGCCAGACTCCCATGATTTGCAATTCCGTGGGGTTCGCGCGGGAGTAAGCCGATTTTCGCGCGGGTAAATCTTAAAAAATCAAACCGGCAAGCGATTGCCGCAGGCAATGCGGTGAGAAAACAGAAAAGCCGCCCGGATAGGGCGGCGCTCAACGTCACAAGATGCGAAGCATCTTAGATCCAACGGTACGTTGGCGTTGGCATCTTAGATCCAGCGGTACGTTGGCGTTGGCAGTTTAGATCCAGCGGTACGTTGGCGGAAAGAAGAGAGGTTTAAAATAGTTATCTTCTGAATCCGCCGTTTGCATACTATTGCATAGTATCTTAAAAAATCAAACCGGCAAGCGATTGCCGCAGGCAATGCGGTGAGAAAACAGAAAAGCCGCTCGGATAGGGCGGCGCTCAACGTCACAAGATGCGAAGCATCTTAGATCCAACGGTACGTTGGCATCTTAGATCCAACGGTACGTTGGCGTTGGCATTTTAGATCCAGCGGTACGTTGGCGGAAAGAAGAGACGTTTAAAATAGTTATCTTCTGAATCCGCCGTTTGCATACTATTGCATACTATCTTAAAAAATCAAACCGGCAAGCGATTGCCGTAGGCAATGCGGTGAGAAAACAGAAAAGCCGCCCGGATAGGGCGGCGCTCAACGTCACAAGATGCGAAGCATCTTAGATCCAACGGTACGTTGGCGTTGGCATCTTAGATCCAACGGTACGTTGGTTAGTGCTCAGGATGGGACTCGAACCCATAAGCCTTGCGGCATACGCCCCTCAAACGTACGTGTCTACCAATTTCACCACCTGAGCGTTTAATAAAGTTTTCATTTCTACGCAGGGGAAATGGGATTGCAAGTATATTTTAAAAAAAATGCGTTTGCTTCAGATGTTTTGCCGTCTTGAAGGATATTTGCTTACGCAACCGTCCGTCCGTCTTGGGGCGTTTTTTCGCCGCTTTTGCTTTTAATGCGGCCTTTGAATATGAGCGTGCTCATCGGGGGAAGGGTGAGCCAGGCTTTGCAGTCAAGGTTGTCGGCCGGCGAGCGTTCGGCGGTTATGGAGCCTCCGTTTCCCGCGCCGCCGCCGCCGTAGCAGGTTGCGTCGGTATTGAGGATTTCCTTCCAAACGCCCTCCCAGGGAAGGCCGATACAGTAGTTGTCGCGCCTTACCGGGGTGAAGTTTGAGACTACCGCGTATGCGGTCTCGGAGTCCGAACAGAAGCGCAGGAAGGAAAATACGCTGTTGTTGCCGTCGTCGGCGTTTATCCAGCGGAATCCGTCCGGGTTGAAATCGTTTGCGGCAAGCGAGGGGTCGTTTTTGTATATTCCGGCGGCGTCGCGCACGGCCATTTGCACTCCCTGGTGCTCGCCGTATTGCAGGAGCGACCATTCGAGGGATTCGTCGTAGCGCCATTCGTGCCCCTGGGCGATTTCCCCGCCCATGAACAGGGTCTTTTTCCCGGGCCACATCCACATGTAGGCGTAGAGGGCGCGCAGGTTGGCTATTTTGTCGCCCCAGTAGGCCCCGCCCATTTTGCCGACCATCGGGCTTTTTCCATGCACGACTTCGTCGTGAGAATACACCAGCATGAATTTCTCCGTGAATTGAAACATCGACGGGAAGGTCATTTTGTTGTGGTGGTATTTTCTGTTGACGGGATCCTCTTTCATGTAGTCGAGGGTGTCGTGCATCCAGCC
>CALXMX010000090.1 GCA_944389575.1 uncultured Opitutales bacterium
AGACCCCACTATTTGGTGGCGCATGTTGCAAAGCTCGTCGTTGGGGGAATCCGCGTCGTAGTTCGGCCATTCGCCCAATTCGAACACGACCGTCTTCATTCCGGCCGCGGCGAGCTGCTTGGCAACAACTCCGCCGCCCGCGCCAGCTCCCACTACTATCGCGTCAACTTTATCTCCAAAACTCCCCATAAGTTTATGTTTAACAGTAAGGGCGCGCCCCTCAAGATTCAACAAAAAAATCCCCGAAAAGCGGCTCCGGAAGACGCCTTTGCGCCGCGCCTCTTACTTAAACAGATTTCTAAAGCGACGCTATCGACTTCGATATAATTTCCGCGGCTCGTTCGAGATGCTCCCGCGTATGCGCCGCGGACACAAAGCATATTTCAAACGGCGACGGCGCAAAATACAGTCCCGCATCGAGGCAACTTCTGAAGAATTTTGCGTACAATTCGCGCGACGACTTCATCGCAATCTTGCAGTTGGAGACCTCCTCGGAATTGAAGAAAAACGAGAACAGCGACGCCGCGCGGGGAATCTGCAAATCCACTCCCTTCCTGCGCGCCGCCCCGTCCGCCGCGGCGACTAAAAATTTCGCCTTTTCCTCAAGTTCCGCATAGGGGTTTAGCTCCCTTATTAACTTTAGCGCGGCGATTCCCGCGGCCATCGCCAGGGGATTTCCGCTCAGCGTTCCCGCCTGGTAAACCGGCCCGAGCGGAGCCAGCTTTTGCATTATTTCCGCCCTGCCGCAAAATGCGCCGACCGGAAGCCCGCCGCCTATTATCTTGCCGAGGGCGCACAAATCCGGAGTCACCCCCGAATACTCCTGCGCGCCGCCCTTGGCCATTCTGAATCCGGTTATGACTTCGTCGAAAATCAGGAGCGCTCCGTGGCGCGCGCACAGCCGGCGCACGTGTTCCAAAAAGCCCGGCTTCGGAAGAATCAATCCCACATTCGCGGGATACGGCTCCATAATTACGCACGCAATATTGCCGCCCTCCCTTTCAAACAGCTTTTCCGCGGCGTCGAAATCGTTGAAGTCGAGAACGCACGTAAGTTTCGCCAGATCTTCGGGGACGCCCGCGCTGTCGGGATTGCCGAAGGTGAGCGCGCCGCTTCCGGCCCGCACGAGCAGGCTGTCGACGTGACCGTGGTAGCAGCCCTCAAATTTCACAATCTTGTCGCGCCCGGTGAAGCCGCGCGCGAGGCGTACACACGACATCGTCGCCTCCGTGCCGGAGTTTGTCATGCGCACCATCTGCGCGCAGGGCACCATCTCGGTTATCATTTTCGCCATCTCCAATTCGGCCTCGGACGGAGTTCCGAACGACGTCCCATTCTCAAGCGCCGCGGCGACTGCCGAACGTATTGCCGGATGGTTGTGGCCGAATATCGCCGGGCCCCACGAACACACCATGTCTATCAGCCTTCTGCCGTCACAGGTGGCGAGCTCGCAGCCGTCGGCCCGCGCCGTGAAAAACGGCTCCCCGCCGACCCCGCCAAAAGCGCGAACCGGAGAATTGACCCCGCCCGGCATGTATTTTTTAGACTCGGAAAACAGTTCTGACGAATTCATATCGCTCTCCCCTTTTCTTATTCCACCCTTTTTTAAAAAAACCGCATCTATTCGAGCCCCCGCCGTGCGGCGACCGGAATTTTTCTGTCGGCCGAATACGCCACAGCGGAGATCTTCGGGCCTATCGGATATTGCGTGCGCTTGTACTCCGCCCGCGCGACCTTCCCCAAAACCTCCTCGACAACCTCCCTGTCGAAACCGGCCTCCACAATTTCGGAAGCCGACTTGTACTCCTCTATGTGCATGCGCAATATCGCGTCCAGCAAGTCGTAGGGCGGAAGGCTGTCCTCGTCCTTCTGCCCCGGGCGGAGTTCCGCCGACGGGGGTTTGTCCATTGTGTTTTGGGGAATTATCTCGCGCCCGGCGCGCTCGTTGACGTATCGCGACAATCTGTAAACCTCCGTCTTGTACAAATCCGAAATCGGCGCGAACGCCCCGCACGTATCGCCGTAAAGCGTACAGTAGCCCACCGCGCACTCGCTCTTGTTTCCCGTGGCCAGCACCGCCGCGCCGAATTTGTTGGAGGCGGCCATCAGCAGAAGCCCGCGCGCGCGCGACTGTATGTTCTCCTCCGTCACGTCGCGCTCAAATCCTTTGAACATCGGCGAAAGGGCCGCCTCGGCCGCCTCGACCACTCCGGAAATGGGCACGGTGCGAAACTCTATGCCGAGATTGCCGGCAAGCAATCGCGCGTCGTCCTTGCTGTGCTCGCTCGAAATTTTCGACGGAAGCGACAGCCCCGTCACGTTGTCCGCCCCGAGCGCGTCAACCGCCAGAGCCGCAACTAAAGCCGAATCTATGCCTCCGCTCAAGCCGACCAGCGCCTTCTTCAAGCCGCATTTGCGCATGAAGTCGCGCAGAGCCAGGACTATTGCGCGGTACAAGTCGGCGTCGCCCCGAAAGTCGAACGCGTCGCCGTCGTAGCCTTCCATGTCCGACACGTCGACCACGAGATTCTCCTCCCTAAATTTTTCGAGGCATTTAGACCTCTCCGAAACCGCGCGCCCTTCCGCGTCGACTTCGACCGAAAACACCCCGCTGCCCCCGGCAAACACGATGTCGTCCGCCCCTCCGACGAGATTGCACCACACCAGCGGCGCGCCCACAAGCTTGGACACCTCCCACAGGAGGCCGCCCCTGCGGCGGACGGTGTCGTTGCTGCTCGAAAATACGCTCGCGGAAATGTTGACGAGATCGGAAGAGCACACGTCTGAACTCCAG
>CALXMX010000091.1 GCA_944389575.1 uncultured Opitutales bacterium
ACAAGGCGCGCAGGCCGCAGTCCAGCGTGGCTTCGTGGGCGTTCCGCTTCGTGGGCTCGCACAAAAATGTCCTTTCCGTTTTGAGCGGCATGACCTACATGGAGCACCTTCAGGACAACATAAGAACCTATTCCCCCTTGGAATGGCTCTCCGAGGACGAATTCAAATTCCTGAACGAGTGCGCCGAGTTGATGGTAAAGTATCCTACCATTCCGTGCAACGACTGCAAATACTGCATGCCGTGCAAGTACGGCCTGGATATTCCCGCCATATTGATTCACTACAACAAATGCCTGAACGAGGGCAATATTCCCGAATTCAGGCAGGACGCCAACTATGCGGCCGCGCGGCGCGCGTATTTGGTCGGCTACGACAGGAGCGTTCCGAAACTGCGGCAAGCGGATCGCTGTACCGGCTGCGGAAAGTGCAATCCCGAATGTCCGCAGCGCATCGACATTCCGACCGAACTGCGCAGGATAGACAAGTTCGTGGAGAATCTCCGTCGCGAGGCCGTACTGATGGGCGACGTCCTCAACGCGTTCAAATCCGGGAAGTATTCGTGCGTCATAGGTAACGGGCGGCTGTACACGTTCACCCAAAACGGAATAAAAGATCTGTATGGGACGTATTCGGAAAAGCCCTACCTCTTGAAGGGCGCGCTTGTTGCTGACAAGGTTGTGGGCAAAGCCGCGGCAGCCATTCTCGCGCTTGGGGGCGCTTCGGAGGTTTACGCCGACGTCATGAGCGAACCGGCTCTGACGATGCTTCGCGCCACCGGAGCGAAAATAACGTATTCTAAGCTTGTCCCGCACATTAAGAACCGCTCCGGAACCGACATGTGCCCGATGGATAAGCTTTGCCTGAGTGCTAAAACTCCGCAAGAGTGCTTGGAGCTTTTAGACAAATTCATGAAAGCTCCCTCGACTTAGGCGGACGATAGGCCGGGACAGGGGCCGAACCGGTCTTGCGCCCGCCGGACTTCATGCGCGGCTGATTTTATGCGCGGCTGATTTTAGTACCGCGGGCTTCAGTACTTCGAACTTCAACTCTGCGGGACTTCAGTTTAGAGAGCCTCAATTCGGCGGGTTTCAGCTCGACAGGTTTCAGCTTGGCGTGTCTCAATTAGGCGGAATATTCTGGCAAAATATTCTGCGAGCTATTCGGCGGAATATTTGGCCGGGTATTCGGCGGGCTTCATGCGCGGCGGGCTTTATATGTGTGTGTCGGCGTTTTTTTTTTTCTTTCTGCACGAATGCGTGAAGGTGGGGTTTGCTTTGGCGCAGAGGGGGGGAGGGTGTTCAGAATTGTCCGCCTTTGGCGACGCGCGCAAAAGCCGTAAGATTTCGCGGCGTTAGCAGGTAAAAATTTGTATGCTGATATTTGCGCGCCTACGCCGATTTTATGGGAGCTATGGCCGGAGCTATTATCAGAATCGCGCCTATCGCAATCAGCGTCCAGAGCGTCCGCTTGCGGTTGGATGCTCCGACAGAAATAATCCATTTTCTATTAATAATCAAATGCACCAGCATTGCCGCGAACATCGTTGCGCCGCTTGCTATGTGCGCCCATTTTCACGCGTCTTCCGCAACGCCCAGCGAACTCCAATCCACGCCCTTTGGCGCAAAGTAAAGCAATATTCCTGTTCCCGAAAGAGCGCAGAAACATATATACAAAACTAAGTCGGTCAATTTCCTTTTCATGCGAATTACAAACCTTTCCCCCCGCATTGATGCGCGCGAATTTTCCCCTAACGCTTTTTATACGGTAGCCGGATTGGTTGGCTTTTTCAATTCTTTTATATTTGTTAAAGCGCCTTGCGCTTGCGGTTCGCGCGGCATAACCGGATTGTGGAGTGCTTCCCGAAGTGGAAACGCGGCGCGTTGCCGCTTTCGGCCTTTCCAAGCGGTTGGAATTTTCGGCGCAGTTTCGCGGATACTTTTCGCGGGTAGTTATGCGGGCTGTTCGGTTTTACGTACGCTAAAAAGCGGCAGGCGGAAAGGCCGCCTGCCGCGTAAAAAATCTAATATTTAATGTGGAGTTGCGCAACGAATCTTGGCGATTGTTTGCGGGCGAAAAACGAATCCGCCCGCATGCGCCACTCCTTAATTGCGCAGGAATGGAGTGGAATCCTGCCTCATGAATTTTGTGAAATCGCCCTTCAGGAGGTTGTCGACGGAGTCGAGCATTTTTTTGAACATTTCGCGGTAGACCTCGGCGTCCTCCCTGTATAGAGAGTAATATTCCTCGGGCTTTATTTTGTTAAGCTCCATCATAATGGCCCCGCGCATGGAGTTCAAGTAGGACTTGTATCTCTTGTTGTGCTCCTCCTGTTTGAGCCGCTTTACGTTCAGCTCCGAGAACGCCCGCTTTGCATAGCGCCCTATGTATTTTTTTTGCGTGAGAGAGCGCAATGTCTGCGCGTTGAAGAAGTCGACGTAATCGGCAAACACTAACTTCAGCTGCTCCATGTCCTTGGTTTGCTTTTCGAGCTTCTTCATGTCCAGCTTTTCCCAGTTGCCCTTCACGGCGTCGAAGCGGAACCTTGTGTAGGCGACTTTGGAGCTTCGCATCGAGCCTATCAATTTGCTGACCTGGCCATGCTCGGTGAAGTCTTCGGGAATTTTGAAGGGAATCGGCTGCGAGAGCAGCATTCCGCCCACGGAACCGTCGTCGGGATTTATGTAAAGCCCTCCGCTTCCCACTCCGTGCGGCAACCTGCTGTCGATATTAATCGTGTCCTCGGAGAGCGAATTGGCTATGAGCGGATACGTTTTAAGCGTCTCCTTCAGCCTTCCCACGAGAATCAGCTGCTTGCCGAGGAGGTCCTTCCACTTGCTCTCGTCTATGATTTGTATTTCCTGCGAGCCTTCCGGATATTCGTCGATCAGAAAGAGCACGAGCGGCAGCTTCTTGTTTATAAAGATGGCGTTTCGGTTGAAGTCCAGCTTCTTTCCGAGGTTGCTGACTAATTCCGCTTCCGCTATGTCCTCATATTTGTCAACCGGCACAAGGACGCTCTTTTTGTCCATGAGGGAAATGTAGGCGCCCGCGGCGGCGTTCCGGTTGCGGCATGTGAGGACGAGAAACTTGTCGAGCGACTCCTTCGCTATCCTCTTGTTCCGCTCAAACGAACTCTCGACGCGCTTGTTCGCCGCGGCGGGAGCCGAATACTGCGCCTGAACGACAGTCACCCTGTCTTCGTCGCTGAGGGTTCTTACGCCGACCGCCGCGCCGACTTCCTTCAGCTGCGCCAAGTAGTCGTCGCCGTGTTTCTTCGCGGCTTCGGCCTTGAGGGACTCTAATTTTGCCGCGTCGGAAAACGACAATTCCTTCAGCGCCTTTTTTGCTTCGGCCTGCTTGTTGATGATTGATATCGCCTTCCCAAAGTCGTTGTCGGAATCCTTCAGGGCCTTGTCTTTTATCCTCTTGAAGGAGTCATCGCCGAGCATTTCCTTTGCGGGGGCCAAAGTCTCTAAGAGCGCGGTCTTTTCGGTAATGTAGTTCGACTGCGCCACAAAGTCCATGGGGAATTGCTTTTCCGCGTATGTCTTTATTATTTTCATGTCGTCGGCGTCGGCCGACGAAGATGAGGGCGCCTGCAATGCCTGCCATGCGTAGTACTGGTTGGTGTACCACATTTTGCTCTCGTGCTTATCGTTCGGATAGAGTTTTGCAGCCTGTTCCTTCAGCTTGGTTTTGAGGGAATCGGGCATTTTTTGCGCGTATGCCGACGAAAACGCCAGAGCAAGCCACGCGGCCACAAGCATAACATTTTTAATTGTTCTCATAATGTCGAAGCAGTTTATCGGATTCGGCGTTTTTGTCAATATTTTACCTTGTTTGTCGGAATCTTCGCGGCTTGTTCGGATAAAAAGCGGCGGGAGGCGGCGCGCGGCTGTGCGGTTTTTCCCGCGTCTAAGGGGGCGTCGGCGTATGGGCTCGCCCGTTTGCGTTGCGGTGTCCGGTTGGGGGTTCTTGTTCCGAATGGGGTAGGGAAGTTGTGGCCTTCGCAGTGGCGGGACGCAAGGCAAGGCACGGTGCGAGCTTGCAAAATAAAAAACTCTTTGTCGTCTGTTTGCATCTAAGCGCGGCGGCGCGGGCGGGATTTGCCGGCTAACGGAAAATTTGCGGGCTTATAAAAATACGGGCGAAAAGCGCGGTGCGCAATAGTACGCGCAATAAGTCGCGCGATAGTGCGGCGGCGCGGCTTGCTGCGTTTTGGCGGTATTCGAGCGCGTTTTATTCCGCGTTCGCCGCAAATGCGCATGTTCGATGCGCGTTTCGGAGCATATGGAATACGGGCGGAAAATCCTGTGCGGAAAATTGGCGAGAGGCCGGGCTTGGCGCTTCCGCACGGCGCATGTTCGCTCCGCCGCTTATTGCCGTTCAAAAAACTTGGAAGCTAGAAAGTCTATGAGAAGTTTTGCCAGCAATTCTTTTGTCGCAAGCGGAAAATCCACGACTTTTCCGTCGCGCATAATAAGTTCGAGCTTGTTTGAATTCGACCCAAACCCCAGCCCCTCGACCGACACGTCGTTGACCGCGATGCAGTCCAGATTTTTTTCCTCTAATTTGCGCTTCGCATAATCGAGAACGTTTTGCGTTTCGGCGGCGAATCCGACCAGAATCTGGCCGGCCTTGCGCAGCGACAGCTCCTTCAATATGTCGGGCGTGCGCTCGAGTTCGGCCACGAGCGGTATGTCGTCCTTTTTCGCCTTTTGCGCCAGGCGCGTTTTCGGGCGGACGTCGCTGACGGCGGCCGTCATTATTAGAATGTCGCATTCGCCGAAGCGGCGCATGCAGGCCTCAAGCATGTCCTGCGCGCTGACGACGCGTTCGGTTCTGGAGCAATCGGCGTCGGGCAGGGAGGAAGGCCCGAGTATCAGCGTAGTGTCCCAGCCGGCCTTCTGCGCGGCGTTGGCGACGTTCCAGCCGGTCTTTCCGCTGGACGGATTGCTTATGTAGCGCACCGGGTCGAAGTACTCGCGCGTAGGCCCGCCGGTGACAAGACATCTGATTTTTTTCATGGGGCAAAAGCTATTCTACCGTCACAGCCTTGGCGAGATTCCGCGGCTTGTCAACGTCGCACCCAAGCTCGCGCGCGACGTAGTATGCGAAAAGCTGAATCGGAATCGCCTCCACTATGTGCCTTATGGATTCGTGCACGCGCGGAATTGCGATTATGTCGTCGGCGAGTTCGCCAAAGAGGGCGGGCGAGTCGGTTATGACTATGATTTTCCCCTTGCGCGCCTTGATCTCCTGCGCGTTGGAGACGAGCTTTGGGGCTATTTCGTCGGAAGTGGAAAATATCACGGACGGGCAGTCGGGAGAGACGAGCGCGATAGGCCCGTGCTTCATTTCCGCGGCCGGATATCCTTCGGCGTGAATGTAGGAAATTTCCTTTAGCTTAAGCGCCCCCTCGAGCGCGAGCGGAAATTCGCACAGCCGCCCGAGAAACAGGAAGTCTTTGTAATGGGCGTATTTTTTTGCTATCGCCTCAATGTGGCCCGCGAGCTTGAGCGTTTCCGAAACCGCCGCCGGCGCGCTCTTGAGAGCCTCGACGATGTTTTTGCCCTCCGAAAACGACATGTCGCGCATTCTGCCTAAATAGAGCGCCAGAAGCAGGCATATCGTCACCTGCGAAGTGAACGCCTTTGTGGAGGCCACGCCGACCTCCTTGCCGGCGTATTGGTAAAGCCCGCCGTCGGACTCCCTCGAAATGGTGGAGCCCACGGAATTTGTTATGGCCAGCGTTCTGAATCCCTTGCGCTTGGATTCCCGCATGGCTTCGAGTGTGTCTATGGTCTCCCCGCTCTGGCTTATGACTATGACGAGCGTGTTCTTGTCGACCGGGGCGTTGCGATAGCGGAACTCGCTGGCGTACTCCACGTCCACCGGGATTCTGGCGTACTTCTCTATGAGGTATTCGGCCACAAGGCACGCGTGCCACGCCGTTCCGCAGGAGGTGAAAATTATGCGGTCGATTTGCCTTAGCTCGTTCGGCGACATGTTCAGCCCGTTCAGCACCGCCGTTGAGCCGTCGGAGGAAATTCTGCCGCGTATGGCGTTCTCTATGGCTTTGGGCTGCTCGAAGATCTCCTTTTCCATGTAGGATTTGAAATTGCCGAGTTCGGCGGACTCAAGCTCCCAGTCTATTTCCTCCACGACGAAATCTATCTGTTTGTTGCATATCGTGACTATGTCGCAGTTGTCCTTTGTGACGAGTGCGATTTGTTCGTCCTCGAGATAGATTACGTTGTTGGCGCGCCCGGAAAATCCCAAGACGTCACTGGCGACCAGATATTCGTCTCTGCCTATTCCAATCAGGAGGGGCGAACCCTTGCGCGCGGCCACGAGCTGGTCGGGGTGAAACTTCGATATTACGGCTATTCCGTAGGTCCCTTCAACGTGTTCCAGCGATTTTCTGACGGCCTCGAGAAATCGGTTGGGTGTGGAGGAATCTGTGCGGCGGTCGTAGTGGTAGGCTATGAGGTTTACGAGGGCTTCGGAGTCGGTTTCGCTCTTGAAGGTGTATCCGTTGTCGGCGCAGAATTTTTTGATGTTTTCGTAGTTTTCGATGATGCCGTTGTGAACCAGCGCGAAATTGCCGTCCGAAGACACGTGCGGGTGGGCATTTTGGTCGGTGACCGCGCCGTGCGTGGCCCAGCGGGTGTGGCTTATTCCGAGGTGGGCGGCAAACGGGTGATTTTCAATCTCGGCCTCGAGGACGCCGACGCGCCCCTTCTTTTTGAGCACCTGCATGTCCGAGCCGCTCAAAAGGGCGATTCCCGCCGAGTCGTATCCGCGGTACTCAAGCCGCTTGAGGCCCTCAATCAAAATCGGCGTCGCGTCGCGCCTACCTATGTATCCCGTAATTCCACACATAATTTCCGACCCTGATTATTCCTATAAAGTTTTTCATTATTTTCGGCGAATGCGCCAATGCAAGCATTATCGGAACAAAGAAAAACGCCATAAACGCATGCGCGCCTTTTTAAAAAGCTTGAAATCGGGCGGAATCAAAGCAGTATTGCGACAAGTAAACGGGCGTTTTTTGCCTAATCGGAGGGCGCGCCCGGCTTATTCCGATTTTCTTAACCAAACGAGCGTTTTTCAGCCATGCATATGCGATACTTTGCAATTCTTGCCTTTTTTGCGCTGCCGGTTTGCGCCTGGGCGCAGAACGTCGCCATTGCGGACATGCAGCAGGACATATCCCTGATGCGCAGAGAGATTGCCGACCTCAAGACGGAGGTCGAGCAGCTGCGCCGCGAAGCCCAGTCGATGGCCCAGAGGCTTTCCAAATACGAGCGCGCAAGCTCGGCCGGAGAGTCCGCGGCCGTCCAGATTGCGGGCGTGCGCTCGCAGACCGCCTCCCAGATGGAGGCGATGAAGCGCGAGATAATCGAACAGGTCAGGAAGGACATCGAGGCGCTGGCAAACCAGACGAACCGTCAGATGTCGAAGCTCGCCGACGCCATCGGAAAGGTCCCCCAGCAGGAGGTTCAAAAGACCTTTAGCGAAGATTATCCCAAGACCGGAATAACCTACACGGTCAAGTCGGGCGACTACCTCACTAAAATAGCCCGCGAGAACAATTCGAGAGTCAAGTGGATTCAGGACGCCAACCGCATTGCCGATCCGTCGCGCGGGCTGCGAGCGGGGGATCAGATTTTCATACCGCAAAAGTAATCGCAATGGCTACGCAACGCAAATCTCTCGGTCGCGGGCTCGGCGCGATAATTTCCGCAGGCGGCGGCAAGCCCGCTTCGGTCCAGGCGGGAAAACCTCCGAAATCCGCCGAGGCCTCCAGGCAAAGTTCCGAGCCTTCCCCGGCTTCCGCAAACATCGCCGCTCACGGGCTTTTTACCGAGATTCCGACGGATAAAATCCGCGCCGGCAAATACCAGGCCAGGGCGCAATTCGACGAAGCCGATATCGCCGAGCTCGCCGAATCCATATCGTCGGAGGGGCTCTTGCAGCCGATTCTCGTCAGGCAGGCGCCAGACGGATTCTACGAGCTCATGGCCGGCGAGCGCAGGTACAGGGCGTGCAGGAAATTGGGCCTTAAAAAAATCGTGGCCTGCGTCCAAAACGTGAGCGACATTTCCGCCGCAATGAAGGGGCTGATAGAAAATATCCAGCGCGCGAATCTCAATCCGATGGAGGAGGCGCGCGGATTGGCCAACCTTATGGCGAATTTTCGCCTTACGCAGGACTCCGTCGCCCAGAGGCTTGGAAAATCGCGCTCCGCGGTTGCAAATTTCCTGCGCCTGCTGAAGCTTTCGCCCGAAATACAGGGCTACATCTCCAAAGGGCAGCTGACGCTCGGGCACGCGAAGGTGATTCTCGGCATAGAAGATCCCGTCCGGCAGCTCCTCGTTGCCCGAAAGGTGATCGAGGCGGGGTTGAACGTCCGCGCCACGGAGGAGCTTGCCGCGCGCGCTAAAAGGCCGGACGCTCCGGCGGGAAGGCGCGCTTCGCAGGCGTCGGCCGCGCAGGGCGCGGTGATAGCCGACCTCGAAAAAAAGGTTTCTTCAAGGCTCAATGCGCGGGTCGAAATTTTGCATTCCGGCAGGCGCGGCAAAATCGTAATCCGGTATGCGGACAATGACGATTTGGGCAGAATACTCGAAATTTTCGGCGTGAAATCGTGATGTTTGTGGCGGGGCGGGCAGTCAGGAAGGCGGTTTTTGCGGCGCTCGGCGTCTGCATGGCGTCAGCCTGCGCCTTTGCAATCCGGGCGAACGACTTTACGCGAGCCAACAGCGTTTTCAAGTCGCGCTACAAGTCCGAAAAGAGCTCCATTTCCGACAAAGTGTGGAGCGGTTCCCAGCTCCGCGCGGATTCCAAAGCTTACGCGCCTCCCACGCGGGCTTCGGGGCTGTCGGATCTCCGCGCCGACATGAGCGGCTCCGGCGGGGCCGAGCGCATGGGATTGTCGGACTTTTCGGGTTCCGACAAGCGCTACGATTCCCCCGAATTGAGCGGCATGGACGGCACGTGGTCGCAGGCCGACAGCAAGTGGAAGCCAAAAAACGGAGAGCGCGACTTTACGAAAAAATATTCCGGCAAAATAGACTTCTCAAAGCGCAGCAAATACGTCGATTACCTGAAGGAAGCCTACGCAGACATGAACGAGCGCTCCATGCAGGACATAAATAAGTATCAATTTCGCCGTTCCCATTCCTCCGATCCCGGCGTAAAGACTACCGAGGCCGGAGCCCAGCTGCGCGGCGACGACGATTCCTCCTTTTTCGACCTTCTGCTTGAAGGTTCCGATGCGGAGCGCGCGCCTGTGAAATTTTACGGGCCGAAGAACCGAAACGCCATAAAGAGCGAAGCCGCCGCCGCGGAAAATTCCGGCGCAGACAGGGCCGCGCAGCCCGCGAATCCGACGGCGGCGCCGCCTCCCAACGCGCGTTTCATGCCCGCGCTGATACGCAACCAATCGGGCGCGGTTCGCGCGGAGGACGAATCG
>CALXMX010000092.1 GCA_944389575.1 uncultured Opitutales bacterium
AGGGTACAAGGAAGTGACCGCGAGGTTTTCAATGCGCATATTGCGCGGGTTTTCTTGCACGCCTTCCTGTTGTTTTCGCCGGGGCATAAGGCCGGTATGGGGTCGAACTGTTGAAATTTCCTTCTTCTAAAAAAACGGAATCGGAATATTGCGGGGGATAATTTAAAATTTCCGGATATTTTTTAATTAGAGAGATTGCGGCGGATCGGGGCGTCTTAAATTTGGATTTAAATTTGGATTTGGAAATATTTTTGTTTGTACCGCAAATGAATCGCGCCCGCCAAGCGAATCTCGGTTAGGAAGGGCTTTTTTGCCGGCGGGAAAATTTTGGCGGTCTCGATAGTTCGGTTGCGCGCCGCGGGCTGAAACGCCGGAAAGTCTTTCTGCAGACTCTTTCTGCGGGCGAATGCAGGAAAAGCCTGCAACTTCGGCGCAAGCCGGAAAGACTCGCGATTCCATTGCGGGGCTTAGCATTAAAATTGCCTGAGGCGAAGGCGTTTTTTCAACCGGTATGAAAGTAATCCGTCGCGGGTTAAGGGCTAAAAGCCAGCGTAAAAGTCGGTGGGCACGAAGGCATCTCCCAAGCCATGCTTTGCTTTTAAAATTGCGGCAATGTCGTCTCTTGCCGCGCTGTCAATACTCCGCGTCGCGCGAAGTCAAACTGTTTTGCGCGTCTCGCAAATCCCGCTTTTTTTGCGGGCGCGGCGGGGCGCGCTTTAATGCGCGCAAAAAAATCCTCCGCGCAAAATGGAACTGCGGAGGATTTCGCGGAAATTCTTGCCCTATTTAGCCAGGAGCTCCTTTGCCTTTTTCAGGTGTTCGCCGATTTTTTTCGACTCCTCATCGCAGGACGAAATGAACTTGCCCGCGGCTTCAGAGAGCTTCTCAAATTGTGCGTTCGACGCGTTCGCCTGCGCGCTTGCGACTTCGAGCTCGCTCTTGAGAATCGCGATGTCGGAGCTTAGAACCTGCGCGCTTGTGGCGGCGGCTATCGAATCTTTTAAAATTGCCTGCGCCGAGGCTTCTATAAATTGGATTGAATAGACGGCGTTTTGGGCCTCCAGCGCGACGGATTCCAATAGGTCGGCGGCCTCCGTCAGTTCAGCGGTCAGGGCGGAGAGCTCCTCGCCCAATTTGAGAATTTCGTCTCTGGCGGTTTTGTTTGAAGGCGCCTGCGGAAGCGCGGAATCGCAACGCGCCAACTCGCCGCGCGCCGCTACACTGAAGGAATTTTCGGAGGGGACTTTGGCTTTAAGCGACCTGCTTAGCGGTGCCGAGGTCTTCTTGGAGAAGGTGTCCGCCCTCTCCCAGAGCGCCGCCGCGGCCGCGTCTCTCAAAAGCTTGAGGCGGATATTGGGATTTGGCTTAAATATGTGTTCGGCGTATTTGGGAGAGGCGGGCATTTCGTTTTCCATAAAGCGGATAAGCTCCATGTATTCGCCGACGAACGCTATTTTAGACTCCCTCAGCTTCTTTGTCAGGGCGTTTAATTTGGCGTATCCGGCGACGGATTGCTCCGAGAGTTTCTTTGCGCCGCCGCGCAGGGCTTTCAGCGCCTCCCCGTTTTTCGACGAGGCGGACTGCGCATTGCCCAGGAAGTCCCCGGCCAAGGCTGACATGTTTGCGATTCCCGCCATTCTGGGATCCGCGATGCTCACGTCAACCGACAGGCGCGATATTGAATTTTGCGCCCGCTTGAATGCGGCCTTTGCGTTTGAATATGAACCCGAGAGGGCGGCGAAGTAGTTTCTGTCCTGATAAGTCGCGCCGGGATTTTTTGATACGAGCGCGGCGGCGCGTTCGGAAATTTTGTCGGCAAGCTCCACGCGCTTTTCGCCGAGCGGCAGCGCGCGCGCCGCCGCGGCCAGGCTCGACTTGGCGCTTTCCATGAAGCCCTTGTCGCGGGCGAATCTCTCCTTCAAAACGCGCAGAGAGTATTCGATGTTTTTCAGGTCGGCCGACTGCCTCGCAAACTGCGCGTCGAGGTTGTCGCACTTTTCCTGCATGGATTGCGACAATATCGACATTCCGGATATGACGCCGACTGCGGAATTCGCGTTGGCGAGCGCGTTGTCGTAGCATTCCAGCCCTGCCCACGCAGCCGAGCGGGCCGAGTCTATTTCGTCGAGTAGCGCGTCCTGCGCGGCGGCGTGGAGTATTGACAGCGCGGCAAAAGACGACACTGCCGCAATTTTAAAAACGAGCGGATTCATGGATTGCCAAGCTAATTGTGCGCGTCGGATTTGCAAGGCTTAAAAAGGCGCGCGCGGAAAAGAAAGAGCGCGCGGGAGTGGATTTCTTTCGCCAAATTTCGGATTGCGAGGAGGGGCGGCCCGATTGCGCCGCGCATTTTTTTTATGCGCATTTTCTTACGCGGTTTTTTACGCGATTCTCGCGCGGAATTTTTTAATGCGGCTCTTTTTTTGGCGCGGGTTTTGAGCGGCTCTTTTGAGGACAGTTTTTTGTACGGTTTTTTTAAGCGGGCCTTTTAGGATTTTTGAGTGGAGAGTGTGCGAGGGGGGTGCGGGGGGAGAAAGGGATATGCGGAAAGCGGGATTGTAGTTTTTTTGCGCGAAGATTTTTTCGCACGCAATTTTTTTGCGCAGGGCGTAAAAATTCTTCCAGTTTCGCAGGCGGCAGGCGGCTTCTTTAGGCGGTTTAAAACGCGGGTGTCTCGTTTAAATTTCGCGCGCGCGAAACTCCTGGCCGCGCGCGCTGTCTATATATAATTAAGGCGAATATATCCGGGGTGAAAGCCGGGGCGAATTTTCGCGGCTTTTGCGCCTTGCGCCGCGCTGTCGCCCTTAGGCTACGGACGGTTTTTCGGCGTCAATCCAATGTGCGCGACCTGCGCAGTCGCCGTAAAAATTGTTCGACATCTAATGGACAAATCGCCTACCATGCCCGCATAACCTATAAAATAATATGAACATACCCAGTAAAACCGAGAAGCTGCTCAACGAGCAGTTCTACAATGAATTGTACGCCGCCCACATATATTTTGCGATGAGCGCGTATTTCAGACACACTCCCTTTCAGGGAATGGCAAAATGGATGCAGTTGCAGTCCAAGGAGGAAATAGGCCATGCGATGAAGATATACGAGTATCTCATTGAGAGGGGCTCGAAGTTCGTCGCGGGAACGATCGAAAAGCCGGCAAAGTCGGATTTTTCCTCGCCGCTCGACGCATTCCGCACGGCCTATGAGCACGAAAAACTCGTCACCTCGCAGCTGACGAAAATATACGAGACCGCCAACGAGGAAAGCGATTGGGTGAGCGCGGATTTTCTGTCGTGGTTCCTGAAGGAGCAGGTTGAGGAGGAGCGAAACACATTCGCCTTTGTCCGCGGGTTGGAATATGCCGGGGACGACAAAAACCTGCTGATAGGCGTGGACAGCTGGGCCGGCAAGCGCGCGGAGTAGGTTTTTGTTTTTCGCGTTCTCTTTCTTTTGTCTCCTTCGCAATCCGGAGGAGACTTTTTTTTCACGCGGGGGGGGAATTGCAAAATGCTGTGGCTGATTGCGGCATTAGCGCGCAATCCCGCGCCGCAGGCGCGTATTGGGGGTGTGGCGGCCGCCGCGGCGCGGTTCGTCGCGGTTTGAGTGCGGATATTTTTTTAATTTGCGGGTTGCGCAAACCGTGCCGCAGAAATGCGGAGGGAGTGTTTTAATTTTTGAATTTCGGCCTTGAATTTACAGGGCTTAAAACTTGCCGGGGCTCGGAAGTTGCCGGGTTAGGAAATTGCCGGGCTTCGGACTTGCCGCGCGAAACTTTCGGCGGGGAAGGGTGCCCCGGTTTTCTCTTTTTGCGCGGGAGTTTAAGGCGGCCTTCCTCGGAGTATTTGAGATCCGGCTTTGAAAGCCGTCTTGCGGCAATGTCGTCCCGCACAGTCCGCTTTGAATTAAAAATATCGCAGGCTCTGCCGATGCGCGCACAAAAAAATTAGGCAGGGGCGAAAGTTAAAATTCGCCGCATTTTTTGCGCGGGGTGGAATTGTCGATGCGAAAAAGAATGTAAAAATCAAAGTTCGTTTGCGCAGGCGGCCGTTTGCGCAGGTGGCTGTTTGCGCGTGTGTCCGGTCTTGAAATGGGGAATGAAACGGAGAAACGCGAATTGCGCGCTAAAAAAATTTGAATATTTTTTAATTGCGCGAATGTTGTGCCAACGCGCGGTTGTGTCGCGCGTTCGCGCTGTTTTTCCGCGGTGCAATGCGATTGTGAATGCGCTGTCTTGAGTGTTGTTTTACACGCATTTTTCGGGAATCTTAGCGAGGGAGTCCCGCGCGCGTTTTTCGGAGTTTTTCAACGTGGACTTGCAGGGAGGGGGGGCGCTAAAAAAAATTATTTAAAATTTTTTGTAATGCGCATGCGTTTTGTCAACGAGCGTCGCGAAATTGCGATTGCCTTTTTTAAAGCAGGCGGGCGCGGTTGGACATGCCTTGTTTTAAAGGTGCGTGGATTTTTTTTGTGTGTTCGCGCTGTTTTTTCGCGGTGCAATGCGATTGTGAATGCGCTGTTTTGGGTGTTGTTTTACACGCGCTTTACGGGAGTTTTTGCGGGAGTCGCCGCGCGCGTTTTGCGGCGCGGTTTTTTTCGGTTTCGCGCGATTTTGCCGCCGCCGCGGAAGCGGGTCGGCGATATTCCGATTCGCGCGCGTCAAAAAAACTTGAAAGCTTTTTTAAAACGCGGACTATTTGCGCGTCAAAAATGAACAGGGCGAGAATGGGAATATTGACCCTCGGGTGCCGCGTGAACCAATACGAGTCCGTCGCGTTGTCGGACAGGGCGCGCGAGGCGGGGTTTGAGGTCTGCGGGTGGCTCGACGGCGCGGAGGTCGGCCTGCTGAATTCCTGCGCTCTCACGGCCTTGGCCGAACGCAAGACGCGCCGGGCGATAAACGATTTCATGCGCGCCAATCCGGGCGGGAGGGTCGCCGTCACGGGCTGTTTTGCGCAGGTCAATCCGGAGGCTGTCGCGGCGATAGGTGGCGTGGCGTGGGTGATACCCAATTCCGCAAAAATGAATAGCGCGGAGCTGATTCTATCGCACTTTGAAGAAGGGGGAGTAAAAATTTTTCCGGAGTCGGCGGAGGGGCGCAATTTCGAGGGGCTCTCCGACTGCGGCGCGCTCTCCGACAGAATAAACCTCAAAATTCAGGACGGCTGCGACAACGCCTGCGCCTATTGCATAATCCCGCGCGCGCGCGGCGCGCCCCGCAGCAGGGAGGTCGGGGCGATATTGTCCGACGCCGAAAAGATTGTCGCCAGGGGCGCGGCCGAAATTGTCGTCACCGGCATAAACATATCGAAATTCGACGCGCCGGGCGTGGGGCTTGTCGGGCTGATAGACAGGCTCGACGCGATCGGGGGGCTCAAGCGCATTCGCATAGGGAGCTTGGAGCCGCCGGATTTCCCGTTAGAGGCGCTCTTGGAGAGAATGGCGGATTCCTCGCACAAGCTGTGTCCGCACCTGCACGTGTCGGCGCAGAGTTTGAACGATTCCGTCCTGCGCGCAATGCGGCGCCGCTATAAATGCGCGGATTTTCTCAATATCGTCGCGCGCGCCCGCTCTCTTTGCCCCGATATTTCGATAGGCGCGGACATCGTCTGCGGCCACCCCGGAGAGGGCGCGCGGGAATTTGCGGACACATTGGACAAGGCTAAAGACAGCGGCCTTTCGTATGTGCACGCGTTCGCCTTTTCCCCGCGTCCGATGACTGCGGCGGCGCAGATGGCGGGTGCTGTGCCCAGATTGGAGCGCGCCTCGCGCGCGGCGCAAATGCGCGCGGTGTCAGACTCCCTCAGGGCGGCCTTTTTCAGGAGCCAGTTCGGGAAGGTTCGCCCGCTGCTCTTGGAAAACATGGTCGCCGACGGGGTTTACTTGGCGCATTCGGACAATTACATAGGGTGCGTCGTGCGCGCGGGCGCGCCGGGAATGAAGAATTGCGTGCTCGAGGCCAGAATCGGCAATCCTGCCGGCGCCGGGAGGGTGGAGGCGTTCGCCGTTCCGCCGCGGGGGGCGCAAAAAAACGCGAATGCCTCAAAAACGCCTTGCATTGGCGGGGAGGTTGTCTAAATTCGAGGTATGAGAATCGGCGTTGCGAAACTTATTACGGCTCTTGCGGCGTGCTGTTGCGCGCTTGCGATGTCCGCCTGCAATTCCGCCACGACGCGGCATGCGGCCTCGCCCTCGGAATACGTGTGCATTTTTGAATACGCCGGAGCGGTTTTTTCGCCGGTGCCGTCGTCGGCGCCCTTTAACTACTCGATGCGGGACATCAACGGAAAGTTCATAGCCTATGTCGACACCTCTCGGCTCGTGGCGCAGAGGCTGGAGCCCTTCATAGGAAAGTGCGTCGTTATCCGCGGAATACTTTTGAAGCTCGATGGCGAAAGCGTGGTTCGCGCGGATTCGATACGCCTGAAAAGGTAGGTTCGCCGCCCCGCGTTTTCAGCCGCCGGCCGCCGCGCGCCGGGGAAATTTTTATCCATTTTAATCCGGAAACTTGACTCCATGCCCGAAATAATAAACGGAAACGACATAGCAAAGAGCATTCACGACGAACTCCGCGGGCGCCTTGCGGGGTTGCCCTCGTCTGCCCGCCGCCCGTGCGTAGCTTTCGTGAGGGTCGGCGACGACCCCGCATCGGTCTCGTACGTAAAAAAGAAGGAGAGGGTCGCGGGCGAAATAGGAATACAGAGCAGGCTCCATCTGCTTCCCGACACGGTGAAGCAGTCGGAGCTTGAGTCTTTAATAGACTCGCTCAACGCCGACGATTGCGTCGACGCGATTCTCATTCAGGCGCCCCTGCCGAACGGCCTCGACGAGCGCGCCGCCTTCAACAGGGTGCGCCCCGACAAGGACGTGGACGGCTTCAGCTGCGCGAATCTCGGCCTGCTGTGCCAGGAGGATCCGCGCGCGTTTGTGGCCTGCACTCCGGCGGGGATAATGGAGCTGCTTTCGCGTTCCGGCGTGCAGACGCGCGGGAAGCGCGCGGTGGTTCTGGGCCGCAGCATAATAGTTGGCAAGCCCATGGCGCTTTTGCTCATGAAAAAGGGGGTCGACGCTACCGTCGCGGTCTGCCATTCGCGCAGCGAGGGGCTGGCGGAAATCTGCTCGCAGGCCGACATTTTGATAGCAGCAGTCGGCCGTCCCGGCACGGTCACGGCCGACATGGTGAAGGAGGGCGCGTGCCTGATCGACGTGGGGATAAACCGCATTCCGTCGGCCGAAACGAAAACGGGCTATCGGCTTGTGGGAGATGCGGATTTCGCTTCCGTAGCGCCGAAGTGTTCAAAGATAACCCCCGTGCCCGGCGGAGTCGGCCCGATGACCGTGGCGATGTTGATGAGAAATACGCTTGCCGCCTACGAGCGGCACATGGGGTTTTGACCGCCAGGATTCGGGACGGCCGCGCCGTTTTTGAAAAAACGAAAAAGGGCGCTTGACATTCCCGGGCGGAATGTATTTTATCGCAGACTTTTCATAGAAATAGAAACGGGAGATAAAGACATGAAAGTCGTATCATCAATCAAGTCTTTGAAGACGCGCCACCCGGACTGCAAGGTTGTCCGCCGCAGGGGTCGCGTATACATCATCAACAAAACCAACCCTCGCTTCAAGGCCAAGCAGGGCTGACATCTTTTCGGAGGCACCCATCAATGAAGAAGAATATCCATCCGGATTCACACCCCGTCTGTTTTGTGGACGTTTCCAACGGGGCCCGCTTTTACACAACCTCCACGATGAAGGGCAAGCAGGTCGAGAATGTCGACGGCGTCGACTATTACATGATCTCGCGCGACGTCACTTCGGACTCCCACCCCGCATACACCGGCGAAAAGCGCTTTGTCGACACCGCGGGGCGCGTTGAGAAATTCCAGAAGAAGTTCACCCGCGTGCGCAAGTAGCGCGCGGGGTACTACGCCTTCGATTTTTTTGCCGAGCCGGATTGGTTTTGCCAGTTCGGCTTTTGTTTTTATTCTTCGGGAGGCGGCAGGTTTTGCCTAAACCCGCTTGACGGCGGGGCGGCGTTTGTCTTTTTTGTGCGAAAAAAATCGGTTCTGCAATGAAGGGAAAATCGGAAGAGGCTCGCGAGTGGAAGTTTTTCAACGCCGGCGGCAACTGCCAGGTGCTGATTGAAAACTCCGGCGATTTGGCGAACATAGGCTCGCTCGACAAGAAACTTTGGGCGGCTCTCAGCTGCCCGTCGTCGGGGCTGGCGATAGATCCGCAGACGCTGGCGTTTCTCGACGCGGATTCCGACGGGTTTATCCGCCACGACGAACTTGCCGCGGCCTGCGAGTGGATTTGCAAAATGCTCAAGGACGCAGGAAGCGTGTTCGACGGCTCGGACAGCTTCGACGTGGGCAATATAAACGCGGATACTCCAGACGGGAAGAAGGCGGCCGGCGCGGCGCGGCGAATTTTGGAGTGCCTCGGCAGGCCGGAGGGGAGGACGCTCTGCGTCTCTGACTTTGCCGACCGCACGAAAATTTATGCGGCTACCGCCTTCAACGCCGACGGGGTGATTACGGCCGCAAGCGCGCAGGGGGACGAAAAATTGGCGGCTCTCATAGGCGACATAGCGTCGGTTTCCGGCTCGAAGCCCGACAGGTCCGGGGCGGAGGGCATAGATGCGGCCGCCGTGGAGGACTTTTACGCCCAGATATCGGCATGGCAGGAGTGGAAGGCTCTTCCGCGGGAAAGCTTTGAGGGGCGCAGCCTTTCGGAGGCGGCGTTCGAAGCCTTTCGCAAAGTCGAGGAGAAAATAGACGACTACTTCACGCGCGCGCAGCTTTTGAAATTTGATTCGGACGCCCTTGAGAGCGTCAATCCGTCTCCGGAGAGGCTGGCGGAGATACTTTCAAATCCGGTGTCGGAGGGGGCCGCGCAGCTGGAGCGCCTGCCCGTATCGCGGGTGACGGGAATGTCGCTTGAATTGGGGGACAATATAAATCCGATGTGGAGCGCGTTTGTTGCGGAGTTCAATTCGACGGCGGTCGCCGAGGTTTTCGGCCGGGCGTGCGGGAGTCTGACCTTCGCTGATTGGCGGAAAATCAAGGCCGCCTATGCCGGCTATGCCGCGTGGGCGGAGCGGCGCCCGAAGGTGAAAATATGCGAGTTGGGCGAGGATAGAATCGCCGAAATTTCCGCTTCGGATTTTCGCCGTAAGCTCAGCGAGCTGTTTGAGCGCGAGTCCGCGGCGGCGCCCGACATAGAGAATATAGGCAATGTGGAAAAGCTCGTGCGCCTGAACGCGAATCTCGCCGAAGTCCTCGAAAATTTTGTGAATTTTAAGCGGTTTTACGATGGCGCCCCGGCGGCCTTTCAGTGCGGCAAGCTCTATGTGGACCGCCGCGTGTGCGAATTTTGCGTGCGCGTGGACGACGCGAAAAAGCACGAGCTCTTTGCGCCCTTCAGCGGAATTTACCTGCTGTATTGCACGTGCAGGCGCGCGGGGCAGCCCGACATGTCCATAGCCGCCGCCGTCACCGCCGGCGACTGCGACAATTTGATGGTGGGCCGCAACGGCGTGTTCTACGACAGAGACGGGCGCGACTGGCAGGCGACGGTCACGGCAATAGTGTCGAATCCCATAAGCGTCGGGCAGGCTTTCTTTTCGCCGTACAAGAGGCTCTTGAAGTGGGTGACGGAGCAGATTTCCAAGCGCGCGGCGCTCGCGGACAAGTCCGTTGACGAAAGCCTTACTTCGGCGGAGGCTCCTAAGGCCGCAAAGAAGATAGACGTCGGCACGGTGGCGGCTTTGGGCGTCGCCGTCAGCGGCTTTACGGCGGTGTTCGGGATTTTGCTGGACAGGATTTTCAGCCTCGGAATGTGGCTTCCCGTCGGGATATTGGGCGTAGTGCTGGCGATCTCGCTTCCGTCCATGATCATAGCGGGCATGAAGCTGCGCATGCGCAATCTCGCGCCGCTTCTGGACGCCAACGGCTGGGCGGTAAACACGAAGGCGAAAATAAGCATATCTTTTGGTTCCCGCCTGACGAATTTGGCGCCGGTTCCGTCGTCCTCCAAATATTGGATTGCGGCGGTGTTGATTTTGTCGCTCGCATTGGGGATAGGGGCTGCGCTGTGCGTTTCCATGACGGGCAGGCAGGCCGATAGCAAGCAGGCCGGCGGCAATCTGCCCGCGCAGGCTTGCGCTTCCGGAAAAGTTTCCGCGGGCGCTCCTGCGAAAGATTCGGCGGGCGCTTCGGCGCGAGCCGCGGAAAAAGCTTCGGAAAAAACTCCCGCAACTGCGGGGACTCCCGCGCCGGCTTCGGGGGCGCAGGCGGCAAAATAGCGTTTCGTTTTCGCTTCGGTTTTACGCGATAGCGCTTCGGAACGGCGGGCGCGCGTTTTTTTAATATTCGACAGCTCGTCTATGAAAATATCAGGCGGACCGATTAAAAAATATTCGGCAGTCGCCTTATTTCCATCTGCCGGCGGCTGACTTTCTGTCTGGCGGTTGCTGTTTCACGGCGGGGAGCCGGGAAGAATCTTTTGCGTTTTTCGCGCGCATTTTTTCTTCTTTTGCGCCGTTTATTGAGAGGGCGGATTTTTGCGTTTCGCGCTCCTACTGCGTCCGCAGGACGTCTGCGCGCTTTGGTTGCGCGCGGCGTTTTTTTTAGTCTGCGCGCGGGCGGGTATTCTTTATTTCTTCGCCGCATCTTTTTCGCCGATATTTGGAGGGGAAAGGCGGGGGTATGAGTGCGCATTGCGGGACTCGGCGGGCGGTTTGGAAATTATTTTTTCGGCCGCAAATTTTTTTATTGCGGCGGAAGGTTGCGGCATTGGAGTCGCGCTTGGAAGCATTTTTTCTTTGCGCTCTATACATTAAAATGGGGCGGGGCTTGAAAGGAAATGGGGCGGAGTTTGGAACGGCGCTTCGCAGGGGAAAGGGATTCCCATTCCAGTTTGCGCGCGCCGCTGAAGAGCGGGGGGAGGCGTGGAAATTTTGTGTTGACTCAAAAGGCGCCGATTTTAACTTTTCTTTAATGCGCGCGGTTTTTTTCGGATTCTGGGGGGATTTTTTGCGCGTGAAACTTTTAAAACGAAATTTTTAAAGCTTTACAATAGGACGCCTGAGCGCGTAATTTTTTCGTCAATAGGGAAATTTTGCACATCATGAAAAGAATGCTGAAAGTATTGATTTTGTTGCTGTCGATTGTTCCGTCGCTCTGTTTGGGCGCGGATATAAAGCCGGTAAAGTACGTCTTTTTGTTCATAGGCGACGGAATGTCCATACCGCAGAGAATGGCTGCCGAGGAGTATTCCAATATCGTCAACGGCAGGGGGCTCGCCATAAACGCCATGAAGTATAAGGCGTTGACGCGCACGAGGTCCGCGGATTCGTTCATAACGGATTCGGCCGCCAGCGGAACGGCGATAGCCTGCGGGACAAAGACGAAGAACGGGTCGATAGGCGTGGACGTTTCGGGGGCGCGGCTTCAATCCATTGCGGAGGTAGCGCGTGACAGCGGGCGCAAGGTCGGCATAATAACCTGCGTGACTCTCAACCACGCTACCCCCGCGGCATTCTACGCGCACAACAAGAGCCGCGGCAACTATTACGAAATCGCCCTCGACATGCTTGATTCAAACTTCGACTTTTTCGGAGGCGGCGGAATACAGATGTACGATAACTCCAAGTCCAAGCGCTACAAGGGCTCGATATTCGACTTGGCCGCCGAAAAGTCTTACAAGCTCGCGTGGGGCGCGGAGGGATTGGCTGCTCTGAAGCCCGGAGACGGAAAGGCCATAGCTGTGGGCACGGGCAAGGGCGGCGTTCCGCTTCCGTACCGCATAGACAATTCCTCCGGCCCGAGAATTGCCGACTACGCGAAAAAGGCCATAGAGCTCCTGGACAACGATAGGGGAGTTTTCATCATGGTCGAGGGCGGAAAAATCGACTGGACCTGCCATGCAAACGACGCGGCCACGCTCATGCACGAGGTCATGGATTTTGACAACGCCGTAAAGGTCGGCTTGGAGTTTGCCAAAAATCATCCGCAGGACACGCTTGTGGTTGTCACGGGCGACCACGAGACCGGCGGACTCACTTTGGGATTTGGCGGCACGGGGTATAAGTCATACATTGAGAGGCTCGCGTTCCAGAAGAAGTCGTGGGAGAGCTTTAGGGGGAAGTTTGCCAAGCTCGTTAAGCAGAAGGGCAAAGATGTGTCGTTCGACGATGTCAAGCCGCTGATTGAGGGCACGTTCGGCCTGAAATTCTTAGCAAAGAAGGGGGATCCGATGGGTCTGTCTAAGAGCGATGTGGAGCTTTTGAAGGAGGCGTTTGCGCGAAATGTGGAGTCTCCGTCGGGGCGCGCGCTTCCGGTTGCCTGCGCGAAAATTCTCGACAACAAGGCGGGGCTGGGCTGGACGAGCGGCGCGCACACCGCTCTTCCGGTTGAAACCTCTGCCGAGGGCGTAAACGCGCACGCCTTCAGCGGCGGAATAGATAATACGGACATTGCAAAGATTCTGAAATCCGCCGTCAGGTAAGAGGCTGCCGGGGGGGGGGGGATTTCCT
>CALXMX010000093.1 GCA_944389575.1 uncultured Opitutales bacterium
GATAGGCGGGGCCGGCTATATAGGCAGCCACTGCGTCAGACAGCTAATACAGGCGGGCCACAGGCCTGTAGTATTGGACAACCTCGTTTACGGGCACAGGGGAGCTCTGCTGCCGTCCGTAAAGTTCTACCTCGGAAATTTGGAGGACAAAAAGCTCGTTGGGGAGATTCTCGACGCGGAAAAAATCGACATCGTAATGCATTTTGCGGCGTTCATAAACGTCGGGGAATCCGTCTCAAATCCCATAAAATACTACCGCAACAACCTCTGCGGCGTCGTCAATCTGGTGGAGACAATGATTGAGCACAAGGTAAACAAATTCGTGTTCTCCTCCACCTGTGCGACATTCGGCGTCCCCCAAAAGTTGCCGCTTACGGAGGATCACCCGCAGCTTCCCATAAATCCCTACGGGCAAACGAAGCTCGACGTTGAAAACTTCCTGAAGGCCTGCGCGCGCGCATACGGGTTGAGTTTTGTCGCCCTGCGCTATTTCAACGCTTCCGGAGCCGCCGAGGACGGTTCCATAGGCGAGGACCACACGCCGGAGACGCACCTGATTCCCCTCGCGATTTTTGCGGCCACCGGAAAGCGCGGCTCCATCAGCGTATTCGGGCGCGACTACGACACCCCCGACGGCACATGCCTGCGCGACTACGTGCATGTCGACGACCTGTGCCGCGCCCACATCGCCGCATTCGAAAAGCTCGAAACGCCCTCTTCCGGCCATTTCTACAATCTCGGCACGGGGACGCCCAACTCGGTTATGGAGATAATACGCGCCGTGGAGGAAGTGACCGGATTGAAAGTTCCAGTCGAATTCGGCGCGCGCCGCGCGGGAGATCCGGCGGCTCTCTACGCGAACTCCCAAAAGGCGAAGGAGGAACTCGGCTGGAAAATCAAATTCAACGACGTGCGTTCCATAATAGAGACCGCATGGAGGTGGCACAAAAACAATCCCGACGGATTCGGCGACAAAAAATAATATGGAAGACTTAAACCTAAGACAGAAATTTGAGCGCGCCGGACAGGGACACGTATTCAAATATTTCGATGAACTCGACGAATCGGGGAAAAAGGCTCTGCTTGATCAGCTCGCCCAAGTTGACCTCGGCGAGCTGGGCGAACTCTGTGGCTCGCTCCTGAAGCCGGGCGGAGAGACGCGCGCGGACTTTTCAAAACTCACTCCCGCCCCGTACATTCCCCTGCCGGAATCCAAAAGTTCAAATCCGAAGTGGGCGGAGGCGAAGAAAATCGGCGAGAGCGCGCTGCGCGCCGGGAAGGTCGCCGCATTTGTCGTGGCGGGTGGACAGGGAACCAGGCTTGGCTTCGACGCCCCCAAAGGCCTGTACAAGGTGACGCCCGTTAAGGGCAAGAGCCTGTTTCAGGTGTTTGCCGAAAAGATTTTGTCGGCGTCGCGCAAGTACGCCGTTTCGATTCCGTGGCTCGTCATGACAAGCCAGATAAACGACGCGGCAACGCGCCGTTTCTTCGAGGAAAACTCCTACTTCGGACTGGATAAAAACGACGTTATATTCTTCAAGCAGGGTCTCATGCCGGCCGTCGACAAAGACGGCAAAATCATACTCGAAGACAGGGGGAAAATAGCCATGACGCCCGACGGGCACGGCGGGTGCCTGCGCGCGATGTGCAGAAGCGGTGCCGCGGAGGAATTGAAAAAGCGCGGCGTCGAATGCATAAGCTACTTCCAGGTGGACAATCCGTTAGTCAACATCATAGATCCGTATTTTATAGGGTTCCACATTTTGGGCAAGTCCGAGATGTCGTCGAAGATGATTCCCAAAGCGTATCCGTTAGAGAAAGTCGGCCACTTTTGCGAGCTTGGCGGAAAGCTGACGGTGATAGAGTATTCCGACCTTCCCGCCGAATTTCAGCAGAAGCTGGATGGGGACGGACAGCTGCTCTTCCGCGCCGGGAGTGTCGCGATTCACATACTCGACAGGGCGTTTGTCGAAAAGCTGGGCGGAAGCGCCTCCGACGCCAAACTTCCGTTCCACCGCGCCGACAAAAAAATTCCGTGTCTCGACGCGAACGGAGAGCGCCTGAAGCCGGAAAAGCCGAACGGCATAAAATTTGAAATGTTCGTATTCGACGCCCTTCCCATGGCCAAGTCGCCGGTAATAATAGAGGGCGCAAGGTGGGACGAATTTTCCCCGGTAAAAAACGCCGAGGGAGTCGACTCGCCCCTCACATGCAAGAACGACCAGAAAAAGCAGTTTGCCCGCTGGTTTAAGGAAGCCGGCTCCCCCGTGGATTGCGACGAAACCGGCATACCGGAGGCGGACATTGAAATATCTCCGCTTTTCGCCTCAAATGCGGAAGACTTTGCAATGCGCTGGAACGCCCTCGCAAACAAGCCTCCCGTCAAATCCGGATTCTATTTGGAATAAGCTAAAAAAACGCCGGCGCCCGCATCGAACGGGCGCCTTTTTTTGCGCTGCCCGGAGCACCCATAAACCGATACTCCCCAAAGCCGGCGAAAGTTCCTAAAACCATTGCGAAATATTGCAATTGGATAATACACCCATTTTCGAGAGGCCGAAACATTGGGTCAACGGCAGAGTTGAGCCAACGTCGGACGCCCGCGCAAACTTTAACAGCCCGCCGCAAGACTTGATGCTGCAAAGATGAAGCGAAACTTGAAAATACCTTCCGCTTCGGTCGATATTCTGCGAGAAGCCGCAATATAACCGCATTGAACCCGCAACGAAATCTGCGGATCTCGGCCTTTTTTTTACGCCGCATTTTTACGACCGCACTATTTTACTACCACGCTATTTTGCGGCCGCGCGTAAAAAATTTTTCCATACCCCGCCCGCGGCGCGAAATAGGCGCGCACCAAAAATTGCGGCGCACCCAAGACAAACCGACCGCCTGCCGGAAAATATTTTCAAATCCCGCAAATAGTATCTTCAAATCTCGCAAACCCTTTTAAACTTCCGCGCTAAGTGACAGCGGCGACGGCGGCGCTTGAACCCTACCGTTGCGGCGATTCGCTTCCAACGCATTTCCTCCCGCGCCTGCTAACAATACCGGCGGCGGCAAATATGAATATGGCGCGTCAAGCCCCCTCAATGCCCCCGCCCCGCACCTCCTTACTCCGCCCTTTTAATTAGCCGGGAACGCATGCGGTTAATAAAATACGCGCGCACACACTGCGCATAAAACGGCGGCCGGAAAGGCGAAAGAACACCGCAGCGCGCCTCAATCGGCAATATCACATTTTCCCCGAAGCCTGCCGGGCGGACAAAACGCCCGGCGGCGCTTGAGCCGAAAACCGTTTGAACGCCGCAAAACTCGTCGAAGGCGCCGCGCCGAAAACGCCTTAAAATTCCTCCAACCCCGCATGCGCCCGCGGAAATTCATGCGGGGGACGAAAAAAACGCGCTGAGCGCAAAGCGCATAAATTCCGATTTCCACCGCGCATATCCCGTTTCAATCGGCTTAAATAAAGCGATCGCGCATTTTTTTAACTTTTTTTTCAAAAGCAAACCGCCTGTTTAAGCCGTTTGCGAAAGTTTGGCGAATTTCCATTGCTAAAATCACAGTATTAAACCGGCGGTTTTATTACATTTTTGTATCAAAAGTTTCCAAAACTCCACAATTAACAAAAGTTCCCAAAGTTAATTTGCAATTATTATAAAATGATATTATTATGGTGCGTATGAACGCATCAGTCATAACACCTATAAGAACGGGCTCGGCCTCGAGAGCTCGTTTCAACCCGATAAGAAACCTTCGTCCCGAAACGCTCTCACAGGCGCTGGAGGCCTTTGAAAGCGGCAGGCTGTCGACCGCGGCCAGAATGTTCGAGGCCATGCTAAAGCGCGACGACATGCTCTGCGGGCTAAATCTGAAGCGCAAGAAGTCCGTCTCCAGGCTGGAAAGCGAAATCGTGCTGCTGGAGGATTCCCCGCGGGCAATGGAACACCGCGACGCCCTGAAAAACTTTTACGGCAGCGTGCAAGCCGGAAGCTTTTGCGACGGCAACCTGCGCGGCGGCCTGAGGACGCTCATATCGCAGATGATGGACTGCGTGGCCTTCAAATACTCCATTCACAAAATCAATTTTTATCCGAAGGACGGCGGGGTCGGCGCGGAGTTTACCCAATATCCGCTGTGGCTTTTTGAAAACACCGCCGGCCGCCTGAGAATACTCGAAAACGAATTTCAGACCTCCCCCGGGCGCGAATTGGACGAGAACCAATGGCTCTTTACCTGCGGCGACGGCCTGATGTTCGCATCGTCCATAGCCTACATGTTCAAACAACTTCCGCTCAAAGACTGGCTGATATACTGCGAGAGAAACGGAATGCCCGGAATAAAGGCTAAAACCGACGCCTTCCCCGGAACCCCTGAGTGGGAGGCCGCATGCGACGCTGTGAGGGATTTCGGGGCGGAATTCCACGCCGTACTGAGCGAGGGAACAGACATAGACGCAATCGACGTTTCCACGAGCGGCGAGCTTCCCTACCCCGCCCTCATCGAGCGCGTTGACAGAATGCTAACCGCTCTCTGGCGCGGAAGCGACCTATCCACGCTCAGCGGCTCAAACAGGGTCGGCGCCAGCGTGCAGTGGTACGAGGAGACGCTGATCGAGGAGGACGACGCGTCAAACATAAGCGACACTCTCAACAGGCAGGTTGACGCCCAAGTGATAAAAATGGCGCTTGGCGACGAAACCCCTCTGGCGAAATTCCGTCTGAAGCTTCCCGACTACGAGCCGCACAAGTTTGAATTGGAAATCATAGAACGCCTTACGGCACTCGGCCTCAAGCCGGATCCGATAGAGTTGGCGCGCAAGTTCGCCTATCCGATGCTGAACGGGGAAAACGGCAATGAAATCAGATAAGCCGCGGATATTGCAGATATTGAGCCCGTACGGCAAATGGAAACACCCGCGCGGGCTACAAATTGTCGACGGCCTTTCGGCCAGAAAAATGAGGGCGGCCTTCAACGGGGCCATATCGAAAATTTCCGGCAGAAAAATTCCCATATTCATAGGACACCCGGACGACAAGCTCTCCGGGCGCGCCCTCCCAAAACCCGTGGGATACATCAGGGAAATTCTGGAAACCGACGGGGGAATCGCCGTGGAGATCGAATACGACGACAACGCCTACCGCGACGTGCTCTCCGGCAAATACACCGGACTGTCTCCGCGCTGGGAGATGAAGCGCATCGAAGGCGAGAGCTTTAGACCCGTTCGCCTGATTTCCGCGGGGCTGACAAACAACCCGAACATTCCCGAAAGCGGCCGCATACTGAAAATAGGCGCGGCGAAAAACGGCCCGGAAATGGCGGATTTTGCGGCCAGGGCTGCCGATTCCGAAAGGCGTTGCGGGCGTATTTTGGGCATGGCGCAAAAGTGCCTCGAGCGGGCGAAGGAAAATTCGGCCAAAATAAAGTCGGAGGCGGTGGGCGCGCGAATAGAAAAGCTCTCCGGAGCGGGAGCGCCGGAGGCCGGCAAAAAAATTTCTGCGGTAAAACTCAGCGAGATGGCGCTGGAGCGGAGCAAGTCGCTCGGCGAGCCGTACAGCAGAAGTTTCGCCATTTTGCGTCGCGAGTACGGGTGCGCCTGAGGCGCTCCAGGAAAGCGCGCGGACAACAAAAAACAAAAGGAAAAAATGAAAAGAACTATACAGGCGCTCGCGGGACTCTTCGCAATTCCCGCGGCAACGAGAAAATCCGTGTGTTTTTGCAACATAGCCGAAGGCACGCACGCGGGCAACATAACCATGACGGCCGGCGAGGACATTGAAGCGCAAAACCTGCTTGTCAAGGCCGGAACGAGCGAAAACGAAATCAAAATCGCGGGCGTCGGGGACCGCCCCATCGGAGTGTGCAACGACCAGGGCGCGAAGGGGGACGTTCTCAACGTCGTGCTTCCCGGTTCCGCTGAGAGCACAATCATGTGCGTATGCTCCAGCGGCGCCTCGTACGGCGACGCCCTCTACACGGCCGCCAACGGAAAAGTGAGCACGATCGCCGCCGACGGCGCCTACAAGGTGGGCATCGCCCTTTGCGGGTGCGCCTCCAACGGCGTGGTCGAGATAGATCCGCAGGGATTCGGCTCAAAGGCGTGGCAGATATCCGACTGCGGAATATTCGAATGGACCGGCTCGTCGGATTCCGCGACCCTCACCAACTCCGCAATCAAGGCCGACGACATCGTCTTTGCGAGCCTCGCGGCCGCCGCCGGCAGCGAAAAATTCGTTTCCGCGATTCCGGCCGAGGGTTCCGTGACGTTCAAACTCGACGCAAACGGTACGCAGTCCTCAACGAAAATAGCGTGGCTGATAGCCCGCAAAAACTAAGGAGCAATCGCATGGAAAACCAAATCAACGCAGCCAACGAAAACAAATTCACCGCGGCGACCTTCTCTTCGGCGCTCACCGCGTACAGCACGGCCTGGAAGGATTACGCCCCGCTGATGGCGCAGCTGGATTTCATAGCTCCGGCAATTCCCGTGGGCAGGAGGTTCGAATTCAAGCGCAGCGACAACGCGCAGTCGTTTTACTCCGAAAGCGACGACGTGCGCGCAATAGGCTCCGAATTCAAGCGGGTCCGCTACGACGGGGAATCCGTCAACGAAAAAACCCTAAACAAGGGGCTGACCATTCGCGTAGATCACGACGAAGTCGCCGGGGTGGACTGGCAGGAGCGCTACGTGGAAATGCTGGTGACCCGCCTGCTGCGCAACGAGCTCAGGCGCGCAATCTCCGCGCTCGACACGATAGCCTCGTCCGCCGCCGCCAGCAAGACTTGGAGCGCATCTTCAAATCCCGACGCCGACATACGCGCAATGCTGTCGGCCGCCGCAAACGAAAGCGGCGTGCGCCCCAACAGGCTCCTCTTTGGAGAGGCGGCATGGGACTTGAGAATGACCGTCTATGAGAGCCAAAACAACGCCGTCGCATTCAAGGCCGGTTCAATGACGCAAGCCGAACTCGCCGCAAAGTTCCTTTTGGAATCCTGCGCGGTCATATCGTCCCGCTACCAGAGCTCGCCGTCGGCCAAGACTCAAATCGCGGGCTCCTCGATATACGCCTTCTACGGGCAGAACACCATATCGAAGGACGAGCCCTCCAACCTCAAGCGCTTCTACACTCCCACGGAGGAGGGCGCATTCAGGGTGTACTGCGACGAACACGCAAAATACACGGACTTAACAGTGGAACACTATTCGAGCATAATCGCAACCAGCGAGCTCGGAGTCAGAAAAATAACAGTACAGGAAGGAGATTCGGAATAGCACAAAGTCCGGGCCGCGCCCCGCGCGGCCCGGTCGCCTTGCCGACAACTTTATGAATTGGATAAGACTATCAGCCGAAGATCTCGAGAGCGTCCTAAACAACAACCAGCTCGCCCTCCTGAAATCCGAATACGCAAAGAAAACGGACAGGGACTTCGTGAAGGACATCTTGGATTCGACGGTCGCCCTCGTGCGGGCCCACATAGCCGCAAGCGGCGTCAACATGCTGGATATCGACCATTCGAGAATCCCCCCGGAACTTCGCGAATGCGCACTGCGCCTCGCGCTGGAAAAGCTCCAATCGAGAATACCGGCCTTTGAACTCACAAAAATCCAGGAGCGCCAGGGCGACTACGCGCGCGGAATCCTCGAAAAGGTGGGCAGCGGCGCAATGCCGGTTTGCCGCCCGTTCGCGGCAGTCCGCACGGCCAATCCGAAAAAGGGAATCTCCGCCTCGCGAGGCTCCTCCAATCCCGTAAACAGAAAGAGCATGGAGGGAATATGAGCAAGCTGGAAGTGTTCCAAAAGTACATTGAAGCCAGGCTGAAATCCAACTCCGCGCTCTCGCGCGCGCAAATAGCGCGTTCCGCGCACAACCTCGAGGGGGAGGTTCCCAGTCCGGACGGGGTGTCTATAGTGGTGGGAATGCCGCTACCGGAGCGCGTCTCAAAATATACGGCGGGCGCGATGTTCTCGGAAATAGCATTCCAAATTGAAATAGCAAAAAAGAACATTTCCGCCTCTTCGCCCTCCGTCCTATTTTTTTGCGAAAAGGTCAGCGCGATTCTCAACAACTGGTGCGCGCCGGTGGAGAGCGGATACGGAAAAATATTTCTCTGCGAAACTTCGCCGTGGAAAATCGAAAAGTGCGACGCGCACGAAACCCGCATATCAATAGCCTTCAAGGCGCAATCCCTCCTTCAGTAAATGAAAATTAAAATAGGAAATACGCTCCTCAACGAGTCCGGGCAACAGCCGAAAAACTTTTCATTCTCCGAGCGCCGCCAGCTTCAGACGGAATTTGCAATCGGGGCCCGAAAGGCCCGCGTGCTCGACAGGGGAAACGGCAAAAGCTACGTGGAATTTTCCTTAGAGCGCGCGCACGAATCGGAGGCCGAAGCGGAAGCCTTCGCGCTGACCCACTGCGCCGAGCTGTCGGCCCTATTGCCGGCGGACATGTCTTTCACATTTGAGGACGCGCTGGGAAAATGCGCGGCCGAATTCAAGCTGGCCGGCGCCATTCCGGAAAACATCAAAATCCAGTCCGACGGACTTCTCACATCCACATCATACGCATTCTCCGCGCAAAACATAGAAAGGACAATCCCATGAGCCAAGAAATAGAAGAACTCGAAAAGAGCCTCAAAGACGCCCTCGACGAAATAGAATCCAAGCTGGACGAGCTTGAGAGAACCGTCGAGGAAATCGAAAGAAAAATCGAAGAGAGTTCCGGCCAGTTAAAGGGACTCAGAACGGACATATAGCCATGATTTACCTGAAATTCGCCGACGAAAAAAAATCCGCCGAGGAATGGGGAATCGTATCGCTGAAGGTTGAGAGGTTAAACGGCGCGGCGGACAGCGCAAAAATAACGTTCGCCGACGAAGAGACGGCCGCCTCAATCCCCACGGACTGCAACTTGGAAATATTCGACGCAGACTTGAGAAAATTTTGCGGGCAGGTTGTGGAGACTCCCAAAGCGCTGTCCGGCGGAAGCCGGCGCGCGCAGATAGTGGCAAAGAACGCGTGGGCGCACCTTGAGGGCATAGTTTACCAGCAGCTCTGGGAAAGCTCCGAGACGGAATCGGGAGAGGTGTTCTTTCAGCCCGTTCAGAGAAGCAAGGTCGTCCTGGGGCAAAATTCGTCCGGCGAAAAAATAGACGCGGCCGCGCAGGCGCAAAACATACTCCAATACGCCATAAGCTGCGGAGCCCCGCTGTCAATAGGAACAATAGACGCCAACAGCCAAATGCTGCTGGACCAGCGCTCCGACATATCCTGCGCGGAGGCGCTAAAGCGCACCCTCCGCTGGCCCCCCAATTCGCAGATATATTTCGACTACTCTGCGGACGGCCTTCCGAAGATAAACATCGTCCAGCGCAAAAATCTTCCGCAGGCCGTGCTTTTGGAAAACGGCACGGACACCCTCGCGCTCTCGGTAAAGTCGCGCCCCGACTTGCGCCTAAACGGGGTGGTCATAAAATACGAGCGCGAAAATTCCAGCGGCGAAAACGTGTGGCGGACAATAGAGGAGGAGTCTTATCCGGAAGATTTGGGAACGCCGACAAAAAATACGCTCGTAATGACGGTTGAGCTGGCCGGCAGCCGGGAACGCGTGAAGGTTTACGAACTCGTGTGCGAGACCATTCAGCCGGAAAGCAAACAATGGTGGCGCAGCCACATTCCCTCCCTGCCCGAAGACTTCGAGATTTTGGAAACCTCGAGGAGCCACCCAGAATTGACGCGCGAACTCGTGAAAGGGCAGCTTGCATCGCACATAAACGCAAGGAGCCAAAGCGACGTGATAACGGCGAGAATATCCCTCGCCGACGAATCCGGGAAATCCGCCCAGCAGACTCTCAATCTCACCCTGCGCGCGACAAACGCCGTCAGCGGATCGTATCCCGAATTTACCCCAACCCTCCTGCGCGAGCCGAAACCGGAGGGCATGGCAAAGAGCATTTACGAGGCCGCCTGCGACTTGCAATATCAGGGCGACGCCACTGTTCTGGGATTGTGCGCCGAAAAATTCGCAGGCAAGAAAGTCGCCCTGACCCTCGCCGACGGCGCGTCGCTATCTGCCCCCGCAGTCGCTATAGTCGAAGACTTTGCAAAGGAGACTACGAACGTCAAATTCGGCCCGCCTACCCATCTGTACGCCGACGACATCGTGGAACTTTTCCGCATAAACCGCGACAGGCTCATACCCGAAACGTTTTCGACCTCCAATATTGAAAAGGAGGAAGTCCCACTCGACGTCCCCATTTTGGACACAACCCAAAACCTGCCCGACTACGAAAGGCTGATAATAAGCGACCACGACGAAACCGCCCCGCGCACCATAGACATAAACGCCGAGGATTTGGACGAGGGAAGCGGCGCGAAAATGCGCAGAGTAGCAGTCGTAAAAAACGGCCAGCTGGCCTACGCTAAGATTCTGATGACCGATCCGGAAATCGAGGAGGAAAGCGGCCAAGAGGCATAGGCTATGGAAAACGAAGAAAACCTGCAATTCGTCGCGCTTGAAGTCCTGCCGCAAAAGTGCCTCGTACCGCACGCCGCTACGAACCGCTATACGACCTCATTCGGCGAGTTTTCCGCAAAGCAGGCTGTAAAGATTTATTGGACTCTCAGCGAACTGGACTTGGAAATATCTCTAAACGTCTCCTCCAAATTCAAAATGAATCCGGAGAATGACGATTATGATTCGGAGGCTACGTTTCAATTTTCGGACGAATTGTCGTACCCTATCCAAGGCGCGATTACGAACGAGCCACTGGAGCGCCTGAAGTACGGCTGGCCGGGAGGGCCGGACATTCTGTTCGGGCGCTATTTTTACAGCGGCATAAATATAGGAACATACCTCGGCGCGCCGCGGTACGCCGCCCAATACTCGCCCGAAGTCCCGTTTGAGCAGCGCAGTTTCGTATTCCCCATAAGCGTCGAAGTCTACGCCAGCACGGGCGAGATGTGGATTTGTTCAGATGTGTCTTCCGAAAACAAAGGCCCCTGGCAAAACACCTTGTGCTGCCCCATGGAACTGGAATTTATGGGCAAGAGCGCGCAAGTTTACATACACGCGCAAAGCACCTATCTGGACGGGGTATTCTACAATTCGGGCGCGGGAAGTTTAAAGCTCTCGAATCCCAAATTTTTTCAAATATGAAAAAAGAAGGCCGCAGCAGGAACCGCCGCGGCCTTTTTTCGACGCATTTCGCGCACTAATCGATGGCGAGCTTGGAATGCGCGAGCTTGTAGACGGGATCGTCTTTTGAGACGTTTTTGGCTATCGCGGAGGAAAAGGCGTTTTTTACAAATTCGTTCGCCTTTCCCTTCCCCTTGGCCGCGGCGATGACCTTTATGACAATCTTGCCGACGGCCATTTTCAGGTCGGGGTCATTTGCCGTACGAAGATTCTCCGCAAACCTCTCCACATTGCCGAAGTTGACCGTGCGCTCGACGGCGGAAGCCACATCGCGCTTCTTCCAGCCGCCCGAAAGATAGCGCGACCAAAGCTCCCGCTCGGCGGCGGGATCGGCGCGCAGGCAAAGCATCTCCAGCGCCCAGGCGTCCTTGCTGTTGTCGCGCAGAATCTTGTCAACCACATAACTCGGATTCTCAAGAATCGCGCGGCGCGCAAGCGCCGCCATGCTCCTGTCGGAGCCGCGCGAAATTTTCAGTATTTTCTTCAAGTCCAACTCGTCCTCGCAGAGAAAGCGCGACGCATACACGGCCTCGGCCCTCAAATCCGCGTCGGAGGAATTCAGCTCCGGAGACACCGTCTTCCAAAAGCGCGCGTCGCCCGTCGGAATCATGCTTCCAATAACTACAATCTTCGCGCGAACCGGCAGCTTTGAAAAATTCTCAAGCGTTTCCTGCGAGCCTTCAAACGAACGCCTC
>CALXMX010000094.1 GCA_944389575.1 uncultured Opitutales bacterium
CAGCGTCGTCAAAATCGACGTCTGGACGGCTTCCCAAAAGGACGGCGGCAACAGAATAGACCGCTCAATCGGCTCCGGAGTTATAATGACGGAGGACGGCATGATTCTGACAAATTCGCACGTGGTCAACGAGTACGCCGTAAAACTCGTCGTCACGCTCGCCAACCTCGAGCGCGTGCCGGCGAAATTCGTCGGCTGGGACCACTGGACGGATCTGGCCGTAATAAAATTGGACACCGACGACCTGCGCCGGCGCAACATAAAATTCGCGCACGCAAAATTCGGCGATTCCGACACCCTCGCGCCGGGCGACGAAGTTTACGCCGTCGGCACCCCGCACGGATTCGCCCGGACCGTCACCCGCGGGATAGTCTCCAACACCACGCGCTACTTTGAGGGCACGATTCTAAACAGCGGCTACGAGACCGGCGTGTTCAACACGTGGATTCAAATCGACGCCGCGATAAATCCCGGCAACAGCGGCGGGCCGCTCGCCCTGCCGAACGGAGACGTTGTGGGAATAAACACGCGCGCGTACACAAACTCGAACAACCTCGGATTCGCGGTGCCCGTAAACGTGGCAAAATCTGCGATGGAGGAGCTGCTCAAAAGCGGCGGCGTAAAGCGCGCGTACATCGGGATAACGCCCGCTCCGCTGCAGGATATGGAAAAGTTTTTCGATCTCGACATGAACAAGGGCGCGCTCATTCGGAATGTCGACGCGGGCTCGCCGGCAAAAATCGCGGGGGTCCTGCCGGGCGACATTCTCATGAAGATAAACGACCGCGAAATCGACGGGCGCTTCCCGGAACAGCTGCCCGCAATCATGAGCTACATAGCCTCCCTGCCGATAGGTTCCGACGTCAAATTGGAAATTATGCGGGACGGCAAAATTTTGGAAAAGACCGCAAAGAGCGAGGAGCTTGAAAGCCGCGTCGGCCGCGAGTACGCCCTGGAAAAATGGGGCGCCGGAATGCGCGAAATAACCAAGCCCTTCGCAAGGCAGGAAAAGATAACCGCGGACTCGAGGTTAATGGTGATAGGCATAAGGAGGGGATTCCCGTTTGAACTCGCAGGAATCGAGCCGGGCGACATCATAATATCAGTCAACCGCAAAAAGGTTTCCGATTCAAAAGACCTGCAAGCCGCGTACGACGAATTTGTAAAAAACAAAAAGGACATGCTGTTTGGAGTCCTGCGCAATTTTTCGATATCCTACCACATAGTAAAGCCGCAGGAAAAATAGGCGCGCGCCGCATAGGGCGGCGCGAACCAAAAGCGGCAGCTTTTCGCTAAAATGCGGCAGAAATTTTTGCGCGCCGGCTGGTGCGCAAAAATTTTTTTACGAAAAAAGGCGCCCATTTAACGCGCTCAAAGCGCGCGCGCAATTTTTTTTGAAAAAGGCTGTTTGCGACCGGCTAAGAGCCTGCAAAAATCAACTGCCGGCGGAATTCTTTTTCAGCAGTTCGCCTATCAGCGGAGTCATTTGGTCGGCAAGCTCCATCATGCCCAAATCGCCGGGATGAATGTCGTCAATCGAGGATTCCCCGTGCGTGCCGTACAATGTGTCGCCCTTCAAGTAGAGCATGTTCTTTTCGCCCTCGTCGCAAAGTTTTTTGTAGATGTCGCGCTGCATGTAGCACTTTTTCGGACGCTTGGCGTTCTTGCCCTTCCAATACCAATCCCGCGCGGAATTCGGGTGTTCGACAAGCAGAATGGGAGTGTCGGGGCGCAGCTGGCGCAGGCGGCGCAAAAATTTCTCGCAGTTGCTCTCGACAAGCTTTTCGTCCATGTTCGGCTGGCAGTCGATTATATAGACCGCAGCGTCGAGCTCGGCGAGAATGTCGGCCATCTCAATCTCCATTTTCGCCGAGCCGGAAAAGCCCAAATTTATCACGGGCTTGTCCAACCTGCGCCCGATTATGGACGGGTGCGACAACCCCGCATGCGACGCATACGCCCCGTGGACTATCGACGTTCCGTAAAACACCAGAGGCTTTTCCTTCCGCGCCGGAATAACCTTGAAATACGCGCCCTTCGGTATTCCGAGCTCCGCCGAAACCAGGCAGTTTCGCAGCGGCAGATATATCCTGTAAACGTTTTTGCGCCCGTTTGCGCCGAACAGCTTGTAGACCTCCTTGTTTGAATCCCTGTGAGAGGTTGCGGCCAGCCATTTGAATTTGCCGCCGTCGTTTTTGTCCGCGCAGTATAGGTCGAAGCCCGAATGCGCGCATATATTGAAGTTGCTCTCGCCGAGCTTCTCCTGCCTAAATTTTCTCTTTACCCATATTTCGCGCGCGTCGGTTTCAAAATTTATGCACATTCCGGTAGAGCTCACGGCATTTCCCATGACTGCGTTCGTCGCCTTCCCCTTTGCGGACGACGGCATTCTTCCGTAAGGCTGCGACGTATCCTGCCACCCCTTGCCCTCCAATCCGACGGAGCGCATATCGCGCCATTCGATATTCGGCGGAACAGCATTTTCATCAGCCCCAAACGCGACTATTGCGGCAAACGTCGAAAAGGCCGCAACTAAAATTCCCTTCATATATTTCATATGCAATACCTTTATCCGAAAATGCGCAATGGCGCAAGCAAATTTGCCCGCGCGCAAACGCGCCGGACGAATTTTGCCGGAAAGGCGCAAGCACAGGCAACGCGCGCCGTATAGAAAAAATCCCGCGCGCCCTCCAACAACCGCCCATATGCGCCAAAAAAACCGCCGCGAAAAAAACGCAATACCCCCGCCGCAACGGCCCATTAAAATAAAGAGCCGCCAAGAAAACGCCCAAATGCGCCGGCAATAACCGGCGCAATAAATCGTAAATTTCCGCCGCAACGCGCGGTGAACAATACGCCGCGCGCAGGCGCGCGAAACGCCTATAAAAATACGGAAACAAATGCGGAAGCGTCAGCAGAGCAAGTCTTTGAAGTCGAAGAAATCCCCCTTGAATCCCCCCGGCCTACCCTTGCATATCACGCCGACAGCGTCGTGCGAATGGAGGCTTTCCAAGTGAATGCAGGCAATTTCAAAATCCTTTATCGCGGAATTCGCGTTGAATACGGCATAAAGCTGCCTGGTTGCGTCCTCGATAAACTTTGCGTGCGCGCCGTTCAATTCGGCAAACGCCTGTTCGTCCTCGCGCTTGACCATAGTCTGCGTCTCCGTCTTGAGGGCCTCAAGGCACATGGCGTGCAAATCCTCTATGGAGACGGCGGCGTCTTTTTCAAGCTCCGCGCTCACCCTGGCCTTGCTGCGCTGGGAATGGGGAACGCAATAGACGTTGCGTGTGCTGCGCGCGTGCTCGCTCAGCTCCGCCGAACACGGGCAGGCAGACGAATACACGAAGTCGAAATGCATTATCTTTCTGAAGATGTCGAGGTCGTCAATCGTGCCTTCGTAGGCGCAGTTGTAGTACTGCCACGCCTTGCAGCCGCTGCGCAGGCTGGTCTGGAGTATGGGATAGTCGAACGATATCTTGATTCTGGCGCGCGACGTGTTCAGTTCGGCCTTCATCTTCAGGAGTATTTCGCGCAGGAGGTCGGGCGTAAAAATCCTTTCCGAAAAGGCGTAAAACACGCGCATTATGCGCGACATGTTTATGCCCTTGCAATTCGCCGCCAAAGATACGGTCGCCGTCACCGACGCGCTAAGCTCGCGCACTTCGCAGGCCTTTGAAATGAACTTCAGGGGCATCTTAAAATTGTGCATGCCGACCTGCATGATCGGGACGTTTGCGCCGCGTATGGAACTCTTGTCGGCGTTCTGGACGTCGGGCAGCGACGACTTGTACTCGCTGCTGATTTTGAAGTCCTCCTCGTATCTGCGCTCCGGCACTGCGCGAATTTGGGAGGAGCCGCGCCCTTCAGATATGTATTTTTCTGCTTTGTTCATTTTTACAGGAATAGTCCATAATCTATCGGCCGAAGCGCATGGCAAGCATATTCTGCCCGCCGGATTTCCTTTGAAGCGCCGCCAAAATTCCCGCCCATGATGCGAATTGCAAAATGAAGGCGCGCTTTTCAAAAGGCCTCCGGCCCAGCCCGACGACCGCAACGAATCTTTGCTCGGCCGCAACGAACCTTTGCAAAGTTTAGCTCCGAGCCGCGTCCCCGCGCGCCCGCGGCAAGAGCCAAAAGCCGGCAAAACCGGCCAAGCCTGCCCAAAGGTTCGCAAAGCTTACGCAATATCCCCACCGCCGCGCAGCTCCGGCGGCGGGGGCATCTTCGACATCACGCGGTACACCACGAACATGCTCGCTAGCGCAAGAACAAACGACGGTACCCGCACCCCCAAGGCCAGCAGGGAAAATATGTCTAAAAATATCGCGGGCGTCAGGGCGACCGTCGAAAATTTGAACGAGCGCGCCCAGCTCAAACCCGGCAATTTGGTCTGCGAAAGTATGTAAACTGCAAACGACAATATCAGTATGTACGCCAAATTGTAAAACATAGCCAGCGACATCACGAGCGGCAGGCGCACCGCGCGAAAAGACTCCTTTGCAAGCGCGAGCAAATCCGACGCCGGGAAATTCGGCTTCCCCGGAAGAATGTCTTTCAGGAACATCGGAATCTCCGAATCCTTAAAATAAAAGCTCACGCGGTCCTTCTCAAGGGCGAAGAGCAGCCCGGCCGTCTTGGAGGCGTCCACATACCCCTGCGTCGCCGCCCCGATTGCGTTTCCTCCGGAATCTTTGAGCAGCACTTCCGCCCCACCCGGCGTGCGCACGCGCCAATCGACTATCTCGACCCCCTCGAGCTGGCGCTCCAACGCCGGAAGCCCCTTCGCGCAAAATTCGTCGAACGCCATGCTTATGACGTAATACGGGACGGCCGCGCTCACCGCGGATAAAATCATATAATAGGCCAGCATCTTCCAGCGCCAAAAATACACCGCCCGCACGTACGCGGCGACGGAGCCGAAAGAGCCGAGCAACGTTGAAAACAAGTCCATCAGTGAAAGCTCCTAAATATTTTCGGATTGTACTGCATGATTTCCAAAAAGCTGTCCGGCAGGGGGGACTCCGCCGCGAGGCGCGCCTTGCCGCCGGGAGTGTCGATTTCCAATTCTGTCTTGGCGCAATGCAAAAACAACCTGTCGATTTTGGCAATCGATTTAAACCGCTTGTTTGCGCTGAAATTTCCGTAGGTCGCGTCTCCGAGAATCGGCATTTTGCGGGCGGCGCACTGAATCCTTAGCTGGTGCGTAAGCCCCGTTTCGGGCTCGAGCCTGACGAGCGACAATCCGGCCGAGTTTTTGTCTAAGCTTTCGACGAAAAAGTTTGTTGAGGCCGGCTTCCCGACTGCGCCCGCCGCGCCCCGCACGAAGTTTCGCCCGCCGACCTCGCGGATTCTGTCCGTCCACTTTCCGCACTTTTGAATCCCGACGCCGACGCAAACGGCATAGTAGGTTTTCTTCACCCTGCGCGCGGCAAATTCCCGCTTTGCGGCGATTGCGGCCTCCTTTGAAAGCGAAGCGACAAGCACTCCGGAAGTCGGAGAATCGAGCCTGTTTACCAAATAGAGGCGGAGGCTCTCTCCGGAGGATTCGTCGCGCCACCGGTAGCATTCGCCGGCGAAGTCGTAATCCGCAAGAACCATGGGGACAGCCTGCGAAGCGCGGCCGCCGCGGCGTGGGGGATTCGGGTGCGACATTCTTCCCGCCCTCTTGTATATGGCCAAAAGCCCGCACTCAAGCCGGCATATCACGCCGCACCCGCGCGCAAAGGGAATTGAAGCCGCCATTTCTTCCGCATTCATCTTTCCGCATTCATCTGTAATAAAAAGTGATTCTCACCGGACAGTCGCGCGAGCCCAATACCGACACCATTTCCGACGTCCACTCGCCGTACGGAGCCGTGGTCAGAATCGACTGCTCACACAATCCGCGCCCGAGATTCGTCGAATTTGAAAAGAGCACTTCCAGCCTCGTCAGCTCTCCCCGCGTATTGAGCCTGAACTCTATCACCGTCTGGGAGCCTATCGCCGAGACGAGGTCGTACTGCGCGCCGAGAAGATTCCACTGTCTGGATATGGCCTCAATCATGCGCTGCTGATACGCCCCGAATTCGCTGAAGCGCGAATCCACCGCCAGAGTCCCCTGCCGCGACGCCCGCACCCTGTTGTCCGCCAGAGGGCCGGCGGGAATCTTCATGCTAAGCGAAGGCCGCGGCGCGGGCTTGGGCAGAGGCTCGGGCTCCGACGCGGGCGTCGGCTCCGCGGCGGATTCGGGCTCGCGAGCGAGCTCTGGGACTGGCCCGCGCTCGGAAGTTTTTGCCAAAGTCCGCGACGGCTCTCCGGGATTTTGCGCCCCGCCCCGCGCGGATTCGTCCGTATTTTGCGAAAGTCTTTCGCCCGAAGAATTTTTTTGCGAGTCTTTTTTGGAGGCGCCGCCGGATTTTTTTTGCGCCGAGTCCGCCGAAGCCTCCGAATCCGCCCCTCCGCGTTCCGGCGCGGAGACATTCGGCGCAACCGGCGAATCGAGCGGCGCGCTCACGAATACGGATTCGCTCTCCTGCGGCTCCGCCGGCAGGCCGTCGCGCGCGCCGGAGGAATCCGCGGCGTTTTTTTCCGCAGCAATACCCGCATTCTTGAGCCCGTCCGCGGCGCTTCCCGACTCTCCCGGCGCGCCCGCAGCCCCCTGTTCGCCCGGCGCGCCAGATACCCCCTGCGCTCCCGAATCTCCGGAATTTTCCGAATCCTTCCGCGCCATTTCGGCGCCCGCCCGCGCCGCCGACTGCGCCGCCTTTCCGTCCTCCGCCGAACGCTCGGAGGAATCCGCAGCGCGCTCAGGCTGCGGAGGCGGAGTTTCCTCCCGAACTTCCGAAGGCCTGGCCGGCTGCGCCAGCGGCCGGTTCAAAGTTTCCAGCACCTCCCGCGCCGCGATGTACGCGTTCTCCGGAGAACTGGTACCCTGGACTATCTTTCGCCCGTTTTTAATTTCCCCCTCGACGTACGGCATTTTGGATTTTGAATCGGGATCGGTGACCTCGTCCGCCGCGCGCTGGTTCATGAAAGATTCGGGGGCGTCCGGAGGTGGGGCGTCGTCGTTGGCGAACGGATTAGCCTCCACGGTGTCCGGGAGGCGCCTGTCGAACTGGGGCTTTTCAAAGGCAATTTCCAGGTCGCCGCGCGGGGGCTCCTTCGGGCGCGCGATGTCGAAGGGGACGACCCAAAATATGAGCGCGTGAATTAAAACCGTCAAAACGGACGCAATGCAAACCGCCGCCGCGTCGGAACGGTTGGCGTTCCAATACAGCTCCGGATTTTTAGACTGCCGCCCCCCGCGCTCCATCGGACAACTATTCAACACTTCCGGAATCGCGGGCGGCGAGAAAATCCGCCAGCATACTCCGCACGAGCGCGCACGGAAGCCCCATGACGGTGTCGAACTCCCCGTCTATGCGCTCTATAATCAATTCGGAGCACTCCTGAGCCGCGTAGGCCCCAGCCTTGTCGAGGACGTCCACCCTCGAAACGTAGTCGCGCATGACTTCGCGGCCAAATTTTTTGAAGGTGACGCTACTGGAATCAAAGCGCACATCGCGGCGGATTCTCTCCCCGCACGCGTATCCGCCAAATCTCTCGACGAGGGCTACCGCCGTCAAAACGCGATGCGTGCGCCCGCTCAAAGCCGAAAGCATGCGAAAGGCCTGCTCCAAATCGCGCGGCTTTCCAAATACCTCCCCGCCGAGCTCGACGACGGTGTCCGCGCCCAAGACAATCCTCCCGCAAAATTTTTGCGCGACATTTTCGGCCTTTAGCAGGGCGTTTGCCTGCACGAGGCGCTCGGGCGGCAAGCCGGAGCCGGAAATTTCCTCCGCGTCGGAAACGAACGTCTCAAACGCGATTCCCGCGCGCTCCAACAACAGACGGCGGCGCGGAGAGGCGGAAGCCAGTATTATTGGTTTGCCCTTTAGAGAATTCTCCATATTTACTGTCGGGTCATAATGAAAACGCGCACGCAAAAGGCAAAAGAAAAAATATTGGACATACGCAACCTGAGCTTTGTCGCGGACTTTCCGATACTCAAGTCCGTCTCGTGGACGGTTCTGAGGGGCGAGCGCTGGGTGCTGCTCGGCGCGAACGGGGCGGGCAAGACGTCCCTCATATCCACAATATGCGCATACAACACGCCCTCCGGCGGGGAGATGTCCGTCGACGGCAAAACCTACTCCGAATACGACTGGCAGAAAGTGCGCGAAAAAATCGCCCTCGTGGGCAGCCAATTAAAGCGCGGATTCGACGGAAACGAGCGCGTCGGAGACGTCGTAGTCAGCGGCAAGTTCGCGATGATAAACTACTGGGGGCGCATTACGAAGAGGCTCCGCGAAGAGGCCGTCGAAAAGCTTTCAAAGTTCGGCATAGCGCGCATTGCCGACAGTCGCTGGGCGTACATATCGCAGGGGGAGCGGCAGAAGGTCCTTCTGGCAAGGGCGCTGATGATAAAGCCGTCGGTCGTGTTTCTCGACGAGCCCTGTTCGGGATTGGATCCGGTCGCGCGGAGCGAATTTGTGGAGTTTTTAAACGGGCTTTCCGCCGACAAATCCATTCCCGCAATAATACTGGCCACACACCACATTGAGGAAATACCGGAGAGCTTCACGAAGGCGATCGCGCTGAAGAAAGGCGAGGTTGCCGCAATCGGGCCGAAAGAGGAAGTGCTCACCGCCAAGACGCTCAGCTACATTTACGGGGCCCCGTGCAAAGTCAGGCGCGCGCGCGGCGAATACCGGCTTGATGTTCTCCGATAATCCTATCCCCACTTCAGCCGCGAAAGCAGCCTCCGCCGGGTCGCTTTGCCGCAAGACGCGCCTCGATGTATTCCTGCGAAGCGTTCCTGCGGCGCGTTCGGTGCGCATTCCTGCAACAACATGCCTGCGGCGCGTTCCGATAATCCGCATTGCCGAAGGCGTACCCCCAATTCCGAAGGCGCACGCCCTCCTAATCCCGGAGGCGTCTTAATAATCTCAAAGGCGCTCCTTCAATCCCAACATACGGCCGACGGACGGCGGCAGAAACTATAAGCTCATCGTGCAAAAGGCGCGAATCGACTCCACCTAAGCGCGCCCAATTGCCCACCCGAGCGAACGGGAAAACTACCCGCGCATTCCGACCTTTTTTTTCGCGCATTGCAAAATCGATTTCGCAAGGGCGAAACCGCATTTGAAAAATTTTTACGATTTCGGCAAATTTTACCGGCCGCGGCGAGATTGAATTTCCCGGCTTCGCGCTCTTTAGAATAAACTTCGCAGTGCGCTGCGGCGCAAAAAAAAGGAGCCTCCTTTCAAAGGCTCCCCAATTTCAAGCGATTCCGACCGCGGCGAATTTGCGCCAGCTCAGAAACGCACGGCAAACATTTCCCTATTCGCCGTCGTCGCCGATGGCCTCAACGGGGCAGGAGTTTTTAGCCTCCTCGCAGAGGGTCTTATCCGCGTCGGATTCGGGCTGTTTGGCCACGTAGGCGCAGCCGTCGTCGCCGAGCATAAAAAAGCCTTCCGCATTGGAGACGCAGAAGGCGCAGCCTATGCACTGCGAGTCGACGTAGAACTTACCGGGAACGTTTGCACTGTTTTTTTCGTTTTTGTCTGCCATAACGGGCGCATATCATTGACAAACCGAAGCTCGCGTCAAGTTTTTTTGCCGCGCAAACGCCGCATTCAGAAACGCATGCGAAGCGCGAACCCGCGGAATTAGCCCGATGCGCAATGCGCGCCGACACT